>JBHEKV010000052.1:0-41330 GCA_041859235.1 Ignavibacteria bacterium | reverse complement strand
TGTTATCTTTTCAGTGGCAGCAATGGTTCCGCTAAATATATCCGTATCATAATTTGATGTCTTGTTCTGGATTACCCTTACGAGCCGCTCAAAACCCATGCCTGTATCTACATGCTGTGCAGGTAATGGTTGCAGGCTGCCGTCTTTCCACCGGTTGTATTGCATGAATACATTATTCCAAATTTCAATCACCTGCGGGTTGTCTTTATTTACCAGGTCGCGGCCAGGAATGAGCGCACGTTCATGGTCGGGCCTCATATCAACATGAATTTCGCTGCAAGGCCCGCAGGGACCGGTATCGCCCATTTCCCAGAAATTATCCTTTTCATCGAACTTCAAAATGTGGCTATGATCAATATCTGTGCAGTTTTCCCAGAGCTCTTTGGTTTCAAGGTCCTCTCTGAAGTATGTTACCCACAAGCGATTTTTATCGAGTCCCCATACTTTTGTAAGCAGCTCCCAGGCCCATTCGATCGCTTCTTTTTTGTAATAGTCGCCAAAAGACCAGTTGCCAAGCATTTCAAAAAATGTGTGGTGGTAGCCGTCATGACCGACCTCTTCGAGGTCGTTATGCTTTCCGCTCACCCGAATACATTTTTGGGTATCGGCACAGCGTTTATAGTCGCGGGTTCCGGTGCCAAGGAATACATCCTTGAACTGGTTCATTCCTGCGTTTGTGAAAAGCAGTGTTGGGTCATCGTATGGGAATACCGGTGCAGAAGGCACAATTCTATGCTGTTTGGACTTAAAAAAATCCAGGAAGTCCTGTCTTATTTCAGTAGATTTCTTCAATTTCTTCTATTTAAGCTACAAATTTAGCAAAGTTATCAAAAACAAAAAACCCGTCTTTTTAGACGGGATTTTCTTAATCTAGTAGCGGGGGAAGGATTCGAACCTCCGACCTTCGGGTTATGAGCCCGACGAGCTACCAGCTGCTCCACCCCGCGATATTATTAACAAATATACCATTATATTCGGAGTCCTTCAAGTTACGAAATTTTACCTATAATCTGGTTTCGAATGAATTCCCTGCCTCTAAAACTCTTTAATTCTTTCTCTCTTTTTAAAGCTTCTTTTTTAGTCTGAAAGCTCTCTTTATAAACCATCTTCCAAGGTCTGAATTTAATCGTCCAACCCTTTTTTGAGAGTTCACTATGGGATAATAGCCTCTGCTCAAGATTAGAAGTCATGCCAATATATATCTTGTCGTAATTTTCAGAATACAATACGTAAACGAAGTACATTTATCAAACGAGTTTACTTTTTCGGGTTATGATCCGCCAGTCGGCGGATACCAGCTAATTCACCCATGATTATTTCATGCGGATATACCATTATATTCGGAGTCCTTCAAGTTACGAAATTTTACCTAAAATTACTTCTGTCATGCTGAACTTGGTTCAGCATCTGTTAACATACTCTGTAATTATGGTTTTGTGAAAGATTTTTGAGAGTTGAAGCAGACCCTGAAACAAGTTCAGGGTGACAAAAACTCACGCAGGGTTACACACATAAAAAAATGCCAGGAAGTTATCCTGACATTCATTTTGATCCTTCATGCTTTGATGAGATTGCTTCTCGGGTAAGGCGACCCCGCAAAAGTCACTATTCCTATTCTACTTACAATCCTCAACCATTTTGCGGAGCATGATTATAAAAAATACCGAGTTTTTATAAAGCGCGGCATCATCAAACTCTTTTGTATCGCCGTTTATATTTATTTTATACTCCTGTCCATCCATATTAAGCGCAATATTTATCCTGGTATATACTTCATAACTTTGTGTCTTGGATGATTCCTGTAACAACGAATCATTAACATTAAGTTTTTTGGCTTCAATAGTCTTTCTGATATTTTCCAAATCCTGCTGTGTGAAAGTACAGGTTTTTTCCATATCCTGCTGATCTTTGCTTTTTCTGCCGCTGTACTTAATGGAATAAGCAACACTTGTGTTGCTGATAGCAAAGCTCTCCTCGGAGGAATGGCTATCCTTGCTTTTTTCGCCATACAGATAACTGATCGCAATATTCAGATCCTGAGCCTCTGATACTGCAGAAAAGAATATTATGGTAAATACTATTCCGGTTAAATATTTCATATTTAAAACTATTTAACAGTTTTTGATAATTCTTCTGAGGTCCTTTATCAATTCTATCACTTTTAGGTACATTTTGTTCCCCATTACAAGGTTTGATTCGCCGTCAAGTATTATCTCGTATGGAGTGCCATCATAAACCATATTTACTTTTATCAACAGATAAAAAGTACTCTCACCATTGGTTTTTTCCTTGGCATAGAAAGTTTCGTTGACCGCAACCTTATTATCGCTTATTGATGACGAAATCTCATTCACAGCATTCTGTGTAAGCTCACATACTTTCTGTTCATCCATTTCATTGGGCAGAACTCTGCCGTCATACTTCAGGGAATAAGCCGATGAAGAACCGTTTATACTGAAAGTTTCTGTCCTTGTACTGCGGTTCTTATCATTTTCAATCCTTGTATACGAAATATCAAGAATTATGCTTTGGGAAAATATTGTTGACGTGACAAGGAAAGCAAGTAATACAATAAATTTTTTCATTTTAATATCAGCTGACTATTAATTTATAATGTTCTTTTAATTTCTCAAGTTTCTGTTTGCTGTCTTCAAGTTTTTTCTTTTCATTTTCAACAACTTCTGGGGAAGCATTATTCACAAATTTTTCGTTGGAAAGTTTTTTATTTATTGATGCCATGAACCCTTCAGTTCGTTCAATTTCTTTATTCAGCTTGGCTTTTTCCTGCTCAATATCAATTAATCCTTCAATCTTTAAATAAACCTGGTATGAGCCAACAACAGCAGTAACCGATTTATACGAAGGCGCATCAGCGCCGGTTTTGATTTCAAGTGATTCAATTTTGGCCAGTGACTTAATATAATTTGCAGATGAATTAATAAACCCGGCATCAGCAGCATTTGCGCAATTGATGGTAATATCACACTTTACCGATGGTGAAAGCCCCATTTCTGCGCGCAGATTGCGCGCTGCAGCCATTAGCTGCTGAATAGTTACTATCCTGCTCTCTGCATCACTGTTAATTAATGCATCATTCAAAGCCGGCATATCACTTACTGTGATACTGGTGTTCTCTTTTCTATCTTTGATACCCTGCCAAAGTTCTTCTGTAATAAATGGCATTACAGGATGAAGCAGTTTGATTGAATCCTCGAAAATATTTATGGCATTTTCAAATATTGCCTCACCGGATGCAGGATTATCATTTGCTTTAATTTTGAGAATTTCAATATACCAATCGCAGAAATCACCCCAGATAAAATCATACAGCGCAGCGGAAGCTTCGTTGATCTTATACTCATTTAAAGCTTTTAGGTAGATCTTAATTGTCGAGTGGAGCCGGCTTTTAATCCACAGGTCAAAAACATCTTTCTCATACGGTTTGTTATTACCTGCGGATTGATCTTTCTTCATCAAAAGGAATCTCGCGGCATTCCACAGCTTATTTGCAAAGTTCCTGCCGATCTCACATTTTTCCTTCGCGAAAAATATATCTGTACCCTGAGGAGCTAAATAAACAAGTGTGAACCTGAGCGCATCCGTGCCGTATTCATTCATAACTTCAATTACATCGGGTGAGTTACCCAGTGATTTTGACATTTTTCTGCCTATATCATCACGTACAATGTTATGGAAATAAACATCGCTAAAAGGAATTTTGCCTGTAAATTCAAGTGATGCCATTATCATCCTGGCCACCCAGAAGAAAATAATATCAGCGGCAGTTGAAAGGAAATCAGTCGGGAAGAATTTCTTCAGATCGGCAGTCTCTTCGGGCCAGCCCATAGTGGAAAACGGCCACAACCAACTGGAAAACCATGTATCAAGCACATCCGGATCCTGTTCCCAATTCTCAACATCAGCAGGCGGATTTACTTCACAGTATATTTCACCATTATTCTTGTTATACCAAACCGGTATCTGATGCCCCCACCATAACTGGCGGGAAATACACCAGTCACGTATATTGGTCATCCAGTTTTCATAGGTTTTAACCCAGCGTTCGGGGTGGAATTTGATCTCACCTGAACGTACTGCATTCAATGCCGGCTCGGCGAGCTGTTTCATGCTTACAAACCACTGATCGGATAAGTATGGCTCAACCTGCGCGCCGCCGCGCTCACTGAATCCAACATTATGGGTATAATCCTCAATTTTTTCTATGAGTCCAAGCTCTTCAAGCTTTTCAACTATTTTTTTGCGTGCTTCAAATCTATCTAACCCTGAATATCTTCCGGCATGTTCGTTCATTTTGCCTGTATGGTCAATAACCTGGACTGATTCCAGGTTATACTTCTCACCGATCATAAAATCATTCGGATCATGCGCAGGAGTAATTTTAAGCGCACCTGTACCAAAATCCATTTCTACGTATTCATCGGCAATTACCTGTATAGCCTTATCCACTATTGGCAGGAGAACTTTTTTGCCTGCAATGCCCGTATACCGTTCATCATTCGGATTTACTGCAATAGCAGTATCACCCAGCATTGTTTCGGGTCGGGTTGTTGCAATAACCACAAACTTTGTTTTATCATCTACCAGCGGATATTTAACGTAATAAAGCTTATCGTTCTTTTCCTTATAAATAACCTCTTCATCACTCAGGGCAGTTTGCTGTTCGGGGTCCCAATTAATAATTCTTTTGCCTTTATATATCAGCCCCTTTTTATAAAGGTCCACAAATACTTTACGTACAGCAATGGATAACCCTTCATCCATTGTGAAGCGTTCACGGTCCCAATCGACCGATGCACCCATACGCGTGAGCTGCTCCACTATATTGCTGTGATATACCTCTTTCCACTCCCACACTTTACCTACAAACTTTTCCCTGCCGAGATCGTACCTTGAAATACCTTCAGCACGGAGCTTTCCTTCTACTTTTGTCTGGGTTGAAATACCGGCATGATCAGCCCCCGGAAGCCATAGTGTGTTAAACCCTGACATTCTTTTCCAGCGGGCATAAATATCCTGAATGGTATTATTCAGCATGTGACCCATATGCAGATTACCGGTAACATTTGGGGGCGGAATAACAATGGAATATTTGGGTTTGTTTGAATCACTTGCCGGAGCATAAAATTTATTCTTATTCCAGAATGCTATTATATCATGCTCAATTGTTCCGGGTTCGTATGTTTTGGAAAGCTCCTTCAAAAAAAATTTTGTCCTTTCAGATCCTTATAAGAAAATAATACTAAATTGTTTCTTTCAATTTTTGGGGGCTGTATTTATTTATCAGCTCGTAGGCAAGTTCTAGATAAGCCATTGAAACATTTGCGTTAACATTATATAATATTGCAGGCTTGCCGTAAAATGTAGATTCAGTTACCATATTGTTCCGCGGAATATAGGTCTTAAAGAGATATTTATTATATCTCAGTTTCAGCTCACGTTCAGAAATTTCGGTAACTTTTGTATTTGATTCATACATAGTCATTACAATTCCCTCAATAAACAGCAAAGGATTTGCAATTTCTTTAATATACTCAACATACTTAAAAAGTTTTGAAATGGCTTCAAGCGAAAAGTGACCGCTCCTTACGGGCATGATAACTGATGTTGAAGCGGTAAGCGCATTAGCGACTATTCCTCTCATAATTGGAGGACAATCAATAATAATATAATCATAGTGCGATGATGCACCCTTGAGCGCGTTCTTAAGGACAACTCGATTTTCAGAGATCTTGCTGAATCGTTCATCACGCTGAATAGTATTAACGTTTGATGGAACAAAATCGAGGTACTCAAGCTCAGTTTTGTGTGTAGCATGCTCAAGTGAATGGGTAAAACTGAATACTTCTGCAATTCCTGATTTCACCTTTTCGGGAGTGAAACCAAGTGACATTGCAGATGCACCAAACGGGTCGGCATCTATCAGAAGTGTCCTTTTTTCGGCGACTGCGAGTGAAGCCGCTAGATTTACGGCTGTCGTTGTTTTACCAACTCCACCTTTGGGCAGGCAAATTGAAATTATTCTGGCGCTCAATTTATTATATTTTCAGCTATTTAGATTCAGTTGAGATCTTTCTTTTCAGATTCAGAGCATCCCTGAAATTTGGGTCAACTTCAAGAGCTTTATCTAAAAACTTCAAAGATACTTCAAAATTCTTATTATTATAATGATAATATGCGGTTTCAAAATACATACCGGGTATGACTTTAAATACATGGCTTTTCTGCGGAGTATTAGGGTCGATCTTTCTGTACGAAAAGCCAAGAGTATTCAATCCTGCCGCAGGATCGTACGGAGAATTCTTTGCGGTTATCCTGTATAAAAGACCGGCGGGTTTCATTGTGTATTTATCCACAAACTGTTTCATTTCCTTTGCAAGGAAAAGATCTATAGTAATATACAAAGGAAAATCCGAATAACACCTATCTAAAAAAGCGCCAACAAGCGCACTTAGTTTAGGAGCTTTCACCTTTTCATTCTGCTCGTACACCTTCAGGTATTCCCCGGCTTCAGGTCTTATTTTTTCGTATAGATCAGGGTAAAATTTACTTATGGTTTTCAGATACCACTCAACCGCAAGGAACTTAATATTGAATACCTTCACATCTTGCCTTTGCTTAGCGGCAAGCTGGTAATAAAGTGAGCCTGAATAAAGGTACGCCCAGTCATACGAAATTATCACTGCATTATTTTCAATCGAATTCAGTGAATTAACGGTAAGATCGGCATTTGCGTAATTACCGCTGTTATCGCTATCCTTAAAATTATACGCTGCAGAAAATACTACAAGTACCAGTGATATAACCACAACTTTGGGAAGTGACTTCCAGGGTTCACCGGTCTTTGCAAGTATACCTGCGGGATTACCGAATGATAGAAGGTATATTATACCTGCCGGGACCATAATGCCAAAAAGGAAGAACACGAGAAGGTAATACGTATTGATATCAACAATGTTATAATTGAACGCATACAGCAGGTTAAATGTAATTGTGATAATCACAAAAACAACGAAACTCCTGAACGATCTCCACAAAAGCAGGAAGGCCGCGGCAGAAAACACAAGCGGTATTATAGCCATTTCACCGGGGAGATTACTGAAGAAATCTCCGGCATTTTTGCCGAACTTTGAAGTGGATGAAAACATAAGCTGACTGTAGTCAGCGCCGCGCAAATGGCCAAAAAGGTTAGAAACGTTCTGCAGATCAGACCAGTTGAGATAAGGGTTTGCACCGGAAGCTATTACAAGTACTGAATACATTAGTAAACCGGGTATTACAAGCAGAAAAAACGGCAAAATCCTCTTTGCAAAAACCTTACTTGCCTTATACTGCAGATAAAAAATATAAAGTAAGCCCGGCAGCAGGAACATCGTTGTCAAGTGATTTGAAAAACTGAAACCAAGAAGAACAAAAAGCACTGCCCAGTTTTTTTTATCCGGTTCGTCCAGGCTCACAAGAATTTTAAGCAGAAATAGAATTATCAGACTGATAAAAACTGAATGCAGAGCATAAACTTCCACCTGTACCGCATCAAGCCAAAAGGTTCTGGCAAGACCTGTACAAATTGCCGAAGCAGCGGCAAGAACATATGTTAATATGTTATATTCTTCTATGCTCCTTCTTACCTTTACGGTATCATCCCCTTGAGCGGGTTTTTTATCTTTCTTAGCTGCCTGCTTCTTTTGAGGGGCATTCAGCAGCTTAAGGATAACGTAGCGGGTAATTATCAAGGCTGAATAATAGGTTATCACAACAGCAGCAGCTGCTTCTATTGCGCTTAACAGATTCAGTTTGTAAACTATACTCCCCGGCAAAGGCAAATGCGTTACAATATATCCTATCAGTAGGAAAAGAGGGTAACCGGTTGGATGAGGAACACCGAACGTAAAAGCGGAGGCGGCAAGCTCACCGCTATCCATAAATCCAATATCAGGGTAAAGTGTAATTATATATATAACCAGACAAATTATACCTGATGCAATACCAAAGATATGTTTTAAGTATCTGTTCATTACCCTATTTTGACTTCAAGTTTGCCTATACTCTGAATTTCGGCAGTTACTTCATCACCCTTTTTTAGTCTGCATACTCCCGCTGGAGTACCTGTGAATATTATATCACCTTTTCTAATACCGAATACTGATGAAAGGTAATGTATAATGTATTTTAAGCTGAAAATCATCTGAGATGTATTGCCGGATTGTTTTTCCTCACCATTTACTGCAAGTTTAATATCAATTGACTGAGGATCTTTAATACTTTCAGCCTTCACAACTTCCGATACTGGCGATGAAGTTTTGAATCCTTTGGCAACAGCCCAGGGCTTGCCTTGTTTTTTCATTTGGGTCTGTATATCGCGCAGGGTGAAATCGATACCGACAGCATATCCGTATATATAATCCATGGCATTATCTTCGGGGATATCGTCGCCATCTTTGCCAACAACAATAACCAGCTCAACTTCATTCTGCAGATCATTTGATATCGCTTCACCCTTAACCTTGGGTATTGCTACAGTGTTATTCATTGTTTCAAGTGCAGTTGAAGGCTTCAGGAATATCACCGGTGTTTTGGGAACGGAATTATCAAGACCCGGAATATTCATTTCATTTATATGATCAAGGTAATTCTTGCCGATGCAGAAAACATTCTTCACTTCAATTGTTTCATCACAGCCTTTTACTTTCAGGTTTGCCATCAGTACTATATATTTATCAAATGCTGCAGGTTATTAACAACACCTACCGGTCTGCATTTTAATTCCCAGCCGTCAAAAGGTGTGTTTTTGCTTTTTGAATGGAATTCAGAAGCATTCACTTTCCATACTTTGTTAACATCAAGGATCGTCAGATTTGCAGGCGAACCTTCTGAAATGCTTATATCTTTCAATCCCAGCAGCCTGCGCGGATTAACTGACATCTTTTTGATCATTTCTTCAAGCGTGAGAATTCCTTTATCAACAAGGTATGTATAGGTTAAGCCAATTGCAGTTTCAAGTCCGACTATACCAAACGGCGCCTTTTCAAGCGGCATTGCCTTTTCATCAGCTGAATGCGGGGCATGGTCAGTGCATATTACTTCAATAGTACCATCTTTAAGACCTTCGATGACAGCATCAACATCAGCCTGCGTTCTGAGCGGCGGATTCATCTTGGCATTGGTTCCATATTTCAATATTGCTTCAACATTTAGAATGAAGTGATGCGGGCAGGCTTCCGCCGAAACATTTACTTTTTCAGCTTTTGCGTTTCGTACCATTTCAACAGCTTCGCGGGTACTTATGTGCTGAATATGGTAATGCGAGCCCTTAACTTCTTTTGTCAGCTTTATATCCCGTGCAATAATTTCAAACTCTGATGCATTCTTAATTCCCTTCACGCCAAGTTTCTTTGATACTTCGCCTTCATTCATTATGCCGCCATCAGTTATGCTCATAATTTCACAATGCTGAACAACGGGTTTGCCAAATTGCGCGGTACGGCGCAAAACTTCTTTCATTATGCTATCATCCGCTATCGGACTTCCGTCATCAGTTATGGCAAGTACACCGGCATTTATAAGAGCTTCAATATCGGCAAGCTTCTCCCCTTTTCTTCCTTCGGTTGCACAGGCTGACTGATATACATCAACTATATTTCCTTCGGCGCGTTTCGCATTAGAGGCAATGACTCCGGGATTATCAACAGGCGGATTGGTATTAGGCATTGTCATAACACCGGTAAATCCTCCATGCGCAGCCGCCAATGCACCGGTTGTGATATCTTCCTTATATTCCTGCCCGGGTTCACGGAAGTGAACGTGCATATCAAAAAAACCGGGTACAATTATTTTTCCCGCAAGATCGTATTGGATCACTTCTCTAACATGCTGCCAAATGACACCCATACGGTTAATGACACCGTTCACTATCAGAATATCAAACCTGCCGTTTATGTTTTCAGCGGGTGATATTACATGGCAATTCCTGAGTAATAAATGCAATTTTTGTTGTGATTTATTTACAAATTTAGTGATTTTTAAGGATTATTGAAATTGAAAAGGAAGATTGAACACTTCCGCGTTAGAACTTACATAGTACTTTTGAGATATAGAAATATATACAATGCTGGAACAGCAAATAGGATACTATCAAACCTGTCAAGTGCTCCGCCGTGTCCGGGTATAAGATTGGATGAATCTTTCACTTTAACGCTGCGCTTTAAGTTTGATTCAAACAGGTCGCCTATCTGAGCGAAGAAACCAACAATTATAGTAACCGAAAGCCAATGCCAAACGGAGAAATCAGGGTAAATGAACTTCCATATTACAATACCTGAGAGCATTGTAAAAAGGAAACCGATAATTGAGCCTTCCCATGTTTTTTTGGGGCTGATACGCTCGGCGAGTTTATGTTTACCGAAGAGCTTCCCGCCAAAGAAAGCGAATGAATCGCTAACCCAAACCAGCACAAGGCAGATTATAGCATAATTAGCGCCGTATGAATCAAGTGTCCTGGAATTATCCAGCAGGCTTAACAGCCCAAATGGAGTGGAAATATAAACAACAGAAAGAAGCCACGTACCAACAGCTTCAAAATGCTTCTCTTCCTTGAATACTTCTGAAACGATGAGAAAAATGAACATTACAAAATATAATATCAGCGCATAATTGAAATGCTCATAATAAAAACAAACAACAACCAGCGTGCTGATAATAAGGAAAACCGTTTTATGAAATGAAACGCCTCCAAACCAGCGGGTAAGCTCGCCGGGCGGATGGTGCGGTTTTTCGAAGAGATTATAGAATTCATTCATACAGAAAAATGCCAGTACCATGCAAAAGATAAGGAATATTTCATTGCCCAGAATTGCCGAAATTATAATAAGCGGGATACCTATAACACCAACAATTACTCTTACAACGGTATTATTCATTTTCATTCCTGCTTTCGTTGATCTCAGTAACTGCGGCAGGTTTAACACGCAGACGGTAGTATAATATCAATGTGCTTGTGAAGACAAGCAATGAAAGTATTACTGCAATAACCGTATCGGTCAGTTCATCCCCCGCCAGTTTGGGAGTTTCGAAATCAGTTTTGCCGTATACAAACATATAATATGAAGCAAAAAAATTATTCAGGAAGTGAGCGAGTATCCCGACATAAAGAGAATTTGAAAAATAGACTATAAACCCAAGGTAGAAACCTAATATCAAGAGCGGTACAATATTAAAAGGCTGGAAATGATAAAGCGCAAACAGAAATCCGGTAATAAATATTGCCATAAAAGGCCTGTAAACTTGCTTCAGATTGCTCATAGCAAAGCCCCGGAAAAGCGCTTCTTCGCAGATTGCCGGAGTTATACATATAACAAATACCACAACAGAAAATTCAAACCAGTTGTGAGCCTGAACAATTTTCATGGTACTCTGCTCAAATGTATCAAATATTTCACGCAGGGGTTTTACTCCATCACTTATGAACGGAATTGAATTGATAAGCTGTTCCTGGAAGTACATGTAACCCTGCAGGAAAGGCTGAATCATAACAATTCCAAGTACCGCAAGTAAAAGCAATACAGGTTTCGGTTTATTCAGTCTGAAAGTACTTTTCAGGTCATGCGTTTGCAGACGTGCAAAAAAAACAGCAGGGGCTAGTATGAACATAAATTGCCCGAAAGAAAGTATGATACGTGTGATCTTAACATTCGGGTTATCAAGGCTCATATCGCCTGCGGCAAGCGCAAGCGCCCCGCCGATAAACTGGTACAGGAAAAATATGATTGCCAGTACAAGTATTACATATGCAAAGGGGCTCAGCCCTTTAAGAAAGCTTCCTGCTGGCTGCCTGTTATCGTTGTTTTCTTCGGGATTAAATTCCTGCAAAATATGTAGTTTTCTCGAAAATTGATTCTGCAAATATAAAAATTTGAAAATTCAGTTATTATTCATTAATTTTTGCTGTTATTAGTCCACCACTATAACTCACTAATATAGGTTATATTAAAAAATTGAATATATCCACATATTTCATTATGTTAACATATTGTAAATTTAAAAAATAACTATTGCAGATAAAGTCCTTTTTTACCATTGTTTTATTATTGGCCTTATCATCAGTTTTACATTCAGGTGACAGATCAAATGCGCGCTCAACATCAATGGGATTTTCCACACTTGTTTCTTCTGTTGGCAATGACGCCTTCGGTATCAATCCCGCAAATTTTGATTATACGCTTCCTGTTACCAAAAATAAGGATGTAATGAAGAAGAAAAGAAAGATCTTTGACCCGCATTGGGAGTTTTCTGTATTCTCCGCAGGAGGCGGTTACGGAAGTGATTCTTCAATTGAGTTTTACAATAATTATCTGTCGTATTTATCAATTGACAGAAACCGCTTCGCGAACCTGTTTACAAACATTGAAGAGGTGTTCAGGTTCAGGAATACCATTCTGCCGGCTGATAAAACAGACGTGAACTATGATTTCGAACTGAACTGGCTATCGGTTAATTATAAGAATAAGTTTGGAGCGGTGAATTTCACGATCTCTGACAGGGTTGGGCTTAACACAGAGGTAAACAGCAGGGATGAATACCTTCCGCTGACTTTTGGATTCAACATCAACCCCAACGGCAGCTACAACATAACAGATGTAAAAATGAAACAATCAGAAGCCATTGCTTGGTGGATCAGAAAATACAATATAGGGTTCGCCAAACAATGGAATTTCAAAAAAGGAACCCTCAGAAGTTTTTCAGTGGGAATATCAGGCGGTCTTGTACACGGATTTGGCAACGTAACAACTTATGAATCAAAGCTTGATATAAGCACGTGGGGCATACAGAATATAAACGGCTCCAATCATGTTGATAGTATTAAAGGCAAACAGGATTTCCATACTCAATCAGCATTAACAGATTTTTTCACCGATTACAATTCAGGAGCTGAAACACATTTCAATTTGTTCCCCAAACCGGCAGGGATAGGCTACAGTGTTGATATCGGGATATCAATGCAGCTTGGTGAGGCATGGAAATTTGCCGCAAGCGTAACTGATCTTGGAAGGATAACCTGGAATTACAACACAATCACAAATAACGATACAAACGCTTTCGCTTACTACAATTTCTTCGTTAACTCATCTGACCCAACCTATAACAGGATGGTTGATGACCTGGGAGGTTACCAGACGCAGGATTCGGTTTCAACATTTACAACTGACATGCCGACAAAATACCGCGCAGGGATTATGTTCAGGCCAAATAACAAGTTTATGATAGAATTTAACTGGGTAAAGGGTACAAACGATCTGCCGGGAAATACTTCTGATGTGATATACTGTTTCGGCGCGGAATACTTTCCACTCCCCTTCCTGCCGGTAAGAACAGGATTTTCAGCAGGTGGTCCCGGTGCGTATTATATTTCTCTTGGCGCGGGTTTGAAGCTTAAAAATTTTACGTTTGATGTGGGAACTTACGGATTAAATCAGTTGATTGAAGATAAGAGATTCTCTGTGGCGCTTTCAACAAAAATTATATTATAAAATAATTATAAATTAATAATAACAATATGAATAAACTTAAATTTCTCTCAATATTTTTGCTTACTGCAGCTATGGTATACATATGGGGCTGCGGCGATGACTCAACTACTAACAACAATTCAGGGACACCGGTTGGCGCTCCAAACATTAATATAGTAACGGGTTCTGCTTTTTATTTTACTAATGATACTATTTCACAAAATAACATCAGTTACAGGACTCTTCTTACTACAAAAGATTCTGTTTTAGGAAATGTACCTCTTGAAGGATTCAATTCCTTTGCGATAAGAAGCATAACTGACAGTCTGGGAACAATCATTGACGATCAAACATACAATGTTTACTATGATGCTGCAGCAGGTAAATTCTACCAATATGGTGTTTTTAGATTCCTCGATCCAACCGCCACGGCAAAATGGGATCTGGTTGCAGATTTCAATCTACCGCTAAACACAACCTGGGATATCGGTATTGATACAATTGTATTGAGCGGCTTTAATATTCAAGCTGATATTAAAGGAAAGATTGCTGAACAGACTACATTTCAGACAACAAATACCCCCTCAACAACTATTGAGTGTTACAGAATTGAAATCACTGCAAATCTGTCTATTCCCGGCGTTTATACATTTCCAACCCCGGTTTATTTTGACTACTTTTTAGGTTATGCTTCATCATCAACACCAGGCAATCCATCCGGAATTGTTCGTTTACGTTTAAGACCTATTAGTTTATCTTTGCCAACACAACCTCCGTTTTTTACTCAATCAGGTGGGGACAGAATTTTAAGAACTTTTGTAATTCCATAATACATGCAAGTTGTTTTAGCCCGGCGTGCCGGGCTTTTTTATTGCATTACCTTCCTCCGCCAAGGCGTAGTAAGGCGTAGCCCCCTCCGCTAAAGCGTAGTAAGGCGTAACCCCCCTGCCGGGTTATTTAACCCGCAAATAGACTTTTATTAAGCTTCATAAATGGTTATTTTTGCGTTTATAACATTAAGAAATAAGTAAATTGCATAAGCTTAAACCCGAAAATCCCGTAAAAGAATTTGATGAATTCGTAACCATTATGAAAAGGCTCCGTAATGAGTGTCCCTGGGATAAGGAGCAGACGCATGACTCCATACGCCACTTACTCCTTGAAGAAACATACGAGACATTAGAGGCTATTGACGAGAAAAATTACGATGAGCTGAAAAAGGAGCTTGGCGACTTACTCCTGCATGTGGCATTTAATGCCATTATAGCCGAAGGAGACGGTCATTTTGACCTGAAGGATGTAATTAACGCTATCAATCACAAAATGATTACACGCCACCCGCATGTATTTGGTGATACTGAAGTAAGCGGCACGAAGGAAGTACTGAAGAACTGGGAGCATATTAAGCTGAATGAGGCCGGAAGAAAATCGGTGCTTGAAGGTGTTCCCAAAAATCTGCCATCGCTCACAAGGGCATACAGAATTCAGGAAAAATCAGCAAAAGTGGGTTTTGACTGGGATACGAGCGCTGACGCATTCAAAAAAATTGATGAAGAATTGCAGGAGTTCAAACAAGAAGCAGAAACTAAAAAGAACACTGAAGGGAAACTTTCAGACGATGACAGGGTTAAACTTGAAAAAGAGCTTGGTGATATTCTGTTTGCAATAGTCAACTACGCAAGATTCTTTGAGATCAACCCAGAAAACGCGTTAAGGCTTACTATAGAAAAATTCATAAAGCGTTTTAATTATATTGAAGCTGAGCTTGATGCACGCGGTAAGAAAGTAACGGAATCTGACCTTGCTGAAATGGATGCTATATGGAATGAAGCAAAGAAAACAATAAAATAGATCTTTAAATTTTAAATTGAATATGACGAATAAAAATACATCACATTTAAGAGCAGCCTTAATATTTGCTGTACTTTTTATATTTCAGTTCACATATTCACAGAAGATACCTCAGGATAAAATTGATGAGCTTTCTGCGAAGATCGATTCAATTTGCCTGCCGCTGAAAAGTGCAGGTATAAAGGTATCATGTAAAGTAGTGCACGCCGATTTCAACAAAGTACTTTATGAACTTGACCCTGAAATGGGAATGATACCCGCCTCCATTACGAAGATCGTAGTTGGCGTTACAGCATATGCTAAACTGGGCGCAAATTACCAGATCCCCACTATAATTTACACTGATGATAACAATATAAAAGATGGCTCAATAGACGGAAATCTTTATATTAAGGGTTATGGCGACCCTGATCTGAATTCAGGAGATGTTCAGGTACTGGCTGAAGAGCTTAATAAACTTGGAATAAAACAGATAACAGGCAATATTGTTGCCGATGAATCTTATTTTGATAATGTCTACAAAACGCTTTCAGGTGTTTACAAAGGCGATACCGGACCATCGTACTGGCCATATGTATCGGCGCTTTGCCTTGATAAAACTTACGGAGCTATAAGCACCGCCAACCTGCTTTCAGGCGATCTATCAGCGCTTGGAATAAACGTACAGGGAACGGTCATAGCCGGCAATACGCCTGGCGGAGCCAAAGAGCTTGTTCAGGTCAGCCACTCGATCTACGATGTGCTTTCGTATATGCTGAAAGAAAGCGATAACCATTCAGCAATTACTATCTTCAAGCTTCTTGGCGCAAAATACAGAAATCAGCCGGCTTCTTTGGAAGACGCGCAGGAAGTAATAAATTCATTTTTAACCGAGCTGGGTGTGGACCGGTACTCCTACGAAATACTAGAAGGCTCAGGGTTAACCCGGTACAATAAGGTTAACGCCGAAATGTATATGAAGATGCTTAAGTATATGTACGATGACCGTTTTTTGTTCGACTATTTTATGAATTCGCTCTCAATTGCCGGCAAAGATGGCACTTTAAGGAAACGAATGATAGGTACAGAAGCAGAAGGCAATGTATATGCCAAAACAGGAACGATAAACAGTGTCAGCGCACTTTCAGGTTATGTAATTGATAAAGACAGTGAGATATTGATGTTTTATGTAGTGATGAATGGTTTTGGCGGCAATGCAGGAGAAATGCGCGCCGCGCAGGATGATGTATGCATCACACTTGCGGGATTTTCAAGGAAATGAAGTAATTAAAGATTCCCTTTTAATTTAATTTAGTTATCCAATTGGCAAAATTTCTATTAGAATCAGAATATAAGCCCTCAGGCGACCAGCCCAAAGCGATAAAAGAGCTTACCGAAGGCATTGTACGCGGTGATAAATACCAGACGCTGCTTGGAGTAACCGGTTCCGGAAAGACATATACTATTTCCAATGTCATTAAGAATATCGGCAAGCCGACTCTTATTATGTCGCACAACAAAACCCTTGCTGCTCAGCTTTACGGCGAGTTCAAGAAATTCTTCCCAAAAAATAAAGTCGAGTTTTTTATCAGTTACTACGATTATTATCAGCCTGAGTCTTATATTCCTTCTTCAGATACATATATTGCCAAAGATCTTGCCATAAACGATGAGATCGACCGGCTGAGACTGAGGGCAACTACTGCGCTGCTTGAAGGGCGGGATGATGTCATAATTATCGCCTCGGTTTCCTGCATATACGGCATAGGCGCTCCGCAGGAATACGCTGACCAGGTGCTGGTACTTACGCGCGGTGAAAAAATAGGCCGTAAAGATCTGCTTAACAAGCTGATAGATATCCATTATGTAAGAAATGATTTCGAGTTCAAACGCGGAGCATTCCGTGTAAGAGGAGACGTAATTGATATAATTCCCGCGTATGAAGATGATACAGCGATCAGAGTTGAGCTCTTTGATGATGAAATTGAGGGGATAATGTATTTTGATAAGACTTCCGGTGAGATCATCGGGTTAGATGAAAAAGTTGCTATTTACCCCGCCAAATATTTTGTAACTTCGCCTGAAAGGCAGGAGAAGGCTATACTTGATATCAGGAGAGAGCTAAATGCAAGAGTAATTGAGCTGCAGAATGAAGGCAAGCTTGTTGAAGCACAGCGGCTGGAGCAGCGTACGAATTTTGACCTTGAGATGATACAGGAGGTTGGTTATTGCACGGGAATTGAGAATTACTCCCGTTATATGGATCAAAGAGAGCCGGGTTCAAGGCCTTCATGCCTGTTTGATTACTTCCCGAAGGATTACCTGTTAATTGTAGATGAATCTCATGTAACTGTTCCCCAGGTAAACGGAATGTACAACGGTGACAGAATGCGCAAGACCACGCTGATTGATTATGGTTTCAGGCTGCCCTCGGCGCTTGATAACCGCCCAATGAAGTTTGAAGAGTGGGAATCAATGCAGAACCAGGTTATTTATGTGAGCGCAACTCCGGCTGAGTACGAGCTTAAAAAAAGCCGCGGTGTGTATGTAGAGCAGATAATACGCCCTACCGGGCTGCTGGATCCCGCAATTGAAGTAAGACCTACCAAAACTCAGATCGACGACCTGATACATGAAATACGTGACCGCGCCAAAAGAAATGAAAGAGTTTTAGTAACAACACTAACCAAGCGCATGAGCGAGGACCTGACCGATTATTTGATTGGAATTGGCATAAAAGTGAGATACATGCATTCAGAAATTGACGCGCTTGACAGGGTTGATATACTGCGTGACCTGAGGCTTGGGAATTTTGATGTATTGGTGGGTGTTAATCTTCTCAGGGAAGGACTTGACCTTCCGGAGGTATCTCTTGTAGCGATAATTGACGCTGACAAAGAAGGTTTTTTGCGGAGCGAAAAATCGCTGATGCAGACTGCGGGTCGAACTGCCAGGAACGTCAATGGCTTGGTAATACTGTATGCGGATAAGATAACAAATTCTATGGACAAGGTTATAAAAGAAACCGCCCGAAGAAGGAAAATACAGGAAGAGTATAACAAAAAGCACAACATAAACCCGAAGACAGTTCTCAAGACCCTTGACGAAATAATGAGCTCGACAGTCATTGCTGATTCAAAGGGCAGGAATGAACAGAGGAAAAACAAAGCTAAAAAGGAACAGCACAAAACAAGTCTATCAATTTTAACTGACCCCGCTCTTGAGCGCAATAATCCCGCAGAACGCCGGGACCTTATAAACCAGCTGCGCAAGCAGATGGTGGAAGCGGCTAAGGACCTTGAGTTCGAACGAGCTGCGGAATTAAGGGATGAAATAAACAGGCTTGAAAACTAATTTAAGAGGAACATTTATTAGAATGAGTAAATATATTTTTTTGAGAATTCAATTGTCTGTTATAGCGATGATAACAGCAGTAATACTTCTTTCATCCTGCCAGAAACAGCCTGATGAGATCAAAATAGATACGGTCAACAATAAGGATGCCTCCATGATTCAGTTCAAGAAGCAGGGAGAAGTGTATTTCCAGGATTCGGCCAAAAAGCTACTTAAGAAGATCGATGTGGAAATAGCTGAATCGGAAGAAACCAGGCATCTTGGGTTAATGTACAGAGAAAATATGCAGGAAGACCAGGGTATGCTGTTCCTCTTCCCGGCAGAAGAATACCAGAGTTTTTACATGAAAAACACAATAATGCCGCTGGATATAATGTTCATAAATTCAAAAAAGCAAATAGTTAAAATTCACAAAAACACAGTACCTTATTCAGAAAAAAGTCTGCCTTCAATGAATCCGGCAATCTACGTAGTTGAAGTCGTAGCAGGGTTTGCGGATAAATATGGCATAAAAGAGGGCAGTCACATTGACTGGCGCAGAAATTAAGCTGAATGCCGATCAGATGTAAAAATCCGTTCTTCGGTCTTCAAAAATATTATTCATAGATGTAACGTTCTTATCAAGCGCAGCAGAGGGATCAATTTCTGCGGTAAGAATGCACTCATCACTTTCACCTGCAGTACAAAGATAGTTGCCCTTTGTATCTACAATAACGCTTTTGCCCGTAAAATAAAGTTCTTTATCCCTGTTAACTTCCGTTCCGGTTCTGTTGGCTGTAATTGTGAAGACACGATTTTCCACAGCCCGCGTAAACATAGCCTGCTGGCAATAGCTGAGCACAAGGTTTGAAGGATGCGCAATGATCTGTGCGCCCTTCAGCGCCAGTGTTCTGGCTGATTCTGGGAATATCCAGTCAAAGCATATCATCATTCCTACTTTCACTTTACCAAATTCCCCAGATATTTCAAAGACATTCAGTCCAGTATCTCCGGGAGAGAACCACAATTTTTCTTCATAGAATAGGTGTGTTTTGCGGTAAGTATTGAATTCGCCTCCGGGCGAAACCAAAACCGCAGAATTGTAAAGCTTATCCCCTTCTCTCTCGCAGATACCCGCTGCTATATATGAGTTTCTTTCCTTTGAAATTTCCACAAGAGCCCTGCAAAATTTTCCCGAGGGTATTTCCTCAGAAGCAGATAATGCCTCGGCTTTTGAAGCAAATAAATAGCCCGAGTTTGAAAGCTCGGGCATTACCAAAAGATCATATTCACTTTTGCAGTCTGAAACCAGTTCCTGTATCCGGGCAATGTTTGTATCAGGTTTGCCGAGCTCAGGCTTAAACTGCAATAAAGCTATCTTCATCATTCTACTTTGCCGGGGGCACTAAAATATTGGCAACAAAGGAGACCACTTTAGTTGGCTGAACCGGGTGATTGGTTTCGATCGTGATGGTTTTTTCATTCACGCCGCTTCTGCCTTCTGTGTTAAAAGTAAACTTTATCTTGCCTGTCTCTCCGGGCTGGAATTCTTTCTTTTCATCTGCAACTAAACCTGTGCAGCCGCATGCGGGCTGTATTTTTTTAATAACAAGAACGCTTTGACCGGTGTTTGTAAACTCAAACTCACCATTAACCTGCGGACCCTGGGGAACATCCCCGAAGTTTATTTTTTCTTCTTTAAATGAGATTACGGGCGGATGCGTCTTGGGGTCATGCATATTCTTGTTTACAAGGAACGCTGAAAATGCGCCCACCAGCAAGAGTCCAAAGACTAAAAAGAGGATCTTTCCTGTTTTACCTGTGTTCATAGTTTAAATGGTTTGATTTATTAAATTATTATTTTCTATTTCTTTCGTATTTGGTTCTTCATCCTTGGTATGCTTAAAAAGCATAAAGCTGAAAAACAGCAGTACCAGATCTTCTGCAATTCTCAGCCATACTTCAGAAGTAGACGAAGGATCAACACTAAAGCAGCCGCATGATATATCCAGACCCCTGATAAGCGCCTGCGAGAGCGCGACAATAAATATTACCAGCATAATATTGTAGAGCAGCAAAGAGCCTTTTACCCATTTGCCTGTTACGAGAAGCAAACCTACAATGAATTCAGTCCATGGTAAAAAAATCGCCAGCGCGTTGACTAATTGGTATGGCAATACATGATAATTATCGATTATGGAAGCAAATACTTCAGGATTTGCCATTTTATCAAAACTGGCGTACATGAATACAGCCCCAAGTACGATCCTTACTGCCAAGGCGAAATATTTATTTTCAAATAATTTTTTCATGATCTTAATTTGCCGGATAACCTGCGGCTTTCCATTCATCCCAGCCGCCATGGAATATATACACTTTTTTGAATCCCAGTTTAGCCATATAGTAAGCCATATCAATGCTTACATCGCAGGCTGTACTGCAATAGGTAACATAAACCTGGTCTTTTGGCAGGTCGTTAAGCCTATCCTTATACTTTTCAATTTCGTGGAACGGAATATTTATAGCGCCCTGTACATGGCCAGCATTATAATCTGAAACATCCCTTGCATCTATAAAACGGTATTTTTTATCAAACAGTGCCTTGGCAAAATCGATCTTTATGTCAACAGGTTTCGCAAACTCCTGCGTCTGATTCTGGGCATTTTTAATAGAATCTTCTTTCTTCTGGTTAACGGCTTTAAGTGAATCCTGAATCCGCTTCAGAGAATCTGACTTATTTGCGGCAAGAATTGAATCCTGAATGTGTTTCTCCATCGCAAGCTTTAACGAATCTTCGCGTTTATTTGAAGAATTTTTCAGTGAATCTGCAGCCTTGAGTATAGAGTCCTGAATTCTGAGCGCATTGAGCAGGCTATCGCTTGCGGAAAAATCAACTATCTTTTCGTTGGCAATAAATTGAATGCGGTGTGGATTTGATATATTGAAAAAAATCCCGGTAAGCAAAGCCAGAACCAAAATTCCCGAAACCTGTAACAGGGTTTTCTTACTCAATTATATAAATATAAACTTTAGATTTATTAATTAGCCTTTACATCTACCAAAACTGGGATCTGGAATTCACCTTCAGTGGTTTTTATGATAATAGCAGCATTTATAGCTGACTCTTCATATATCTTAATTGAAATATCCAGATTAGAAGTTTCACCTGACATTAATGCCATCTTATCGGCGGAAATTTTTATTACCGGAGTATTTGAAGTTATCTCGGTTATATCGATCTCTTTATCCATTGAATTCACAATTGACGCTTTCTGCTTAAGTTCATCACCCACCTTACCTTCGGTAACAATTGATCCCGGGTTAAGTGTAAGCGGGTCAACCATATTCATAGTAAGCATGATATTCTTTGTTGAATTCCCGTTTTCGTTTGTTGTAACCATAACAGCTTTTGTTACTGAACCCATCCCGAGCCCGTTGTATGTAAATTTTATTGTGCCTGATTCACCGGGTTTAACAGCATCTGTGCTTGCAAGCGCACTTGAACAGCCGCATGAAGTCTGGACACTGGTTACCTGAAGGTCCTGGTCTCCTACATTTTTAAAAGTAATTTCGTAAGTTAACTCCTGCCCTCTTCTGTGGTTGCCGGTATTGATATTATCACCGCCAACTATTTCTATTTTGGGACCGCTTTGTGAGAACAACAAGACAGGGAAAAATACTAAAACTAATATTATTTTTTTCATTTTACGCGTTTTTTATATTGTTTTGGTAATTTAATATTACTTTTAGATAAAAACAATTTATCTATTTTACTACTGGTTAACCAAATTTATCTCTAAAACGTTTCATAATAAATCATTATTTTTATTATAAATTAACCTTTTAGATAAAATTAATATTCACTAAATTTGTATGGGGGAATACATTGAAGTTAACAACAGAGCTTGATGCTTTGTTCTTCGCCGCACATCCGGATGATGCGGAACTATGCTGCGGAGGAACAATATCTGCATTAACAAATGCGGGAAAAACTGCAGGAATCATTGATCTGACCCGCGGAGAATTAGGTACGCGAGGTTCAGTTAAACAACGAATACAAGAGGCAGACAGTGCGTCTGCAGTTCTTGGGATTACAATACGGGAAAACCTTGGATTTAAGGACGGCAGCATAGTAAACAACTCTTCCGGCAGACTGAAAATTATCAAAGCTATCAGGAAATACAGACCTACTCTGTTGTTTTTTCCTCATTATTATGACAGACACCCTGATCATTATAACACCCATTTTTTAGTGAAAGAGGCTGCTTTTTACGCAGGCCTTGAAAAGATTAAGACACCCGGACTGAGTGCTTACCGCGCTGTAAGGAATATTTATTACATGCAGACTTATGCGTTTGAACCCAACATAATTTTTGATATATCAGGTTCTTTCAAAACAAAGATGGAAGCAGTAAAGTGCTACTCCACTCAGTTCTACTCCTCAGATAAAAGCGGCAAAAAGGAAAAAGAGACATTTATCAGCAGCAGGAGTTTTATGGAGTATATTGAGGCAAGGGCAAAATTTTACGGATTTCAGATTGGCGCAAAATACGGCGAAGCATACTACACCGAAGAGAAGGTCAAACTAAATAGTGATACATTATTTAAAATTCTTGAATAAATGAGTAAATCAATTTTAAACAAACAATCACTGATATTTTTGTTTATACTGGGAATAGCTGTTCTGGCATCTGTATCCCTGCTTACATATATGAACCTGAATGACCAGAACAATGACCATGATTTTATTCAGCAGACTTTCCAAAGGGCTGCGTTGATGGATAACGTGTATGCAATTGTTAATGAATCAGAAACTTCACGCCGCGGGTACTTCCTCACAGGTGATAAGCAATATGTGGCTGATATAAATAATAATCGTGTAATAGCTGATTCACTTGTTAAGCAGCTGCGTTCAAATTCGCTTGATAACGCCTCCCAGCTGGCTAACGCTGAAGCGCTTAAACCAATGATCAGCGAAAGATTTGAGCTCTTCAATGACGGAATTGAGGTGCAGGATTCTAAAGGCACCAACATGAAATTCCATAGGAATATATTTGATAAAGGTAAGATACTCAATATTGATATCAAGAACCTTCTGAACAAGATGAAAAAGGAAGAATTCAGAAGTCTTGAAAAAAAGAAAGAGCTTACCGAATCCAGTACGCAGTTCACGTTCTACACTTTTATTGCAGGTATCCTGGCAAGCATATTGATCTTCATAGTAGCATTTGTATCTCTTATCAAAAAAGCTTCCCACACATTTGCCCTCGAAAACCAGGAGATCTCCCGGGAAGAGCTGGAACAGATCGTCAAAGAAAGAACCGCGGAGATATCACAGATAAACCAGAAGCTGTACTCCAAAATCGGAGAGCTTGAAAAAATGGAAGGCAGCCTGAAAAGCGCTGCAGAGCAGTACCGGAAGCTTTTTGAACAGGCTCATGATGCTATAGTGATATTTTCACCTGAGGATCACAAAGTGATTGAAGTTAACCGCAGGGCATGTGACCTTTACGGGTTCACCAGGGAAGAATTCATAGGTTTATCTTTAAAGAACATATGGAAGAATGTACCGCAGGATGAAGAAAACCTTAAACACACTGTAGAAAAAGGTTACTATCATAATTTCCAGAGTGTTCACAGCAGAAAAGATATGAATGAAATGCTGATGGAAATAAACGCATCTGTGTTTAATTACCGCGGGAAGAAAGTAATACTTTCTATTAACCGCGATATTACCGACAGAATTCTGAAAGTGCCTGTTTGATATAAGTTTAACAGGCACTAATTACAGCCGCAATTACTTACATTTTTACTTACCCGTTAGATACTTATATTTGCCGATAATAAGTGTAAATTTAAACCAGGAGTATAATCAATGAAGCTAAACCCAATGTCGGGAATGCTTAAGCAGGTCCAGAAGATGCAGGAAAAGATGCAGGAGGTTCAGAACGAGCTGGAAAACAAATTTGTCACCGAAGAATCAGGCGGCGGAATGGTGAAAGTTACAGCCAACGGCAAACTGCAGGTCACCAGAATTCAGATAGAAAAAGAAGTTGTTACCCCTGATGACCCTGAAATGCTTGAAGATCTTATTGTAGCAGCAGTAAACAAAGCAATTGATTCCGCGCAAAAAATGGCCCAGGAAGAAATGCAGAAAGCAACATCAGGTTTAATGCCAAATATACCGGGACTTAACATCCCCGGCATGTAATTAATGAACACACCGCGAACTTAAGAATTAATGCAAACATCTGAAACACTTGAAAAAGTAGCGGAGGAACTGGCGAAGCTTCCAAGTATTGGCAGAAAAACAGCCAACAGAATTGCCATGTACCTTGCAAAATCTCCCGCAGAAGAAGTAATAGGCTTATCTGATGCATTGCTCCAGCTAAAAGATAAGATACGACTCTGCAGCATTTGCTGCAATATAACAGAATCTGATCCATGCTCTATATGTGACTCACCCAAGAGGTCACAGCACTCAATTTGTATAGTTGAAGAACCCGGTGATGTTTTTGCGATAGAAAAGACAAACGAATTCAGGGGCAAGTATCACGTACTTCACGGCATAATTTCCCCGCTTGATGGCATTGGACCTGAAGATATAAAGGTAAAAGAACTTCTTATGAGGCTGAGCGGCGATGTAGAAGAAGTGATCCTGGCACTTAACCCAAGCGTTGAAGGCGAGTATACTATTACATACCTAAGTAAACTTATAAAACCGCTGAACATTAAAATATCACGTATTGCCAGAGGAATTCCCGTTGGGACTGACCTTGAATTTGCTGATGAGATCACTATAGCAAAAGCCATTGAAGGCAGGATAACACTTTAATATAATGGCTGAAAACAAAAGCAACAGCAGCTGGTTCAAAAAATGGTTTGGCACCAAAGATTACCTTGAGCTGTATAAACACAGGAACAGCAGTGACGCTTCAAAAATTGCGGGATTAATAACACGGACGCTTAAGCTGCCAAAAGGCTCAAAAGTACTTGATGTTGCCTGCGGCAACGGAAGGCACAGCCTGATATTGGCCGCAAAGGGATATGACGTTCTGGGCATTGATCTTTCAGCATTCCTGATTGGCGAAGCAAATAAAAAACTGCGGACTGATTACAGGAAACAAAAAGATCACCTTCGGTTTGAAATACGGGATATGCGCAATATTACTCATATCAACGAGTTTGATCTTGCAGTAAATTTATTCAGCAGTTTTGGATATTTTGAGAAAGATTCAGAGAATTTTAAAGTTTTTAAGAGTATTGCTCGCGCTTTAAAACCCGGCGGATACTTTTTTTTCGATTATCTGAATGAAACTACGCTGAAAAAAAATATCGTTCCGTTCGATCTTCAGGTAAGAAACCATAATGCCATTGTTCAGGTTAGGGAAATAAAGGATAACGCCGTATACAAATCAATTTATATAATACGCAATAATCCCAAAGGTAAAAAACCGGTGATAGATGAGTTTTATGAAATGATAAAGCTGTATTCACTGGCTGAGTTCACTAAAGTTTTAAGCAAATACGGCTTGAAAGTCATTAAGTCCTTTGGTGATTATTCCGGGAAAAAATATAATAAGAATTCATCTGAGAGGCTTATAATTTTAGCCCGAAAAAAATAGCATAGATCAGTGCAGGATAGCAGCCGGAAATTCAGATATTCATTTTTATTTGCGATACTGGTAATTTTTTACCAGGGATGCGGAATATTTGATACACGTGACCCCGAAAACCCTGAAACCATCCGCTCAACATACTTCCCTCCTACATCGGCTGATCTTGTGATAGATAACCTGAGTTATTCCATACAGGAAAAGAATTCAGGTAATTACAACAAATGCCTATCGGCTGAAAATTTCCGCTACTTCCCAGATTCCCGCTCGCAGCTGCAGTATGAGCAGATATTTATAAACTGGGATATCCTGGCAGAGAAACACTATCTGGATAACCTTATTTCAAGGCAGGAAGGCGGCAATTCTTCGGCGGTACTTTTTCTGGATAACGAACAGCTAACCCAGTTTTCAAGTGATTCAGCCAGATACCAGGCGGACTATATTTTTGTATTCCAGCATAACCAGGCTAATATTCCAAAATCATCAAGGGGAAGAATGAGCCTGATACTTGCTACAGATAGCGATGCCCTGTTCTATATCCGCAGGTGGGAAGATTTCAGGCAGAATGACACAGATTTTACCTGGAGCGAATTTAAAGCCAACTTCAGCAATTGAAAAAGAATTGAAGAGTCCGTTTAAAATACTGAATATTTTTCTCGCGCTAACAGGTGCGGTTATGCTGGCAAGCTGTTTTAACCCGTTTTCTCCGGGTATTGATAACAGCGAATCAACCGAGAACATCATTTCAGACCAGAAAACAATTGAAGGCGTATTCCAGAACTTTAAGTATGCATATACATTCAAGGATACCAGCATTTACGGGCAAACACTGGCGCCTGATTTTGTATTTTCATATTTTGATTATGACCTTGGCGTAGATGTTTCGTGGGATAGAGCCACAGATATGAGGACAACTGAAGGGTTGTTCACTAATACGCAGGACCTGCGCCTGATATGGAACAACATTGTATACCAGGAAGGTGATTCACTGCTTGTTGATGTTAAGCGCGGATTTAACCTGACTATAACATTTAACCCTAATGATGTAATTAATTTTTACGGTTTTGTAGATATGAATCTTGCGAGAAATTCAGTTGACGATAAGTGGAAGATAAGAACCTGGAAGGATATGACAAATCCGTAGAGAAAATAATTAAAAAGGGGCGTACTTGACTCATATCGCGAAGCGAGAGAAGTAGCCCCTTAGTGTATGATTAAAGTTTTATTTTATTAAGACCATTTTCTTTACGTCCTTGTAAACACCCGCATCTATAGAATAGAAATATATACCGCTTGCCAGCTTTGTACCATCAAAACTAACGCTATAACTTCCGGCATTTCTGTACTCATTGTTAACCAATTCAGCCACCACTTGTCCCACGGCATTATAAACTCTTAATGTAACAAAAGTATTCTGCGGCAGATCAAATTTGATTTCTGTCGAAGGATTAAACGGGTTAGGATAGTTCTGCGATAACTTAAAGCTCATTGGAGCTTCGTTGCTGCCGTATACAGGGGTATCAGGAATAATAGAATGAGCTTTTATAGAAACAAAATCAGATAAGACTGATTCATCATCATACTTATCAACTGCAATAATTTTGTACCTGTAATATGTATCATTGCCGTTTGCACCGCCTAAGCCGCAATATATAATTGCACCGTTAAGTGCATTGTTATCAATGTAATTTGCAGTATCGTTTGGCGTATAATCATCATAGGTATCATGATATGTATAATTTAACGGTGCTAATGCGGGGTTACCGGAGATTGCCCTGTAAATTTTGTATCTCTTGTAACTTGTTGTTAAACCGTTTCTTACCATGTCAGGCTCAAGGTTGTTATCCCATATAATTCTTGGACTGCCGACAGTTCCATTACAGTTTGCAATTTCTACAGATCTGTACAGCATTGGTTTTGAAGGCGGGGTTACTTCAAGAATATCATTTTCTGCCTCAGTATTTGCAGCTGCCTGATATACTTTTATGGTAGCAGTTCCATTTATTAAAGTGTCATAATATACAAATAATCCTGTTTGATTCCCGCTTCTATCTTTTGTGTTAGGACTTGAATAAGGACTGAATACCCGGTTGTAATCAATTGTCCAGGCGTCCCACCTGTCACCCATTGTCTCTCTGGAACAATATTGTTCTTCAAGATTTGTAAATACTCTGTCTATACCTCTATCACCCAACGATGTATGCCTTTCACCAATTGTAAACCATTTATTGTGATAGCCTGTGTTGGTTGAATATGTATAATCATCAACGCTGTGTCCGTCCCGGCTCTGCACGCGCGTACTGCTGCTGACCCCATCACCGGGATTGTCATCATTTCTGCCGATACCAGTTTTATAAAATACAGGCAATTGTTGAGATGAACTCCAGTCAGGCGTTGAAGATCCGTTTAACCCCCAGTTCCATAATCCATCGGCGCATTCAAGATCAACCATTGATTCATAATTATTACCGTCCGAAACATGATAAATATACAACCCCTTGCTGTAATCCTGATATTGTTTAAAAGGTTCGCCCATTGCAGTATCACCAGCCATATTACAATCCCAGGTATATGGTCCGTCACCGGCTATTCTTCTTCTGTTTGAAACAAGAAAATATTCCCCGCTGTTCGTAGTGGGAACCTGCAATACATCACCGGTAGTCTGAAGATCTTCAACTTCGAATGAGTGAGTATCACCGTCGTAGGTTGTTACATTCGCTAATCCAACAGTTATCAGGTCCTGCGGAGCGAAACCAAGCTCGTAGCCAAAAGCGTACTGAGAACCATCACCGCCTGCAATTGTACTGTATGGTCTGTGGTTACCTAACGTGTAATGACAATATTCATGTCTGAAGTAACCTATTGCAGCGCCAACAGGCATTTTCCAGCCGTTTATCCCCATAACACCGGAGCCTAATGGATTCAATGCTCGGCCATCTATTTGTTTGCTGAAATTAACCGTTGAATAGTCAACACCTAAAAAACCAAAACCACCAGAAGGCATTCCACACATATCAGCCTTTCTGAATTGGATGTATATCATATCGACATAACTATCATCATCGTTTTCAAATTCCTGTGTTGAGCCATTCCATGTCCATTTGTCATATCTCCTCCAGTCCGCTCTATAATTGTCATTGCTACTTGTATCCAAAGTTCTCAAAACATCAAGCATTGCGTTTGCATAACAATTTCCAGAACCCGAATATTCGGAATATGTTTTGTTGAGAATAATATGTTTTACATCTCCTATCATATCAAATTTGTCATTTGATATTTTGTTGAAATAATCACTGATGTAATAACCTGAATATGCATTAAGTCCAGTTGACTTTACAGGTGAAAAAAGCTCATCAGCATACGTTGGCGGATTTCCATTCTGCCAGTAAGTATCATCACCTTCATCATCATCTTTGAATTCCACATATACCAACAATACCCTAAAATATACTGATGTATCGTTCATAGGTAAAGTTGACATAGGTTTTGTCATCCCGCTTCCAAATGCTGTTGAACCGGGCACACTGAATGTATCAGACATTCCGCATTTGAAATTGTATAGCCACTGGGAATTTAAATTAGAAGAAACTAGTATCAAAAGAAGAAACAGTGTTGTTAAGAAAGATTTTATCCGTTTCATAATTATTATATTTTTATATGTTATTAAATATAAACATTAATTAAATTTGAATAGTTAATAAAAAAGGCAGGCAAAAGGAGAGAATTCCTTTTGTAAAAAGTGAATTTTTTATATATAATTGCGCGCCAACGTATTATATAACCTTTGAGCCTGCCTTTTCAATTTAAATCAGTAAAATGGTTTAAATTAAATAATTTTTGCTGTTTAACTTGTATTTAACATACTTTTTCTCCTTCCTATTTATTTAAAATCATTTTTTTGGTAAACCTACCACCGGAGTAATATAATGTATAAAAATAGATACCGGTACTAAGATTACTGCCATCAAAGAACTTGGAATATTTGCCCGCCTTAAGTCTTGAGGCAACTAATTGTTGGATCTCACTTCCTAATATATCATAGACTATTAATCTTACATCGTCATCTTTCTGTATTTCAAATTCTATCATTGTATTAGGGTTAAATGGATTCGGGTAATTCTGTTTTAAATTATATCCATGCGGCAGTTCTATACTGCTATTGGCGAAACCAACAAACTCGCCTCCTCCATCAGTTGTATTATATATCCGTTGAACTTTTGTTGCCCAACCTACGGTATCATTTAGAAAACATATATCCGTGAAAAAACCACCAGAGTTAGGTATGGTTTGTAAATAGAAATTTGTACCTCCGTTTGTAGTTTTATAAATGTCACCATTATCCCCGCCTGTCCAACCAGTCAAGCTGTTTGCGAAAAAAATGCAAATCCCAGGGGTGCTTGAAACAGAATCCCAGTTTGCGCCAGCATTTGTTGTTTTAAAAACTTTGTCATTGTAGCTTACTACCCAGCCCGTGTTGTCATTTATGAAAAAAAGAGAGTTATAATAGAAATCGGAAAAAGTGGCAAAAAATTGGAAAAACCAATTCAGGCCACCATTAGTAGTTTTTCTCATATAACCTACATCCCCAACGACCCAACCAGTTTGCTCATTTATGAATTGTATATCTCTTAATGTACCTACATTACCGGTAAACAAAGAATCCCAGTTATTTCCACCATTTGTTGTTTTCCAAATTATGCCTAATGAGGAACAAACCCAACCGGTATTTTCATTTACAAAACTAACTCCATTTAAAGAGCCATAATTTTCTGAGGGGCCAGGTAACTGGATCCAATTATTACCGCTATTCGTGGTTTTAATCACAATATTACCCCAGCCTATTATGTAGCCGGTATTAGCATTAAACATCTGGATTCCATTTAATTCCCTGCCAGCCGGTATAGGCGCAACTTGCTGAAACCAATTTATGCCGCTGTTTGTAGTCTTAAGAATAAGACTGTTAGTGCCTGTAACCCAACCGGTATTTTCATTTACAAATCTTACATTGTATTTTGTAAGATTTGATCCGCTCACTTGTTCTATCCATTGCGTATTGGAGTTAAATACCCCAAAAACAAAGAATGACATAAAAATTACTAATTTGTTATTTCTCATTTTCTATTTATTTAATATCATTTTTTTTGTAATTTTTCCTTTTGAATGATATAACGTATAAAAATAAATTCCTGAACTCAAATTTTCAGAATTAAATTGAGTTCTATATTTTCCTGCTTTCAGTTTACCGTCAAATATTCTTTTAACTTCTCTGCCTAAAATATCATGAATCAATATTACAATATCATCCTCAATAGGTAACTCAAATTTAATAGTGGTAACGGGATTAAATGGATTTGGGTAATTTTGACTAAGATTGAAACTTAAAGGTATGATATTGCTTAACGGTTCTACGGCTACATAAGTACCGCCATTTGTAGTATGCAATATCGCATAAACATCAACTGCCCAACCGGTTGTATCGTTAACGAATTCTATATCTGTAAAAAATCCCCCGGTTACCGGTATAGTTTGCGGATAAAAATTTAAACCTCCATTTGTAGTCTTATAAATATCGCCGTCATCCCCTGCTGTCCAACCGGTCAAGCTGTTTACAAAATGTATACAAATACCGGGAGTCAATGATACTGTATCCCAGTTATTGCCGGAATTGGTAGTTCTGAAAATCCGATTATTGTATCCTACCACCCAGCCGCTATTTATATCAATGAATTTTAATGAATTTCTCCAAAAGTCTGCAGTTGTACCAAAAAACTGAAAGAACCAGTTTGTACCTGCGTTAGTCGTTTTTCTTATATAACCACCATCACCGGCAACCCAGCCAGTCTGCGAATTTAAGAATTGTATATCACGCAAAGGACCTCCGCTGCCTGTAGATAACGAATCCCAGCTTATTCCTCCATTTGTTGTTCTTCGCATAACACCCAGAAATGAACAAACCCAGCCTCTTTGCTCATTAATAAAGTTTAAAGCATTGTACTGTCCGGTAGGAATACTTATACTTAACCAGTTCAATCCGCCATCCGTGGTCTTTAAAAAAGTATTAGTCCATCCGGTAATATAGCCGGTATTAGCATCAAACATTTGTATATCATTCAGTTCTCTATTTAGCGGAATTGCGGGAACTTGAGTAACCCAGTTTACACCTCCGTTTGTGGTCTTAAGTATCTTGCTTGCAGTACCAACTATCCAGCCGGTATTTGCATCGACAAAATCTATGCTATACAGTGTTACAGTGGTTCCACCGTTTTGCTGTAACCACTGAGCATCAGCGGTATTGTGAAACAGAGAAATGGCAAATAGCATATAAATTACTTTTTACATAAAACTTATTATTTAATTAACACATAACATTTTTAACAAAAAAAGGACTACCCCGTTATTCCGGGGAAGTCCTCTATACGCGCGTAAACAAATATACTAATATTTCCTCTTACTGCAAACGTAAAATTTTGATAGTCCAAAAAAGATCCGGTTGGCTTTTTGGAAAGGGCGTCTGTATGAAGAAAAGATAATGTTTGAGATACACATTTCATATAAATTTTTCAGATTGAATAACTAAAAAAGAAAGATAATGATTTAATTATCTTAATGCATATTACACATCACAGTTTTACATTATTGATATATTCTCCTGATCCCGGGTATTATTTTTCAAATCTCAATTTTAACCTGCCCGGAAGCGATAGTATCACCGCCGAGCGGTGCATCAGGCTTCCTGTTACCGTTCATTCCCGAAAACATCACTTTGTAGTAGTACTTTCCGGGCGGAAGCGCCTCAGCATCAAGCGATACTTCATAGTTCCCGGGTGATTCATGTTCATTTAAGATCACTCTTACCGGGGTACCGATAATATCCACAACTTTGATGATAACATTGCCGGAAAGCGGAATATCGTATTTAATTATGTTGTTGTTCATTTTCCAGTTTAAATGAGTCCCTGTATATTACTACAGGGACCCAATTTTCCCACAGGTTATTCTGTGGAAACCCCCAATAAGATATTTAAATCAGTTTGAAGACATTTAAACAATTGCCGCTATTTTACAAGGATCATTTTGTTTGTTGCGGTAAATCCGTTTGCATCAAGCCTGTAGAAATAAACACCGCTTGAAAGCGCTGATGCGTTGAATTCAGCATTATATATACCTGCGGTGTGATATGCGTTGACAAGCTCACTCACCTGCTGACCTGCTGCATTGAATACTTTAAGCGTAACATTGCCTTCTGCAGCAATTGAATAGCTGATCACAGTATTCGGATTAAAAGGATTAGGATAATTCTGCGATAATGCGAATTCAAACGGATTGTTGTTTACCAAACTTCCTGTTTTCGGAGTTAATGCGAAGTTAAAGCTGCTGTTACCGTTTTCGTTAATTGTTACGAACCTTGATTCAGACTGTGAACCAACTTTGTGAGCAACAAGAATATAGTCTCCAACAGGTAAGTTACTGATCTTGTACTCACCTTTTGCGTTAGTTACACCAAAGCCTATATACTCTTCACCCTGTTTTGCATATATTACAGCATCACTTAACGGTAAATTATTATTTAGTACAGTCCCGCTTATGGTTTTTGTAACGCCGGGCCTTAATGCGCCAAGGCTTCTTTGAACATAGATATCGACACCTGTCATGTTACCGGTTATGTATAAATGTGTAAATGCTGCCGGATCCACTTTATCAGGATAACCTGTTGGCACATAGTCTTCTTCCGGTTCAATATTCGGAAAACCGATAAGATCATTGGACTGCCCGGTAATTATCCTGTGAGGCCCGAGAATATAATCTCCTGAATAGCTGATGCCTGCTGAACCGACAATATTACCATTGCTGTCAAACATCTTAACCACCCCTGAAGTAACGATCTCGTTGTTATCTGCGTATCTTACTTTACCGCTAATCGTATAATCCTGTGATTGAGTTACCCTTACTGCTGCTAAAATGAAGAAAACTGCTACAAATAGTTTTAATACTGATTTCATGATTTTATCCCCCTAATAGATAAATGTTATGAATTTTTTGTTTTTAAAAAATGTTTTTTATTCTAATTCCTTTTTTAATGCTTCAAGTGTATCAGATCTATCCCAATAAATATTAAACAAACCGGTAATGAATGAAGCGAATCTTTTGTTCTTTATCACTACATCAGAAGAATCCCGCGGTAAAACTTTTTCATCGTAAAGACTTATATAAACAATTTTTTCATCAAACACGGCTAATATCTGCGGTATCTCGTTCAGAAAGCGGATGTCCTCACCGTGTTTAACGAAATCCTCGCATAACTTTATAAGGTCCTCTTTTGTTACATTCTGCCACTTATCGTCAATTTTAAGTTTAAAGTTGGTTGAGTTCTCGTAAATTGATCTTATGTAGCCTCCCCGTTTGTGAAGGTCACGGCTTTCCTTATCAAGCTTTCCTGAAACATTGCCAACAAACCGGTTCATTACAAGAATTCCTTTTGTGGAATTCTTCACAAGCTCCAGGAATTTCTGTTCACGGTGAAGATTAAATCCCTTTATGAGCTCAACATCAGTTCTGTATTCATCAGGCTGCCTGGTTTTGTATAGCGGCCTTATCTCATTAAAACATGCCTTAAGGGAAGTAAGTTTTTGGTTGTAATCGGTCTTAAATTCAATTTCAAGTTTATCCTGGATAACCTTCGAATCAATTATTTCAAATAACTGTTTCTTGGGTGTTGTAACCTCATTACAAAAACCCTTTTCAGCAAAACTCCTTAATATCTGGTATACAGATGGTCTGGGTATTCTGGCTTCTTTGGCAATATCTGCCGCGCTCATAATTGAGCCTTTGTACAGCGCAAGGAACACTTTGGCCTCATAATTACTAAAGCCCAACTGCTCCAGTCTTTCAATTTCTTTCCCCATAATGTTTTGTTGTAGCTTTAACTACAACAAATCTATATGAAAAAAAATACTTATGCAATACCAAGCATTAAACAAACTTAAAGTGTTACTTTAGATAAATACGTTAAATGTTGCAATAAATAATTATTGTGTCTGCCATACGGCATAAAAAATAAAATAAAAAAAGTGTAGTTGCCTGTAACAACTACACTTTTGTTAACGTAATGAAGCTAGTTATCTTCTAACCTATATTTGCCTAATAAAGTAAACGTTTCTTACTTCACCAGCACCATTTTTTTACTTTCAATAAATTCGCCATCTGCCTGCATAGAATAGAAATAGACACCGCTGGCAAAATTTGATGCATCGAAATCAACATAGTCCTCCAGCGCAGCAGTACGCTGTTCATTCAGAACTGTTTTTACTTCCCTTCCAGCTGCGTCATAAACTGTTATCTTAACGTTTGCGGTCCTGGGCACGTTAAATATTATCCTGGTTCTTGGATTAAACGGGTTGGGATAGTTTTTCACCAGGCTGAAATTACCCGGCAAATTCACATTATTGCCTTCGGTTGAATATTTAAAAAACACACTCCACCCAAGCAGGAAACCGCCATCCTGGAATCCGTTATCAGTAACTCTCAATTTCCACTCTCCCAGAGAATTCTCCCCGTCAAAAAGCCACAATTTTTCTATTGGTCTGAATACCCCCGTAAACGGCGGCGCAGCCGCAGAGCTATCAATGGCAATTGTAGCTTCATCATCAAAATAAGTATCAGTATAATTATTTCCGTCCAGGCCAACGCCGCCTGCGAGAATGATCTCAGTCCCGGCAGGAGAAATTAAACTGAACGAAAGATCTGCATCAAAAGTATGCTGAACGTTTAGCAAAACGTTCACATCAAGTATGGTTTTGTTAACCGGGTTATTCATTACTGAAACGAATGATGTTTCCCTGTCGGCTGAAATCCTTATGGGAACATCACTGCTGGCAAAGGATGAATCATATTTGTTTGTATTGCGTACGAACATGAATTTTTGAGGGGCAATGTTCCCCGGGGGATTTACACCTGCGCCGCCCAACGGGTATGTAACAAAATTCGGAACAGGTACAACATCCTGAGCAGCCAAATAATAGAACAACCCTTCACTATACGGTATCACAGGAAAAGTAAACCTGTAACGGTTATCGCCGAGAGGGCTTCCGTAAGCCAGCTGTATCTGGTTTGATTGGAGAGTTTTATAATACATCCTGGGTCCATATGGATTTGTATTTAACCCAACATTATCCGTAATCACAGCATCTACTGTTATGGGGGATGTATAGACATTTGATTCCGGCGGATAAATAGTTATCATGGGCGGAACCTGGTCATAAATTACCGTAGGACCTGCCGGAGTATTATCAAGGCATATCTTCGCGTCGATCATTCCATAACCCATTTCATTGTTCCACAAACCATTTTCTTTCTGCACGTTGTAGTTGTAGTTTCCCACTTTGCGGGCAAATTTTTCCATTATGATCTTTACCGAATCACCTGAAAGATTTATGTTCTTGCTGAGCATCAAAGCCGCTACACCGGCTGCCATTGGCGATGAATCCGAAGTGCCATTTCCGCAGACGCACCAGCCTCCTCCAAGCTCTGTAGTACCAATAAATGTGCATGGCGCGACAAGTTCCATACCTTCGCCGTAGCAGGCTCCCCAATCCTGAAATCCGCCGTTGTTATCGCAGCTAACCCTGCTTTTGCGCTGGTAACATGGACTCAGGCCTCCAACACCAATAACTTCGGGCATAGAAGCAGGGTAAAGAACCAGGCTTGTATCTGAATTGCCTGAACCACCGAATACAACCGTGCCTTTGCCGTTTCTGCCGAAATCTACTGCATTTTGAATTGCGAAAGTAATCAATGAGCCCGGTATTCCCCCGCCCCAGCTGCAGTTAATAACACATGCGCCGTGCTGCCAGGACCAGTTCAATCCTTTGGCAAGAATAAGATCTGTTGTAAAACCCTGCGGAGCAGGCCCGAAAACCCTTACCGGCATTACCTGGCTTGAAAATGCTATACCTGCCATGCCCGCAATATTATTGCCCGCTGCGCTTGTTATACCGCTTACGCCTGTGCCGTGATAATATTCATCATAAGGTTTCTGATCGTTATCATACGCGTCATACCAAAGATTCCTGTCGCATAAATTAGGTCTAAGATCAGTGTGATTTGTATCAATACCGGTATCAACAATTGCTATCATTACATTAGGATTGCCGGTAGTAATATCCCACGCATCGAACATCTTCATATCACAGCCGGGTGTACCCTGAACGTTTTGGGGAATATTATTCCCGGTATTGTTCAGATTCCACATCCTGGGATTCAGAGTATCATTTGGTATCATTGCGCCGTTTAGCTTAGAGTGAACATGCTCGCCCGAGCTGTGATCCTTTTTAACTTCAAGCAGCATACCGGACCTCAAAAAATTGGGGTGCGCAAATTCCACAAATTGCGTTATTGCATATTTATTTGAAGCATCAAATACATCATCACTGCTGGTGGGATCGATTGAAATTAAATAAGTATTCTCAAAACCTGTTACCTGTTCAATAACTGTTGAATTATACAGCCTGTTCAGGTTATCTATATCGAACCGCGAAACATTTTTTTTGAATTTTACTAATATTTCACCCAGCGATAGATGCAGAACGTTATCATTATATTTATAGGCTGAACCTATATACTGTACGCTGCTGCTGCCTCTTAAAATTTGGCGGATATTTTCAACTGCAAACTGATTTTCAAGTGCCTTATCCTTAAGCTCAATAACAGATACTGAATAATAACTGTTCATTTTAGAGGAAGCGGCAAAATCATTCCTGTTCTTCACCAAAGGTGAAATTGTATTGGTGACCCTGTTCATTTCAGAACCGGGAGTATTATCCTTAAACTTAACGGCAATAAAGTTTTCAACCTTATTCATGTAAAGTTTATTGCCCTGGTAATAAATAAAATGGTCTTTAGTTAGTAATTGTAAAGGATTAGCAAGCGTCAATAAAAGTATTATTGCAATTAAGCCTGTGAAGTTTTTCATAGATTTAGCAGTAACTTAAAATTGTAATTAGGCTAAATTAATGAAAAAAATCGTATAAAAACATATCCTATTAAATGAAAAAGCTAATAATTCCGGCTAGCTGATCAGTCTTCATCAAAATCCCGGGTTCTTCTTATGCTCTTCTTCTGACTGTGTTTGCGTTTCTCTTCGAGTACCTGCTGTTTGCTTGTAAAACTTTTAACAGTTTTAATCCTGAATTTCTCTTTTATAAGGGCATTATCAAGCAGTTTAATGAACTTTTCTATGGCCTTCTTCTTATTCCCAAGTTGTGTGCGTTCCGTTTGTGAAGTTATCCTTACATTTGATTCTGAATCAAGCTTATTATACAATTTTTTACGCAATATCTGTTTCACTTCATCATCAATAGTCATAGAGTTATTTATATTGAATACAAGTTCAACTTTGGTTTCAACTTTATTGACATTCTGGCCGCCTTTACCACCGCTTCTGGAAGTGTTGAATTTAACTTCTTTAAGAATTTTATTCAGATCTATATTCTGTTTCATTCTGATTGGATTTAGTTACTGCTCTACAGGGTTAAACCCTTTTCCTATCTTTTGAGTTCTCTTTAAAGATTTAACAACATACGCTTTTGCCCTATCAATTGATGTTATTAAGTTATAACCTAAGGCAAGATTGGCGGTTATTGCTGCCGATAACGTACATCCTATTCCGTGTGTGTTTCCGGTTGAAACATAATTTGTATTAAAAAGATAGAATTTTTTCCCGTCAAACAGTACATCAGTACCCAATGGCAAACCGATTGAGTGCTTTAAGTGTCCGCCTTTAACCAGTACATTTTTTGTGCCAAGCTCAAACAGCATTAATGCTGATGTTTCGAGGTCATCAAGTGAATCGATTTTCATCCCTGTAAGTATTTCAGCTTCAGGGATATTTGGTGTAAGCAAATAAGTCTGCTTGAGCAGCATTTTTTTTAGTGAACCAATCCCCTGCTTATTAAGCATGGTAAAAGAATTTTTGGAGTATATAACCGGATCCACCACCAGTTTAATGTTTTTTCTTTTTTTCATATATCGGGCAATCAGCTCAATCGCCCCCGCGCCCGCCAGCATTCCCGTTTTTGCAGCCTTTATATCAAAATCATCAAACACGCTCTTAAGCTGCGCATCGATCATCTTTGCAGGCATACTTAATGATGACTGTACACCTTTGGTATTCTGCGCGGTAACTGCCGTAACTACCGAGAGTCCATAAACACCGTGATTTTTGAATGTCTTTATATCTGATTGAATACCAGCCCCGGCACCTGAATCAGATCCGGCAATGGTCAATACACACTTTTTATTTTTTCCTGACATATATTTCTTTTCTTAACTGCTTTAAAGTACTTATTGGATCACTGCTATTTAAAACTGCGCCAATTACTGCCGCTCCGTGTACGCCTGTTGCAATTACTTCCCTGATATTAGCAGGCGATATTCCTCCTATTGCTATAACGGGAATACCAATCTTACTGACTATTGACTTCAATTGTTGTGTTCCTTTTGGTTTTTCAGGCTTAAATTTTGTTTTGGTGTGGTAAATATGTCCATATCCAACATAGTCAGCTCCTTCTTTTTCACATTTTTTTGCCTCAGCAAGTGAGTGAGCTGTACCGCCAATTATTTTATTCTTGCCCAGGAGCTTTCGGGCTTCTTTGATTGGAATATCTTCCAATCCTAAATGAACACCATCAGCGTCAGAAACCAGCGCAACATCAACCCTGTCATTGATCAAAAATGTAACATTATGCTTCCTGCATAATGCGGCAATTCTAATTGCCACCTGGGTCAGTTCAGAAGTGGAAAGTGATTTATCACGGAGCTGAATTATATCAGCTCTCCCTTTGATCGCAAGCCTGGCAATTTGGTAATGTGAATATTTGTTCTGTATTGCTGTATCTGTAATCATATACAGCCGCCCTATCCTTTTCATTTACAGAGAGCCTAGTTCTTTCCGAAATTCTTTAACTGCCTTTTTAATATTCTTTCTAACTTCAAATTCTCTTATTGCTGCAACTCCGTATGCCCCGGCATTTAAACATTTTTTTATTCTCCCGGGATTTATTCCCCCGACAGCAAACACAGGAATTTTAACTGAGCTGCATACTGCACCAAGTTTTTTCAATCCCTGCGGTTTCCCGAATTTCACTTTTGCGGGTGTTCTGTAAACCGGACCGAACAAAACATAATCATAACCGTCTTTCTGCGCTTTAACTGCTTCGCTTACTGAATGAACGCTTTTGCCTGATATTAAACGCGGCGCAAATTTACGGATATAGGTATTTTCTATCCCGTTTGATGTTGAGTGAACTCCGCCTGCTCCTGAGAGAATTGCGACATCGAGCCTGTCGTTTATGATCAGTTTTGTTCTATTTTTTTTAATTTTGCCGCCGCCTGCTCTTGCTGCAATTAGCATTTCACCTGCGGGCATATCTTTTTCGCGAAGCTGAACGGCTTTTATTCCGGCGGCTGATAATGCAGTCAAATGCCTTATGAGTCTGTTAACTTTTAGAGTACCTGATGTAATAACCATCAACCGAAAATCTACCGGAATTTTTTGGTGAGATCGTGCGATTAGCCTAGTATATTTTTTTGATGTATGATTCACTGCCTGTTCTGTAATCAGTATAAATGCCCGATGAATAATCCGGTTTCAATACAAGTGTGCCGGATTGTTTTGCATTTATCCATTCAACCCAAATCTGTTCATTTGCGGGAGTATTTTCTTCGTACTGAAGAATTCTCTTTATTCCATCCGTTGAATACGTAACATAATAATGCTCCTCATCATGCGAAATTGTTACTTTCTGCTCGCCGATATAATAGTCGCCATCAAGCGTATTGGAATATATTGCTCCGCATAAAAACAGAAATATTGTGATGCATTTCAAAAATTTTTTCATAGTTGTGGCGGCTTTATTATGGATTTAAGAATTTATCATACCTTCAACGGGACTTGATGCTTTTGCATACAGTCTTTTGGGAATTCTGCCGGCTTCAAACGCCAGCCTGCCTGCTTCAATGGCAAGCTTCATTGCGG
>JBHEKV010000098.1:0-7097 GCA_041859235.1 Ignavibacteria bacterium | reverse complement strand
ATTACCGACCGCACAAATTACATTCTGCAGAAAAAGATCAACTATGAACCGGTAATCGAGACTCCCGACCAGCCCGCCAAGGCAGAGCTAAGACTACTATTCGTCCACAATGAAGGCAAGCCGTATCTTGTTAATAATCTTGTGCGCTTAAGTAAAGGTAAGATGATGGGCGTTGATTTCAACAAGGAAAAGACCTGGGTCGGGTCGAGTCTGGCTTATTTTGAGCATTTGTAATAGTCATTTTCCCGCGAAAGCGGGAATCTATATTTAATTAGATAGCCACGAATTTTACAATTAAGTAGCTTCTTCAAGTGTGTAATTGATTTGTAAATCCCAATTCGCAATTCCTAATTCGTAATTCCTCATTTTTCCTTAATCCTGCACCCAAAATTTTTAAATTGTTTTTATAGTCATTGCTTAGTATTTTTGTGTTCTAAATTTTGTAAAAAACAGATAATATGAGCCGTAAATTGAAATTTTTTGCTGTTTTATTGGTTTTTTGCGGTTTTTCATTCAATTCTAACGCCCAATTGCTTCCAAGTTTTGCCTTTGCAGGGGGAGTAACAGCAGGGTGGCACTTCAATCCAGTTAAGAACTTAAATACAGAACTCAAAAATGCGGGTTTTCCGGAATTTTCTGAGAGCGGATTCTTCACTACCGGCGGAGGTGGTTTTATTGATCTCCCCATAAAAACCAATTTCCTCAGAATTGGCGGATTTGGGAACGGATTTACCTCCAAATTGAGCAAACAGGTGAATGATTCACTGAAAAAAGACGCGAATTACTCCCTGGGGCAGGGCGGCCTGAGTATTGAGTATGTAATGGTACTTGGCAAAGTGATCGATATATCAATTGGCTCACAATTTTCTACCGGGACCTTAAAACTTGAGCTGTACAAGTACGGCAATGATCTTGGAAGTTACAGCAATGCTTTTAATGAGTTTCAATCAAACGGTTCATCAAACAATATTTCACGGACATACAAATCAAGGTTTTATACGGTTCAGCCGCAGGTTGGTATAGGCATAATGCTCAGGAAATTTATGTATCTGAAAATTGACTGCGGCTACCAGCTGGGCGCGCAAAACACATGGCGCGTTGATAACGACGTAGAAGTGAATAATTTCCCTTCAGGAATTGAAGCAAAGGGGCTGGTTTTAAATGTTGGCCTTAATTTTGGTTTATTTATAAGGGATTAGAGAAAAGGAATTTTATTGAAGAATATTTTAGTAACCGGCGGGGCCGGTTTTATCGGAACAAACTTTGTTTATTACATTACAGGCAAAGGACACAAAGTTACAGTATTAGATAAGCTCACTTACGCAGGCGGTAAAGATAACCTTGATCCGCTTATTGCTGAAGGGAAAGTTGATTTCATACACGGTGATATTTGCGATGAAGATATTGTTAAAAAAGCCGTAAGCGGATGCGATCATGTTATCCATTTTGCCGCAGAAAGCCATAACACACGCAGTGAAACTGACCCGGACCTATTCTACCGCACTAACGTAACAGGCACAAAAGTGATGCTTGAAAAAGCATTCGAAAAAGGCGTTGATAAATTCATTCATATATCCACCGATGAAGTATACGGCTCAATAGCCGATGGTTATTTTGCCGAAGGCGATAAGAAGCTTGGTGATAGCCAGGCAACTTCAGCATACTCAAAGTCAAAATCACAGGCTGATGACCTTGCGATGGAATTCGGAAGGAACTATCCGGTTGTTGTATTAAGACCTACAAACAATTTCGGTCCGTGGCAGTACCCTGAAAAAGCTTTGCCAAGGTGGATATCAAATATACTGCTTGGCAGCAAAATTCCGTTATGGGGCGAAGGCCTGCAGGTACGTGACTGGCTATATGCACCGCTTACCGCAGAGTGCCTTGAGTTCCTGCTGGATAAAGGTGAAGCCGGCAATGCATATAACGTTGCAGCAAACCACGATCCCGAAATTACAAATAAAATGGCGGCTGAATGGCTGTGCGAGCTGCTTAATGTTAGTAAGGATCAATTTATTGAATACATCCCTGATCCAAGGCCTAATCACGATTTCCGCTATGCTTTGAATGTTGATAAGATCACAAACCTGGGCTTCAAGCCGAAGATAGATCCATATAACCAGTTTAAACAGACAGTTGAGTGGTATAAAAAGAATGAATCGTGGTGGAAAAAACGCAAAGAAGAAGCAGAAAGTATTTATAAGTAACTTATTTAATTTACGCAATTTGTTTTACGCAATTTGTTTTTACAAAAGAAGAATTAGTTTTCACTAGTACACTACCAAGAAATCACTATCAAGGGGAAAACAACTAATGAGTGAAGTATTAAGAGAAAAAATTAAACAGAAAAAAGCTAAGATCGGTATTATCGGACTGGGATATGTCGGGTTGCCGCTTGCCATAGAATTTGCAAGAAAAGGTTTTAACGTTCACGGAGTGGATCTGGATCAGAATAAGATCAAACTTATACAGCAGAAGAAAAATTATATCAAGGATGTTATCAATAAAGATTTCCTTTACGCTATCAATAATAATCTGTTTACCGCTTCAAACAATTATGATAAAATAGGAGACCAGGAAATAATATTTATCTGCGTGCCTACTCCTGTTACAGATAACAAAACCCCGGATATTTCTTACATAATGGATTCAGCAGCAGAGATTTTTAAAAGAATGAAAAGACATACCCTTATCATATTAAAGAGCACAACTTTCCCCGGTACTACCGAAGATTACGTTCAGCCGCTGCTTGAATCAAAGGGCTGGAAAGTTGGCAAAGATTATTACCTCTCATTTTCACCTGAGCGTGTTGACCCGGGCAATAAAGTGTACAACACCGGCAATACACCAATAGTGGTGGGTGGCGTAACCAAAAAATGCCAGGAGCTTTCTGTGATGATAATGCAGGAAGTAGCCACAAAGGTTCACCAGGTCTCATCGCCGCGGGTTGCTGAAATGGAAAAACTGCTTGAGAACATTTTCCGCAGTGTGAATATTGCGCTTGTTAACGAGCTTGCAAGGTTATGCGACAGGATGGGCAATGTAAATATATGGGAAGTTATCGAAGCCGCTGCGACTAAACCTTTTGGCTATATGCCGTTTTACCCGGGACCCGGGATCGGCGGGCACTGTATACAGATTGACCCGTACTATCTTGACTGGGCCGCAAAACAGTATGATTTCCATACTAATTTTGTTGAGCTTGCAGCTGAATCTAACGAAGAAATGCCGTTCTATGTAAGAGATATGGTGATGCGCGAAATTGCCAATGCTCCCGTAAAAGCCAGCGAAGCAAACGTGCTGATTCTGGGAACGACATTCAAACGCGATGTTGAAGATCCCCGAAATTCACCCGCTATAAAAGTAATTGAGCTGTTATATAAAGAAGGCATTCAGAACATTAATTTCCATGACCCGTATATGAGAAATATCCGTTTAATGGATAAGATCTTCCGTGTACAGGAGCTGAACGAAAAACTGCTGAAAGATGCCGATGTGACTGTAATTGTAACAGACCATACAACATATGACTATGAATGGATTGTGGCATTTTCAAAACGGATAGTTGATACACGCAACGCCACCAAAAAGCTGAAACTTAACAGGGAAAAAATTACCCTGCTTGGTGCAAATACATTCAAGATCAGCTAGTTAATTTATAATTGAGTAAAAAGAAAAAGATAATTTCAGTTGTAGGGGCAAGGCCTAATTTTATGAAACTTGCCCCTATTGAACTGGAACTTGCAAGATACAAAAACCTTTTCACGCATTTAATTGTACATACCGGTCAGCATTATGACCACAAGCTTTCGAAGGTTTTTTTTAAGGACCTTAACCTGCCCGAACCGGATATATTTCTTGGTGCAGGCTCAGGCTCGCATGCAGAGCAGACAGCGCGTATTATGGCTGAGTTTGAAAAAGTTGTTCTGAAGGAAAAACCTGAACTTGTGATTGTGTTCGGGGATGTTAATTCAACAATAGCCTGCGCATTGGTATGTTCTAAAATTCATCATAAAGGCGGAACAATTCCGATCGCGCATGTGGAAGCAGGTTTGCGCAGCTTTGATATGACCATGCCCGAAGAGATTAACCGCATTGTAACTGATTCGCTTTCCGATATGCTTTTTATCACTGAAAAAGAAGGTGTGATAAATCTTCGCAAAGAAGGTGTAAGCAGAAAGAAGATACATCTTGTTGGCGATACTATGATCGACTCGCTTGTCTGCTTCAGGAAAAAATTCAGATCATCGGGTGTACTTAACAGGCTGAAGCTGATAAAAGGAAAATATATCCTTGCCACAATACACAGGCCGGTAAATGTTGACAACAAATCTAACTTCCTGAAGATAATCTCAATTTTTGAAAAAGTATCCGCAAAGGCATTAACTTTTGAGCCTGATGCGAAGATAGTATTGCCAATTCATCCCCGTACACTTAAGATGGCGGAAAATTTCTCGCTGCTGGATAGATTAAGAAGTATACCGGGACTTAAGACCATTGATCCGGCCGGTTATACAGATTTTATTAAATTACTCACCGATTCAAAACTTGTAATTACAGATTCCGGAGGCATCCAGGAAGAAGCAACTTTTTTGAAGATTCCCTGTTTAACATTACGAGACTCGTTTGAAAGACCCGAAACGCTGAGTTTGGGTTCTAACACTTTGTGCGGTCTAAATGAAGTATTGATTGTTAAGAAAACAGCCGAAATTTTTACAGGAAAATACAAAAAAGGAAGAATCCCGCGCTTAATGGATGGAAAAGCCTCTAAAAGGATAGTAAATGCAATTAAAGCCCGCCTTCTGTAAACCATCAAAACTGTTAGACTGTATTTTTACTGATTATATTATTGTATTTTCTATGTTTCAAAAAAGAATTAACTTTAAATTCCGGTATTAATGATTTCTTGTGTTTTTCCGGAGCTTAAAGTTAATAAAATCATAGTTTTTGAACGGAAAAAAACACTATTTCTTTTCTGATGTTCACCTGGGCTTTCTGGATAAAGCGGAAGAAAAGTCAAAAGAACGGAAACTTGTCAGTTTCCTTGAGGGTATAAGAAAAGACGCTGAGAAGATATATATAGTAGGCGACCTGTTTGACTGCTGGATAGAATACCGCAGGGCAGTTCCAAAAGGATTCTACAGGACACTGGCTAAACTTAATGAAATTGTCGAACAGGGAATTGAAGTTAACTTCTTTTCGGGGAACCATGATTTTTGGCTGAATACATATTTACGGGACGATGTGGGTCTGAAATTATACAGCGATTCACTGGATACGATAATTGACGGCAAACGATTTTTTATTACACACGGCGATGGGCTTTCAAAAGGTGATACGGGTTACAAAATAATCAAAAAGATCCTTCGCAGCCCGTTTAACCAGTTTTTGTATTCACTTGTTCACCCCGATATTGGTTTGTGGCTTGCGCAGGGGTCATCAAGAAAATCAAGGCTGCACACAGATGATAAACAAAGGGTTGAAGAGACATACGGCAGCGAAAACAAAACAGGTGCTCACGGCTCGAGCGGAATGAGAGATTTTGCCGCAGCAAAAATTGCCGGGGGTGTTGATTATGTTGTTATGGGGCACATTCACAAGCCGCAGGATATAGAGCTGACAGGCAATAACCGTAAAGGGCGTTACATTACCCTGGGTGACTGGATCAGGAATTTTACATACGGAGAGTATTCTGACGGCAATTTTGAGATCAAAAAATACAGTAAAGAAAACTAGAAAGTCTTATATATAGATGTTCGGCGGAAAAGACAATAAAAACAAGAACGCAAAAAACCCTAAAACACTGGAACGCGAAGAATATTTTAATAACCGCGATTACCGGCGCAAGATGATGAATAAGAAAAAAAGATCATCAACCCGCAAACTGAGCATCTTTGCGTTTTTTTTGATAGCAATTGCTGTTGTTACAATAGCATACGGTGCATATCTTTTTAACGGTTTGCCGCCGCTTTCAAGCCTGGAAAATCCCAAAACAGACCTTGCAACCAAAATATACTCTGAAGATGGCGAGCTTATTGACCAGCTTTTTATTGAAAACCGTACAATTGTTTCAATTGATGCTATACCCAAAGATCTCATAAACGCGCTGATAGCAACTGAAGACCGAAAATTCTATAAACACTGGGGCATCGATCTTGACCGTATTGTAAAGGCGATGTTCAAAAACATAATGAGCTTTTCTATAAAAGAAGGCGCCAGTACAATTACCCAGCAGCTCGCAAGAAATCTTTACCGTGATGAAATAGGACAGGCAATTTCACTTACAAGAAAACTTAGGGAAGCTATTACAGCCGTACAGATAGAAAAAACCTATACCAAGGAAGAAATAATGCTGCTTTATCTTAACCAGGTATATTTTGGCAGAGGCGCATATGGAGTTGAAGCTGCGGCAAAAACATTCTTTGATAAATCAGTGACAGACCTGACCCTTGATGAATGCGCAATGCTTGTAGGTATGGTCAAAAATCCTTCAGGGTATTACGATCCCATAGAGCATCCTGAAAACTGTATGGACAGAAGAAATATCGTTCTTAACAATATGCAGGAAGAAGGCTATATAACAAAAGAAGTATATGAACTTGCTAAGAACGATCCTATCAAGGCTCAGCCAAGAACAATACAGAAGCAATCCACAGGTTTAGGGGGACAGTTCAGCGAATATGTAAGGCAGGTACTTGAGAAGAAAGCTGAAAAATACGGGTTTAATATTTACAGGGACGGGTTAATTGTCACAACAACTCTTAACAGCCGCATGCAGAAGCATGCTGTTGATGCAGTAAATAACCAGCTTAAGGATTTCCAGCGTGCGTTTAATTCCACCTGGAACTGGAAAGGCAACCGTCAGCTGCTGAATGACGCCGTGGAAAAATACATCAAGCAAAGCGATGAGTATAAGAAGGCAAAAACAGATAGCGACAGGCAGCGTATCTTTAATAAGTTAAAACAGGATAACGAGTTTGTAGAAAAAGTTAAAGAGCGCGAAATTGCCGTGCAGGTTGGATTTGTTGTGATCGATCCTAAAACCGGCGAGATAAAAGCAATGGTGGGGCAGAATCCTAATTACCCGTTTAAATACG
>JBHEKV010000207.1:0-36914 GCA_041859235.1 Ignavibacteria bacterium | reverse complement strand
ACAATTGGTTGATTGAGATTGTTAGTCACTGAATTCTTGATTTTCAATTGCGGCTGAAGCCGCGTATTTTTCCATTCATTTTTACTCCGCTCTAAAGAGCGGAGCTACTCAAAAAGCTTTTTTACATTATAGCGAAGAACGGGGATAATTAAATGAATTGCAAAGATAAAATAAAAACCACGCTCTAAAAATCGGAGCTACTCAAAAAAGCTACTTTTTCATACTGAATCATATTTTTCAACTTAATTAAATATTGCTTTACTTAACTGGTTTTACAAAAGATAATGAATTAATTGAGTAGCCACGAACTTTAGCTCGTGGATAAAGTATAATAGAAGAGACGGCTTTAGCCGCAATTAAATGAAAACCTAAATTTATAAATATGCCATATACTAAACTATGGATTCATATGATGTGGTCAACTAAAAACCGGGTTAACCTTATAGATAAAGCTCTAAAACCTGAATTACTACGCCATATAAAAGAAAATTCCATCACAAAGAAAATTCATATCGATTTTCATAATTGTGTAAGTGATCATATTCATATTCTTATCAATCTCCATCCTGACCAAAAATTAAGCGAAGTGATTCAGTTAATTAAAGGAGAATCCTCATGTTGGGTTAACAAACATAAACTTATTAAAACAAAGTTTGAGTGGCAGGATGAATATATTGCAGTATCAGTAAGTGAATCAATTGTCAATAGAGTTCGTGAATATATTAAGAACCAGGAAGAACATCATAAAAAGTTAACTTTTATGGATGAATATAATGAGTTTATTAAGAAATATGGATTTGGTAAGGATTAGTTGAATCAGTTTGAATATTGTTCTTCAATGGCGGCTGAAGCCGCATATTTTTTTGTTCCATTTTTCTCCGCTCTAAAGAGCGGAGCTACTCAAAAAGTCAAAGACCATTTTAAATTGGATTACCTTTTCATCAAAAAGAAGTGTGTTCTTTAATTGCGGCTTGCCAAAGGCACTCCTTTGGAGAAAACCGCATATTTTTTATTCCATTTTTTCTCCGTTCTAAAGAGCGGAGCTACTCAAAAAGTCAAAGACCATTTTAAATTGGATTACCTTTTCATCAAAAAGAAGTGTGTTCTTTAACTGCGACTTACCAAAGGCACTCCTTTGGAGAAAGCCGCATATTTTTTATTCCACTTTTTCTCCGCTCTAATGGGCGGTGCTAATCAAAAAGATACAGAAATTAATATAAAAAGATTTGGCATTGTTATTCATTGAGTTTTAGATTTTCAATTGCGGCTAAAGCCGGTGATTCATTTTCACTTTTTCAACGAGCTAAAGCTCGTGGCTACTCAAAAATCTTTATTTAAATTATTAAATGCGGAGTGCCTTTGGCAAGCGCAATTCAATAAAAACTCAATAATTCACAAATTAAAAAATTCAGTATCCGTCTCCATCCTTCATCAATTCATTTTCATTTGAATCATATAACAGGATTGATGCTCTTATAGCATATTCAATTATTCCCCAAAGCGGCTTGTTAGTCCACGGCACACAATCCTGCCTGTAGTACCACCAGAAGTATCCGCCGATATATTTTGGGGTGGTAATATGCATTTTGTAATAACGATTTATGTATGTTTCTTTTAATGCCGCGTTAGTTGTGCCGCACTCACCTATTCCCAAATTTGAATTCGGAAATATAACATGAAGGCTATCAAATACCTGCTGCCAGTTTGGCTGCAGGTTATTGCAGTCATCTTCATAGTATGATACAAATACATAATTCAAACCCTGCTTCATTTCAGGGCTTATATTGGCATTAACCCAGCGGAACATCTCATTCTGCGGATTTTCCCAGCAATCTTTATTATAATAAAGCGTTAACGCTGTGCGGTACTGCATTGAAGTAGCTTTATTAAAAGCATAGTTTATTTTGGCTTTAACGGAATCCTTATGTCCCAGCCATTCACCGTTTACTTCATTACCATTTTCCCATATATCAACTTTGCCGCCAAGTGTATTCATATACTCATCTGTGCGCGCTTTGTACTGAGCTATGGAATAATCCTTAACATAATAGCTATCAAGCAGCTCACCCATGATTACGCAAACACTATCAAGCTTATTAACAGCCACAGTGTAGTCAGTTGCTGGAATCCACTCATCAAACACTATGCGTGTTGTCATTCTGTACCTGTGGCTGCCTATGGTAGTTGCTATGTTATTGATATTATTTATACCGTCAATTGTTATCCCGTACATTTTACGGTTTGACTGGCCGTAAGTTAAAGGCAGGATCAAAAAAATACCCAGAATAATTACAGCAATTTTTCTGAATTCCATGATAATTCCCCCGTTTGTTACATCAAATCTAAGATAATTTAACATAACTTAAATCACTTAAATAGTTATTATTTTATCAATCATTTCACTGGATAAATACCGTGAACAGTATAGTACGCGGTTAACCAATAAAAAAAGCACCTGCTTTGCAGGTGCTTTTAAGATCATTTAGACCCTTGATTACTTTACTATCTTTATTCTTTCCACTCCAAATACCTGTTTGGTATCCGGGTTCTGCACAAAGACTATCAGCCAGCATTCATTCGGGTCCCAATTGCTGTTTAAACCGTATGATTTTGAAACAGTGTTGGTCTGCCCGATTGAAATAGCTTCGCCATCCTTGCCGGTTATCATATTTCTCATCACATCATCAGGTGAAGTTATGCCGTTTGGCGCTGTGACGTATGATATATTATTTTCAATGATAACCATGTGTATTACATTATTTGATGACGGAAGAGCATTTACAAGCTGAATATTGGCTGTGACTGTTCCGGTATCAAGTCCCGCATCATAGCTGTTTTCCAGTGTGATATTCAGATAATTTGTTGTTTTAAACTCAGCGTTTATCTGCGCGCTCCATGTTGATGAGGAATACTGCCCCATGCTAATACCATTAAGTCTGCCCTGCGGGGTTGTATTCACACCGTAATAATCGCATCTTCCCTGGTTCTGTGTTATGTTAGCCCGGTAAAGTGAATCAAGTATATAGGGATACTTTGTATGATAGCTGAGGATTATTACGCTTGTATCATTTATTGTAGTGCCTGAATTGACGTTGATCTGGTCGAGATATTCATGAGCGGCAATGCAGGGATTGCATCCGGCATTTGTAAAGAACTCAACAAGTACTTTCTTGTTCACCGGCTGCGGAATATATACTGAATTGGTTGTTGAATCATTGCTTTCGCACCCGTGCAACAGGACAAGTACAGCGGCAATTAATAATATTTTGAAATATTTCATATAACCTTTTTTAATTGAAGTTATTCATAATTGTTAATCTGAAGCCATTGAAAGGTGATACATACCGGCAAATACCGCTTGAGCACTGAATACCGCCGCGCTCGCTGCCATATGATAAAATAATAGTGTTGGCAGAATTGAATTTATAAACCAACTCACCTTTAACCCAGTATTTCTTGCCTGAAGGATCTTCTTCATCATTGGTTACTTCCGCAGTACCTGATACAATGATATTGGGCGAACGTGAAACGCTGAGTGTTGTCAATTGGCTCCAGAAGTGCGTATCACCGGAGCGAAGGCTGTTGTATGCCTGCTGGAATTCAGCGTTAAGCTTTACACCGTATATTTTACCGAATGTATACTGCACTTCCAGCGGCACTGTGAATGTTCTGATAATATCACTTGCCCCCGGATTCACAATACTGTATAGAATATTTGTTTTTCTTGAAACACCAAGTTTCGTTTTCAATGACTTTGAGGCATAATATTCGGCTTCAAAGAAAAGCTCCCAATATGGTGAAAATTCGTTCTTTGTTGAAGGTAAAAACGCACTTCGGTCTATTCTTTCATATCTTGTCAAAGTGGTGGTATCAACATCAACATAGTCATAGTGCCTGCTTGTCAATGATGCGTTAGCATTAAGCGTAAGCTTGGGTGTGGGTGAATAGAATATATCAACCTGCCAGCCAACTTCATCGTTAAAATCCACATTATGGGGGAATCTTGAAAGCAGTGTTGAGGAATAAACTTTAATAGCCGAAGGAGCATTCTGGAACGGCAGCGACTTAAACGGATCATTCGCGCTTCGCTGGTCAGGGGTGGTCACATTAAACCTGTAATTTTTGTAATCAACCGTAATCCCGAATCCCTCGCGGGTATATGAAATTGAGCCGTAGGCACCATCACCGCGCGGAGCTTTGGATTGAGTAAATATCGCATTTGGCTGATTAATTGTTACCTTGTTTGCGTATGAAAAAAGCAAACTTAAGCCTTTGTAGTTAAGACCCAGGTTACCTTCGAAAATTTCAGCACTGATATCCGTTATAAGGTTACCGGTGGGGATCTTGCCATCGGTGTACAAATATGAACCGCCAAAGGTAACATACTTAACGGGTGATAAACTGAAATTGACCGCGCGAATGCTGTATGTCTCAGTTCTTGCGGTATCATTTATATCAGTAAAATCCATGCCTCCGGCAACCAAAGTACTGTTGAATTTTACAGTTCCTTTTTTACCGAATGAATGTTTATAATTTACTCTTCCGCCATCAAACATAGTATTCCAGCCTATAGGGCGGCTTTCAAAAGAATTCAGTGTTAAGCCGCTTGCGAAGACTTCGTAGAAGTTTCCGCCGCGTACTGTAAAATCATCTTTCTTGAATTCAAGAAATCTTTGTGATATACCCTTTAATGATTTACCAAATTCAATAGGATCGTCATATTCAAACCTTACGCCCGCCAAAAAATCATTGACAAACAGCCTGCCATCAAAGAGTTCTTCGAAATATTTTTTATTTTTGTCTTCTGTTAAACTGTTTTCAACACCTGTTCCGTAACGAAGCACATTTGAGGCTGATACTCTTACATTAAGTTTGGGCTGAGAGTAAACTGTAAAAGCACCGGAAATTAAAACGAGAAAAAATAAAGTTACTGCCCCCTTAGTTCTCATCATTTCTAATTCTTTCCTATCTTTAAAGCTTCTTTAATTTCGCTTTCAAGCTTAGCGTCATCACCCTGCATGTAGCCTGAATAGGTTTTATATATGCTTCCGTTTCGGTCAACAAATACTGAAAACGGCGGGTCCTGACCGCCAAAATTACTGAAAACATTTTTATCGGTATCATAAAGCACCGGGAATTTATAACTCTTTGATTCAATGTACGGTTTTACTTTGCTAAGTGATTTCTGATCATCAATACTGATGGCAACAAATACAAATCCTGAATCTTTGTACTTGCCCCAAAGATCGTTCAATACTTTCATTTCTTCTTTGCAGGGCACGCACCATGTTGCCCAAAACTGTACAAAAACCGGTCCTTTTTTTATGAGTTCAGAAAGTTTAACACTGTTGCCTTCAAGGTCATTAAGGTCAAATTCATACCCTTGAGCGTAATTTCTTCCGGTAAGTGAAAGCACGAACATTAATGCTGCTAAAACGATAATTCTTTTCATTTTCGCGAAAAATTAATTAATTAATATCCCATTTAATTCAAAAAGATGAATCTTATTTACTTTAACACAGAAACAAGTATTGCAGTTACAATGATATTCAGAATTGACAGCGGAAGCATTACCTTCCAGCCAAGGTTCATAAGCTGGTCATATCTGAACCTGGGAAGCGACCAGCGAACCCAGATAAAAAAGAACACCATGAACGCTACCTTAATGCAGAATACAAGAACCTGCAAAATTGAAACCAGCATTGGCGGTAAACCAAAAGTCTGAAGGTACGGGAACTGCCAGCCGCCAAGATACAGGGTTGTAATTACTGTTGATGCAACAATCATGTTGGCATATTCGGCTAAAAAGAAAAGGGCGAACTTCATGCTTGAGTATTCAGTATGATAGCCGCCTACAAGTTCCGGTTCTGCTTCAGGCAGATCGAACGGCGAGCGGTTTGTTTCCGCAAACGAAGCTACCAGGAAAATGATAAAACCCAAAGGCTGAAGGACGAGGTTCCATTTCCAGCCGTACTGGTGAAGAACAATATCCTGAAGGCTTAGTGAGCCGGTAATTAGAATAATGCCGACAACTGAAAGTCCCATTGAGAGTTCGTAACTTATCATTTGCGCGCTTGAGCGTATTCCCCCAAAAAGAGAGTACTTGCTGTTGGAAGACCAGCCGCTTAATGTTATACCGTATACTCCAAGAGATGTGAGGGCAAGAATATAAAGTATGCCGACGTTCACATCAGTTATCTGCAGCGATATTAATCTGCCGAACAATTCAATTGTATGGCCAAAGGGCACAACGGCAATTGTAGTGAGAGCCACAAAAATAGAGATCATAGGCGCAAGGGTATGAATAGGTTTGTTTGCTTTTACCGGAACGATATCCTCCTTAAAAACAAGTTTTATCACATCAGCAAATGACTGCAGCAAACCCTGGTACCCAACCCTGTTAGGGCCGTACCTGTTTTGCATGAATGCCGAGACTCTGCGCTCAGCGTAAACCGCGTAAGCTACCGAAACAAGAAGAACTGTAAGTACAGTAGCAATTTTAATAACAGAAATCAACAATTCAATCCACACGGATCTAACTCTCCATTAATTTATTTTTTAACAAATTGATTTTTTCAATGGGTGTAGGGTCTGTTTTGTTTATTACCGCAAGATAAAAACTGATCCAGTCACCCAGGTAAACAAGATCGAAAATCCTTTCAAGTTTTGAATTTCCTTCTGATTCGATCTCAATATCTATTCCCCTGTAAGGCTCGAGTATCTCTTTTGTGATCTTCTGCCTCTTTACGATCCGGGGGTTATCTTCCCTATCGAGAAGATATATTAATGCAAAATTACGCAAAAATTCTGAATTTTCCTGCCACCCAACTATTTCATTGTGGTTTAATTCCGGGAAATAATTGCCGAAAGCCAAAGTTTTCGCATTTTCAGCAAATTGACCCCTCCAGCGGAGATTAACTATATCAAGAAGGTCATTGGATGAATATATAACCGGAATCCTTCCATGCAGGTGCTCGGCGATATTCAAAGCAGGATTCGCTGTGCCCCCGTAATTTGAGTACACGGCGGATCTTTCGCTCATCAGATCAATAAGCTTTGCAATATCATTATCGCGCTCTTTAATGAACTTAAGCCTAACAAAAAGCATAAGCATGGTTATGAAAGAAAATGCCAGCGCGCACCTGGGCTGGAATCCGCGCGGAACTTTAACAACATAATTCCCGTCATTTTCCGCCATAACGGTCAGTTTTCCGCCGGCTGAAATGCATGCAATTTTGCACCCTTTATTCTTTGCGTCATTATAGGCAGAAAGGGTCTCTTCGGTATCGCCGGAATAGCTTGAACAGATAACCATAGTGTTTTCATCAGCGTATGCCGGAATAAAATAATTCCTGTTTACCTGTACAGGCAATTTAATTTCATACTGCAGGTAGCTTCTAAGAAGGTCGCCGCCAATTGCAGAACCGCCCAGTCCGGTGATGATGATATTTCTTATGCCGGCGGTATCAATATCAATTTTGATATCATTTCCTATCCCGAAAGCCTGTTTGATCTGCTCAGGAAATCCCGCAATAACATCAAACATGTTCGCGCTGTCGTGGATATCAATTTCTGTTTTAGTTATCATATTCTTATTATAAGTAACCGCTCTTCAGCTTAAAGCTTCAAGCTGCTCGCCGATATTTTTATTGAAACATTCTTCAATGTAATTCTTAACTTCCTCAATAGTACTCATAGTTAACACTTTAGCCGCAACTTTCCGTGAGTTCTCGAAATTTACAAGCCTTATCAGGCGTTTAATTTCCAGGTACTGAGTAGATACCACGCTTAGCTCTGTAACACCCATTCCAATTAGCAGCAGACTTGCGTACGGGTCAGAAGCCATTTCGCCGCAGACGCTAACTGGAATATTGTTCCTGGCGGCGCTCTTTACGGTCATATCTATCAGCCTTAGAACAGCCGGATGGAATTTTTCGTACATCTCGCAAACAAGACTGCTGTCTCTATCAACAGCCAGTGCATACTGAACAAGATCATTGGTTCCTATACTGAAGAAATCAACCATCTTGCCAAGTTCATCAGCCAGCAGCACAGCAGAAGGGATCTCTATCATTACACCAACCTGTATCTTTTCATCAAACCGGATATTAGCTTCGCGTAATTGTGACTTTGCCTCTTCAAGATACCGGAAGGTTTTCTTTACTTCTTCAATTCCTGATATCATTGGAAGCATTATTTTCAGGTTGCCGCCCGTTGATGCTTTCAAAATTGCCCTTAACTGCGCAAGAAATGTTTCTTTTTTATCCAGGCAGATACGAATTCCGCGCCAGCCTAAGAAAGGATTAAGTTCTTTCTGCGAATCTGGCAGAATTTTATCACCGCCTATATCAAAAGTCCTGATGGTAACAGTTTTAGGATAAATATGCTCTGCCAGGAATTTATACTGGCGGTATTGATCTTCTTCGGATGGAAAATCACCCTGCTCCATGAACAAATGCTCAGTTCGGTAAAGTCCCACATCGCAGCCGTAATGCGTCACAACGTAATCTACTTCGTTATTGAATTCAAGATTAGTGGAAAGCCGGACAGGTTTTCCGTCCTTTGTCTCGGCGGGAAGCTTTTCGATCTCTTCAAGCCTTCGCTCCAGCTCGCTGTTCTTAACTATCTGTTCTTTGTAAGAACGTATTGTTTCTTCAGAAGGATTGCGGATCACAAGGCCCTTATACCCGTCAATAATAACTGAATCTTCCGAAGAAATGTTCACAGAAATATCCTGCATCGCAACGACTGCCGGGATCCTCAGTGAACGCGAGATAAGCGCAACGTGTGAATTTATTCCGCCCAGATCGGTAGCAATACCCAGCAAATTCCTGTTGCTGAAGAGGATCGTATCGGCTGGCGAGAGATTTCGGGCTATGACAATTGAATTTTCGGTAATTTTAGAAACCAGCCTGCCTTTGAGGAGATTCCTGAGAACACGATTCTTCATGTCCTCAATATCGTTTACGCGGTCACGGATGTATTCATCCCTTGAAGATACGATGGCATTTTCGAGTATCTGTATTTCTTCTTTAAAAACGGCGAACGCCTGTTTATTTTCTGACCTGATGCGTTCCTTAACTTTTGAGTGGAAGAAATTATCATAAAGGAAACTTAACTGCGCTTCGAAGATCTGCAGATTCTTATCATCAAGCTTTTCTTTGGCAAGTGTAAAAATCTTATTAAGCTCTTTTACAGATTGTGTTACAGCATTTTCATAATCAGAAATTTCAGCATCCGAAGAAACTATCTGGGCCGGCGAAATATCAACCTTGTAACTGGGCACTTCGGCACGGTAAACAAAAGGCCTCCCTATCGAAATTCCTTTCGATGCGGCGATACCTTTGAATATTTTCTCGGACTTATTCATTCATCTTTCTTTAAAGCTCTCCAAAGCCATCTTCAAAAAATTTCACAACTTCCTCGGCGGCTTTTTGTTCATCTTCACCATCAAACCTGAGCGTGAGCTGCGACCCCTGTTCAGCTGCAAGTGTCATTACGCCAATTATGCTTTTCCCGTTAATGCTGTAATTATTCTTTATTATGAAAAAATCAGACCTGTATTTTGAGGCTATCTTAACAATATTGGATGCAGGCCTTGTATGCATCCCCGCCTTATTTACAATAGTCACGGTTCTTTCTATCATCAATAGCTCCGGTTCAGCAGCATACCCGAAAAACTCTCAAGCAGGTCTCTTGCATTGCTGCTCTTAATGCAATCCAGACTTCTGTTCGCTTTTTCTGTATATGAGGCGATCTCGTCCTTCGCTGAGCCAATTACACAAATATCACTGTAAAGCGTTATAATATCTTTTATTTTAGATTCATCGCTGCTGCCGGAATTATATACATACATAAAATCATCGCGCTTTTTACCGTCCAGAATTTCCAAAGCTTTCAGGTAAAGGAAGGTTTTTTTTCTTTCCAGAATATCTCCGCCGATCTTCTTTCCGAATTCGCCTTCATCTGCTATTACATCCAGCAGGTCATCCTGTATCTGGAAAGCAAGCCCGATATTTTCGGAGTAATTGCTGATTGCTTCAATTCCCGTCGTATCCGCGTTCCCTATTATTGCTCCCATAACAGAAGAAGTTCTGAGGAGCTCGGCGGTTTTTTTCCTTATCATTATTTTATAGTCATCAATAGAAACATCAGCGCTCAGCTCAAACTCTTTATCAAGCGCCTGGCCTTCGCAAACCTCAATAACACCATCTGTGAATGCCTGCAGCACTCCTGTTATGTTTCCGGTTTTTGCGCGCAATAATGAGCGGTACGAAAGGCCTATGAGCTCATCACCAACCAGAATAGCGGAATTGACATCCCACTTCTTATGAATGGTCTGTTTCCCTCTTCGTGTATTGGCGTTATCCATAATATCATCGTGTACGAGCGTAAAATTGTGAAGTATTTCGACAGCTATCGCGGCATCAAGAGCATTATCCGTGTTTCCGCCAAACGCTTCGCAGGAAAGCAGAACAAGAATTGGCCTCACTCTTTTGCCGCCCCCTGACATAATGTAATTAAGTGGATCAAAAAGCGTATAGGGATATTTCTGGTTATCCTTGCAGTATTTTGAGCGCTCTGTTTCTGACTCAAGAAAATCGAACAGTCTCTTATCTATTATCTGCCGGTAATTGCTGAATGTTTTATCCAATTAATTTTTTGCCTTTATGTTACTGATGAACCGAATTTATTGAAATTCCTTTTTAAAAAATCATCATCATTTTTCCAGTCTTTGCGCACTTTAACAAACAGTTCAAGATAAACAGGACGTCCAAGGAATTCTTCTATTGCTCTCCTTGAGTACTCACCCAGCTTCTTTATTTTCAGCCCGCCTTCCCCGATGATTATGGCCTTTTGCGTTTCGCGCTCAACCATTACCGCTGCCCTGATAAAATCTTTTCCATTGTCCCGCTCCTTGAACTCCTCAATATCAATATATACTGAAAAGGGGATCTCATCCTTGTACTGACGCAAAACATTTTGCCGTATTATCTCCGAAACGAAGAATTTTTCCGGCTGTGAAGTTAACACATCACTTTCGAAATAAAACTCATTTTCAGGGAGGTATTTAATAATTGTATTAATAAGCTCATCTACATTGAAACCTTTCACAGCAGAAACCGGAATTATCTCATCAACTTTGAAATTATCTGATATATCCTTTATAACAGCAAGTATTTCTTCCTTCCTGATAAGATCGATCTTATTGAGCACACAGAAAATTTTACTTTCTTTGTATTCTCTGCAGTATTTGTCATACAGCTTTGCAAATGCCTCCCTTTCATACTTTTTTATATCTATAACAAGCACAATGATATCAGATTCTATAACACTCGATTCAATTTCTCTGCTCATGAATTGCTGCAGCCTGTATTTCGGATCAAGAATCCCGGGAGTATCCACAAAAACTATCTGAACATTATCTTTGGTATATATTCCTGTTATCCTGTTTCGTGTTGTTTGAGGCTTTGCGGTTACGATGGATATCTTTTGTCCCAAAATTGCGTTAAGCAAAGTTGATTTGCCTGAATTTGGCACGCCGATAATAGGAACAAATCCTGATAATTTTTGCATAATTCATTAAAAATACGCATTTATATTGGCAATTTCAATTTAAGAATGAAGGTACACAGCCCCATCACTCTTAAATTTATTCATGAATAATGCTTAAATGCAAATACGCTATTTATTTTTACTCTGTTAAGTTACAAATAACTTTTTTCGCAACTTTGTATCACGTACAACCGTTATATTACGTAATTTTTCCTTGTCATTATGTATTTGAATATATATATTTATGCAATTAAAATTGAATTAATGCTTGAGAGAAAGACCATTTATGTTGGTGAGTATAAACCAAGTAAGATAGCAAGAACTACCTTATTTGAGTTAAGTACATGCAGTGATTTCGGAAGACACCCCAAGATCACGAAAGCTCCGGGTAAGTTCATCGTGTTTAAAGTTCTGATCAGAAAACACTATGGCATGGAGTTTTTCTTTGAAGATGAAAATTATTGGTACTTCAAGAGATAAACAGTACCGTGAAAATCATTGTAAAAAAGGCGCTTTCAAAAGCGCCTTTTTTTTAGTATCAGCCGGCATGTCAAAACTAACTTTGATTGCCGGATATCTTAAAATTGATCTCAACTTCCGTACCTGCTGAGCGGCTGCTGTTCACTTTTATATGAGCTTTCATATCATCAAGTATCTTTTTGGTAATTACCAGTCCCAGCCCCATACCGCTTGATTTAGTTGAGAAATACGGTTCAAAAAGTTTCTGCTGAGTATCGTCATCCATCCCTACACCGTTATCTTTGATCTTAACTGAGTAAAATCCGTTCTTACGAAAGCTCGCCACATCGATCTTCCCTTTTTTATCAGAGTCATCGATTTCATCTATTGCCTGCATTGAGTTTTTGATAATATTGATCAATGCACGCTTCACTTCATCTTTATCACCCATAACCATTTCTTTGTCAAACACAGGGTCAAGCTTCAGGCTGATCTTACCTCCTGTATCCATCAGTCTGACTACATCTTCAAGTATCTCGTTCATGTTAAGCAGTTCGTAATTCCTGCTTGGCAGTTTTGCGAAATTAGAGAATTCAGTCGCAATCCTGTTCAGTGTTTCAACCTGGTCAATTATAAGTTTATTTGTAGTCTGTATAATTGACTGAAAATCATTTGAGCCGTGAGTATAAGCATAATATAAATGCTGCATAGCAAGCTTCATGGGTGTTAAAGGGTTCTTTATTTCATGGGCTACCTGGCGCGCAATATCACGCCATGCGCCTTCGCGCTCAGCTTTCTTTAGCTCAGCCCTTGAGCGTTTAAGCTCCTTTATCATACGATTGAAAGATTGAACAAGTTCGCCAATTTCATCCTTACTGTTCGATCGTACCTGCACATCAATGTTGCCCTGCGATAGCTGCTCAGTAGCTTTCTGCAGCCTCAATATTGGATTGGATATTCTGTATGAAAGGAAGTTTACAATAAAGATCAGCAGTATAACCGCGGCGAAATACGGTCCCAATATATAGACAAGGCTCTCGGTCAGTTCCTGGTTTATTTCGCTCTGCTTAAACACTGTTTGTGTTGATATAATACCTGTCAGATTGTTGAAATTATCATAAATTGGTTTGTAACCAACAATGAATGTAAAATCGCCAATTTGCTGATTTTCGGAAAAATAGTCCTTTTTTAACAGTGCAAGATTATAGTACGCATTCCCGCTAAGCCTTGTATCAAGCAAGTCTGATTTATAAAGCTGTTCGCTTGTAGTAGCTGCAAGGCGGTTCCTGATATAGAAATTGAAATTTTTATCTGTTTCAGAAAATCCCTTATCAAAGAGATTTGAAAATCCGCTCATGCTTTCTCTCTGGTTCCGTTTATCTGATTTTGTGATCTCCGGTCCGGTTCTGCTTCTTACATACTGATCTACAATTCTGAGATCGCTGATCAGCTGATTCTTATAGAAATCTTCGTTTTTTTCATTAACGAAGGCCCTGGTGTAAATTGCAAGAATAACTATCGGAATAACTGAAGCAAGCATGAATGAAGCGAAGAGTTTTTCCCTGAAGCCGAATTTTATAAACCTTACAGATTCTGTATCGAGCAGATAGGAAAAACCCTTGTAAACAATATATATGAACAGGAATATCAAATATATAAGAACAAGAAAAAGAAGGTATCGGAAAAAGAAAAAAGTACTCAGGCTGAAATCATTAACTTTAACGCTCACAACATAAATTTTCTGGCTGCTTATATTGCCGGTACCCCTGCTTTCTGAGAGTACATAAAAAGACTTATAAATCTCATTTTCGAACTCATCATATCTTAAAGCGGATTTATCAACTTTATCTTTCACACTTTCCCTAAAAGCATCAAGTGATTTCAGCAGTGATTTTGAAATATCTTTGTTTGAGGAGCCTACAATTTCCGATTCAGAAAATTCCGATATTACAGGAGTAGAAGTAAGCTTATTCAGAATGTTATCCCTGGCAAAACTCCGGAATATGCCTAAATTTGTCTGGGTAAGAAAATTCTTCGCGTCATAACCCGCTGCTACAATTACGTACCCTATGATCTTGTTGTAACGGCTGTTTTTCAGATCTGCTTTTTCGAGAGGAATAAGAGCAGAATAGAACTTCATATCACCATTCTGGAGTATTTCTACCTCATCAGCCAGCATTGTATTCATTACAGCGTTTATATCAAGCGTTTCAGGTTCCTCCTCCGTTTCAGATTCGCTGTCAATCAAAGAATTGTTCTGGACTTTTTTTGTTATGGCAGAATTGAGCGTAAAATTCAATACACTATCTGAAATCAGCTCACCGGAATTTATATTGAAGTCACTGATAAGTCTTTTTGCCGTATCAAGAACAAAAACTGCGGAATTTAGGTCCTCTTCAAAGAACTTACTCCTAGACCAAATATTAAATGCAAGTTTACCCGCCTTATTCTTATCTTTTATTGATGCCTCAATTGAAGCGTCATCGCTGATATCATCAATTGTAGCGGAAAGCAGAAAAACTATCTTATCGGTAGATTGCTGCGAAACATCTTTTGCAGCCTTTTCAAGATAGCGGTTTTCAAGCGATGTTATTTTATTCAGAAGAACCGCAGGTATAAAAACAGCGCAAACAAGCAGTATAAGTGATAGATTTATTATGTTCACAAATTTGTAATCACGCGTATATGAAAGCTGCCGCTGAATATATATACTGAAAATAGCAGTTAACGCAAGTATCGTCAAGCGCAGATTGAGCTTAAGCGATACATCAAGGAACTGGTCTGGGAACAACAAAATAAGCAGATTCATTACAAGCGATACCGCGAAGAAAATAATGACTGTATTTTTTCTGAGAAATCTGTTGAATCCAAAATATTGCGCCGTGTATTTTGCGGTAACCAGCGCGGCCGCAAGAAATATCATAACCAGGGAAATTGAAAGAAACAGTATTATGATACTGATGACAATAAGCTCAGGCTGGTTAAGAGAAAACAGATCAGATTTATCAATGAATTTGACTGATGAATCAAATATAAGGCTTTGAATAACGAGTCCGTAGTAATTCAATACAACCAAAGAGATAAGAACAGAAGCAAGAGATATCACAGCAGAGTAATACCATTTAAGGGGCTTTTGTTCTGATTTATACAACTTAATAATGTTTATAAGTATATATACAGAAATGACTGCGAAAATAATCGAAGTAATTGAAAGCTCACCAAGTGATTTAGCCATCCCGAACCCGATACCTGAGGCATAATGTACCGGCGAGAACAGGTCAGAACCGAAAAGACCGAAGAATTCACCCGGGAAATCTATATATAACCAAAGATATCTTGATAAAATAAGTATTGCGGCAAAAAGCGATATTCTCAGGAAGTATGAATCAGCCTTTCTCAAAGCGAGAAGAAGCCAGTATATCAGCACTGCGTTTAATATAAACCCTATGAAACCTATCACATTATCAAACTTACCCAGTATGCTAAGCAAATAGGATGACTGGTCAAGTTCAGGTATAAACATTTTGCCTATTATATTGCCGTTTATGCCTTTGAGGTTAAGCAGTGAAACGCTTCCCGAAGAAGTGTCAGGGCTAGGCGAAGTGTTTGCAGGTGAATTGAATTCAAGCTGAACGTCAAGATGGAATCTATCATAGATCTCCTTTCGAAGACCGTTGCTGTTGAAAAATGACGATTGAACTCCTGAATTCACATCGATTATTTTTGATGTTACCAGCACACCTTCAATTCCCCCGTTATCATTTCTTACAGGGTCAAAAACAACAATGTATGTAAAGATGCCGGTTTCTTTTACTATTGAGTATCTTTCACCTGAAAGCGCTTTTTTCAGCTCCAGTACATCAGGGAAGCTCTGCCTTCCTGAGTACATAAAAAGCTCCAGCCTTGAATTGTATATTTCAATGTTATATTCTCCGGTACTCTCAGATTCGTAAAGGGCATCGTAGGCCTTCCTTGTGTTAAGCGCTGTAACAGCCTGAATAAGGCGCTTGTTCTTAAGCAGCTGATAAGAATACTGCGCAGTCTGGTTCTGGCTGTTATAAAATATGTTAAGGCAATCAGCCTGTATTTCAAGTTTCTTCTCATTGGAAATACTTTCCCAATTGCTGATTATAGACCTTGAAAAGTAATATTTTACCCCGAACACAAACAAAATAACAAATAACAGGATAAGGGATAGGATCCCGAGGACTTTGAAACGGAATATGTCTTTCTTTTCGAAATGAAACATATAATAGCCCGAAAGCCTTAATTAACAATTACCTGATCAATCAGCCACAGATCATTCAGGTACTTCAGTGAAACCGAAATTGTGAATGTGCTGATAAAGCCCCCCTTTTTGTATTTGTACTTCCCCAGGGCGAACGCATATCTTTCAGAACGGCTTGAGTTTTTCCACTTGAACGATGAAACAGGAAATGACTGCAGGAAATTTTCGATAATATACCCTGACTGCTCGCGATTGTAATAACCTTTTTCACTGTTCTGAAGGCTCAGATAAATCTCATTCTGGAAAAAGGGGCTTATATATGTTACATTTGAATACATTAAGCCATCAGCTATGCTCAGAAAAACATGTTTGCAGTTTTCAAATTTCTTCTGCTTATCTTCTGATTTGTATTTCTTTTCCTTCCACCATGAGTCTTGTGAATAGGCATCTCCGCAAGAGATTGCTATTGTAAAAAAAGCCGCAAACAAATATATAATTATTTTTCCCAATAGAAATTTGATGTTTTGGTAAATTAATCAAAAATTTGGTGAATTTCAGTTCATTTTTAAACAAAATTTCAATTACCTAATAAAAATTTAGTCAGTATATATGAAGTAGAACTTTATATGAATACTGCAATCGCTTTATATTACAATTAGTTATAATCCTATATTAATACTTCTAACTTTCATATAAGATATTTAATATGATAGTGAGCCAATTTGTTTCAGGGTAACCCCACCCCGTTTTTGATTGTATCTTTTAACAAAAACAGGTATATTTCGGGACACATAAATTTGATTTGGGACAATTCTGTATCTCCCGATAGAATGAATCAGATGTTAAGGAAGCTGAAAAAGTGATCAAGATACGCCAGGTTGAAAATGAAAAGGACAGAATGGAATTCATTAAGTTCCCATGGGGGATATACAAGGGAGATCCATACTGGGTTCCGCCTTTGATTTTTGATGTTAGAAAGAATCTGGACCCAAACAAAAATCCGTTCTTTAAACATGCAGAAGTACAGCTTTTCCTGGCTGAAAAAGACGGCAAGTTGGCCGGCAGGATCGCTGCAATCAAAAATGATAATCACACAGATTTTCACAAAGATAATGCGGGGTTCTTTGGGTTCTTTGAGTCTATTGACGATGAAGACGTTTCTGACCTGCTTTTTGATACAGCATGCGAATGGGTGAAAAGTAAGGGATTGACCAATATTATGGGACCTGTAAACCCTTCAACCAATGATGAATGCGGTTTGCTTGTGGATGGGTTTGACTCATCTCCCGTATTTTTAATGCCTTACAATCCCAAAAGATATATTAAAATGTTTGAAAATTTTGGGTTTGAGAAGGCTAAAGACCTGTATGCGTATTATATACCTTCAGAAGTAATTAATGATCCTAAGATCATGACCAGGCTTGAGCGGATGAGCGATCTTATCAAAAAGCGTTCTGATGTAACCACTCATAAGCTTGATATGAAAGACCTCAATACTGAGGTAAGGAAGATCGAAGAGATATACAACAGTGCATGGGAAAGCAACTGGGGATTTGTGCCTATAACCACTGCGGAATTTGACTATCTTGCAGATTCGCTTAAAATGGTTGTTGACCCTGACCTGGTTATGTTTGCTGAAGTGGCAGGCAAGCCGGCGGGATTCACGCTATCTCTCCCCGATTTTAACCAGGTCCTGAAGAAAATGAACGGAAGACTCCTTCCTTTCGGTTTCCTCAAGATACTGACACAGAAAAAGAAAATTGATTTTCTTAGAGTAATAATAATGGGTGTAAAACCTGAATACCAGAAAAAAGCGATCGATTCCGTATTCTATCTTGAGACCATCAAAAATGGCAACAAGAATGGGTACACCGGCGCTGAAATATCCTGGGTTCTTGAAGATAATATGCCAATGAGAATGACAGCCGAAAAATTAGGAGCGCACATATACAAAACGTACAGGATTTACAGGAAAGATCTAATTTAATAACTTTTAAAATTTTGAGCTATGCCGGTAAAAAAAGTTGAAAAAATATGGATGAATGGGAAGCACATCAATTGGGATGATGCGAAGGTTCATGTACTCTCACATGTTTTACATTACGGTTCTTCGTTCTTTGAAGGTATAAGATGTTATAAAACCAAACAGGGTCCCGCAGTATTCAGACTGGGCGACCATGTTAAGAGGCTCATACACTCCGCAAGAGTGTTCAGGGCTGAGATCCCCTTTTCATATGATGATATTTTTGAAGCTATTGTTGATACAATTAAAATCAACGAGCTTGAAAACTGTTACATCAGGCCTATTGCTTACAGAGGATATGAAGACCTGAACGTAAATCCCTTAAAAAACCCGGTTGAGCTGACCATTGCAGCCTATGAATGGGGTTCATACTTGGGCCAAGGCGCGCATGAAAGCGGTATAGACGTATGTGTATCCTCCTGGAGGAGAAGTACACCTGATACAACGCCTACAATGGCCAAAATTGGCGGCGCTTACATGAACAGCCAGCTTATAAAAATGGAAGCTATTGTTAACGGGTTTTCAGAAGGTATTGCACTTGATGTAAACGGCTATATCGGCGAAGGTTCAGGCGAAAATATGTTCCTGGTACAGGATGGCGTTCTTTACACACCCGGTATTCATAACGGAATTCTGAGCGGCATTACCAGGAAATCGATAATGACTCTGGCTAAAGATATGGGATTTGAAGTAAAAGAAGGCAGTTTGATGAGAGAAATGCTCTACATGGCAGATGAAATTTTCTTCTGCGGCACCGCTGCTGAAATTACACCTATCCGTTCGGTTGATAAAATGATAGTAGGCAATGGAATGCCCGGCAAAGTTACCAAACAGATGCAGGAAGCGTTCTTTGAGGTAGTTAAAGAAGGAAACGATAAATACGGCTGGCTTACATTCCTGGATGGCAAGGAAAGAATCCTGAACATGAAGCAGGTTAAGTAGTTGTAGGTTACAGGTGACAAGTTACAAGTTTCAGGTATTATGAAACAAGTTACACAATAATAGAATTTACTCCCGCTAGGGCGGGATTTCGAACAGTCTTCGACTGTTCTCAAGGTTCATCTGGTTTTATTCAGATATAAAATATATAAAAAGTTTTATGACTCCCCCGCTCCACGGGGCGGGCAGGACATATAGATTTTTAGTTCTTTTAACATAAGAGTTTGGCGCAATAAAGCGCCAAAGTAAAAAAGAGAAACGCTCCAAGACGTATTGCAATAGACAATACTGAACGAGCAAGACTGTCCTTGTGATGATGATATAATATGCTATGTTAGCTATTGGACAGTCATTTCATTAACAAAAAACGAAAGGAGATGCATTGTTTAAAACAAGAATCTTGTGGTTAATCTCTTTTTTAACTGTACAACTCGTGCTTACGGGTGCAATATCAGAAAGTGCTTACTCAAATGGAGATCCAACCGGCTCTAGCTTTGTGGAAACCGGCGAGGCTTCGTGGTACGGTCCTGGGTTCCATGGTAGAAAAACAGCCAACGGCGAACGTTTTGATACCTATGAATTCACGGCGGCTCACAAAACCTTGCCCTTCGGTACCCTGCTGAAGGTCACAAATCTTGAGAATAATCTCTACACTGTAGTAAGAGTGAACGATAGAGGTCCATATATCAGAGGAAGGATAATAGATCTTTCCAAGGCTTCCAAGGAAGCGATTGGTATGGGCGGTACGGCACAGGTAAAGATCGAGCAAATTACTGACGAAGAAGCTGAAATGCTTCGCCAGGGTATTGATCCTGATGAACACATTGATATCACAGAAATAGATACCAATGTATTCAAAACAACAGAGCTGTTAAACGGCAATGTTGACGCTGAATCAAAGGTGTTCGTTGAATTTGAAGGAGAAGACGGTACTTCAAATGACTTTGAACTTAACAAAAACCTGAAATCAAAAGGTAACTTAAAGATCAAAGTAGTAACACCAAAAACAGAAGAGGAAAAAGAGAAAGAATCAAACCTCTTTCAGCAGATAAATGACATTGATTCACTCATCAGGTTTTATGATATATCAAACCAGCTGGCAGTAGTAAAAGGCAACTCAATTGAAGTGGGGATATATACTGACAAGTCACTTGCCGATAGAAGAATCGGCCGGTTAGAACGCGACGGTTTCACCAAGATCTTTCTTGAAGAAATAGCGGTTACAGATCCCAATACAAACACAAAAACAGTAACCTATAAGGTACTTGTGGGACTGTATGAAAAAGAAAAATCCGCGAAGAAGGATTTGAGTGCTTTATACAAACTAAAATATCAGCCTAAGCTCGTAAAAATAGGCGAATAAGATCAGTAGAAACAAAAAAAGAAGCAAATGAGCGGTTAACTTACTATAATCCGCTGCAATTGATAACAAAGCACAGTAAAACGTAACACAAACAGTACAGTTATGAAAATAAGAAACCCCGCTGGAAAGTCCAGCGGGGTTTTTTGTTTGTTATTAGATTCAAATGAAACTACACCCTCTTTATCTTCACTCCCAGCTTGCGCAGCTTCTGATCGATGTTCTCGTATCCCCTATCGATGTAATGAATGCCGTGCACAAGTGATTCACCTTTGGCAAGTATTGCCGCAACCAGGTATGAAAATCCGGCGCGGATATCAGGAACATTAATTTCAGCGTTGCGGAGCTGTGTCTTTCCTTTGATAACAGCGCTGTGGAAGTAGTTAGTCCCGCTGAACCTGCATGGCAAACCAAGGCAGTCCTTGGTTAACTCAATATTCGCACCCATTTTGTTCAACTCGTTAACATACCCAAGCCTGTTTTCATATACGGTTTCATGTAAAGTTGAAATACCATTGGCTTGTGTGAGCAAAATGGTCATAGGCGGCTGCCAGTCGGTCATAAATCCGGGATGTACTTCTGTTTCAACATTTATCGGTTTAAGTTCACCTTTATAATAAAAACGTATTCCGTCATTCTGCACTTCATACTCGGCGCCAATAAGCCTGATAGTATTAAGGAAAGTTATCATATCCTTGTGGCATGCATCAAGTATCTTTATATCGCCCTGCGAAGCAATGGCGGCACAGGCAAATGAAGCTGCTTCAAGCCTATCGGGAATAACCCTGTGTTCTGCCCCGCGAAGCTTTTCAACGCCGGTGATAACGATCTTCCTGTTTGTCCTTACATCGATAATTGCACCCATTTTCTGCAGCAACATAATAAGGTCCATAATTTCCGGTTCAATAGCCGCATTATGTATGGTTGTCTTGCCAATTGCAAGCGAGGCGGTAATGATAATGTTCTCTGTCGCCCCAACAGAAGGAAATGGAAGAGTAATTTCGGTTCCAATTAACCTTTTAGCTTTCAGCAGAAAATAATCTCTGTGCTCTTTAACTGTTGCCCCAAGCTTTATGAGCGCATCGAGATGGAAGTTAATTGGTCTTGCCCCTATCTGGTCGCCCCCGGGTTTTGGTATCCTGGCTTCACCTGATCTTAACAAAAGCGGACCTGCTGTTAAAACTCCTATCCTGTTAATCAGCCCAAGCGAAGCAGAAAATGAAATATCATGTATCTTTTTAGTCTGTACAACAAGCTCATGATTTGTAAACTTTGTGAATTTAGCGCCTAGAGATTCGATAATTTTTCTAGTAACTCTTATTTCACTTATACTAACAGGCACATTAGCCAGCTTAACAGGTTCATCTGTAAGCAGTGAAGCTATAATTAGCTTTGAAGCAGCGTTCTTGGCGCCGCTGATACGTATAGTGCCATGCAAAGGTTTCCCTCCTTTTACGAGGAACTTTGCATTTTTATCAACAATAGCAGTAGTCATTTTTTAGTAATGGATTAAAATTATTAACCTTCCCAATAACCCATAGCGCTGTATTTTTTTATGCGCTGGTCAAGGAACTTATCGGGGTCAGCCTTTTCGAGCTGTTTCAGTTCATCAAGGATAGCTTCTTTAAGCAGTTCGGCGGCTTCTTTGTGATTCCTGTGCGCCCCGCCTTCAGGCTCAGGGACAATTCTATCAACAATTTTATGTTTCACCAGGTCATTTGCAGTAAGCTGCAAAGCTTCAGCGGCCTGTTCTTTATACTCCCAGCTTCTGAATAAAATACTTGAGCATGATTCCGGTGAAATAACGGAATACCAGCAGTATTGCAGCATAAGAACTCTATCTCCCACGCCAATTCCGAATGCGCCGCCTGAAGCGCCTTCACCAATAATACAAACAATAACCGGCACTCTTAACCTGCTCATTTCAAGTATATTCTTTGCAATGGCTTCAGCCTGTCCGCGTTCTTCCGCATCCATTCCCGGATTTGCGCCGGGGGTATCAATAAGCGTTATCACGGGACGGTTGAACTTTTCAGCAAGTTTCATAAGCCTCAAGGCTTTACGGTAACCCTCAGGATTCATCATTCCAAAGTTGCGGTAAATATTGGATTTTGTATCTCTTCCCTTCTGCTGGCCTATTATCATAACAGGCTTGCCTGCAAGCGTCGCAAATCCGCCTACAACTGCTTTATCATCGCCAAAGGCTCTGTCGCCATGCATTTCTATAAAATTTTCTGTCATCAGGTAAATATAATCAAGGCTGTATGGCCTTTCAGGATGGCGCGCGATCTGCACGATCTGCCAGCGTGTGAGGTTCTTATACACCGATGTTCTGAGCTCATTAACTTTCTTTTCAAGCTTGCCTATTTCATTTGAAATATCCAGACTATCTGAAAGAGCACGCATTTCATCAATTTTATGTTCAAGCTCAATTATTGGTTTTTCAAATTCTAATACATTCTTGCTCATGTGTTTGTTAGGTTCTTTCTAAAAAGGAATAAAGATAAAGTCTTTAAAAGTATTTCTATATCCAGGCCCAAAGACTGGTTCTTGGCATAATAAAAATTGAAATATTCTATCTCGTCTGCGCTTAAGTTTCTGTGCAGATTTATCTGTACCAAGCCTGTAAGCCCGTTTTTGCCAAGATAGTTTATCCCCTGCTGCGGTGTATCCCAAATTGCCCTGCCTACAAATGAATATTTACCGGTTATTACTTCAGGTATAAATTTTACTTTCCTGTAGAATTTTTCCTTTGTGCTGCTTAATAGTCCCACGCTGCCCATTATCATTACCATGGGATAAATAGTGAACAAATTAAGAACACCGAATAAGATATCAAAAGTTCGTTTCACAAATATATTGAATTTCTTGTTGATATTATATTCAATCTTCATTAGATAAATATCATCTATCTTATCAAGGGTGCTTTTTCCAAGTATGATATCGCTTTCACCTGAAAGTATCTTAAATCCAATGTTGCTGTTTTTGAGGTCCCACATAAGGTCAAGTATTTGAATATTTGATAATTCATTCTTGGCAAAAATTATGTTCTTTACCTTGTTTGAAACAACAACATCCCTGATGTTATTCAAATTGCCTATATAGCCGGATTTAATATTGTTTCCGGGATTAATATAGCCAATAAAATCATACTCAACATCAATACGTGTCTTAAGCTTTGATATGAAGTTCTCAGTCTCCGTGTTCTTTCCGACAATGAGAGTGTTTGAAGTAGTGAATATTCCCTTTGACTTTGAATACTTCAGAATTTTCGCAGCTACTCTCCATCCGGCAATCAAAAGATAGGTATACACCACAGTTCTTAGAACAACTGCCCTCGAAAAAGCATACTCATTAAAGAAGTAAGTGAATGATGAATTCACAAAAAATCCGATAAGGATACCGTTTAGCGGTTTTATCAGTGAAAATCTTTCATTTCTGTTATATGATCCGCTTAACGCAAGTGTAAGCAGCCATATTGCCGTGTAAACAAAAATGACAACTGTATAAGCCCTCACAGGGAAAAAATCAAAACGCTGGTATATTGCGATGAACATTCCTGCAACAATGAAGCTGAGATCAAGCAGAACCGGGTAATTGTTACTGAAAAAACGTGTTATATAAGAAAGTAATGCCCTGTAAAGAATGGTCATTCTTATCAGCAGATTCATAAGCCAGAAACTTGTATTAAGGTTCTTCTTTACAAACACCTGCATTGCACCATAGAAATTATTTACATAAGAAATACTGCTTTTTTTGGTACTTTCTCCTTTGTAATGAATAATAGAGGTTTTCGGGTAATAGAATATTCTGTATCCTGCTTTTTTTATTCTGAAACAAAGGTCAAGATCTTCCCCGTACATAAAATAGTCTTCATCAAAACCTTCTACCTTTTCGTACACATCTTTTTTAATGAGCATAAATGCTCCAACAATTGCATCAACTTCATATGTTTCGTTTTCATCAAGATATGTAAGGTTATACTTACCAAATAACTTACTCTTAGGGAAAATTCTGCTCAAACCAAGAATTCTGTAAACAGCAACAGAAGGTGTCGGAAAGCTTCTGCGGCAGGCAAGATCCAGCTTTCCGTTCGGCAGTATCAGCTTGCAGGTTAAAGCCCCTATATCCTTTACAGATTTATAAAATTCGAGCGACTTATCAAGAGTATCTTCCTGCAGAATTGTATCAGGATTAAGAATCAGAAGGTACTCACCCTCTGCTTCCCTGGCACCAAGATTATTGGCTTTTGCGAATCCCATATTTACGGGACTTTCGATTATTTTCAGCCGGGGGTTTCCGGGAAATTTTTCTTTTATATATTGTACACTTCCATCAAAGGAATTATTATCAACAATAATAACTTCCACATCAAGTTTTGTTGATGCTGAAAAAATAGAATTAATGCACTGCTCTAACAGTTCTTTTACATTATAATTAACTATTATTACAGAAATATCTCTCAAGCAGTGCTGGATTTTTAGAGTTTATTGAATATTGACTGCAGTTTCAGCTTCCACACCATGAACATCGCTTCGTATACGATTTTTCTTGACATCTTTGAAACGCCGGCTCTTCTATCTATGAATACGATCGGTATTTCAGTTATCTTGAATCCTTTTTTCCACATACGGAATTTCATTTCGATCTGGAATGAATATCCGTTGGAGTGAACTTTCTCAAAATCAATTTGCTTCAGGGAAGATACCCTATAGGCCATAAAACCAGCTGTAACATCCTTTACCGGGAGGAAAGTTATCATTCTTGTATAATAACTTGCTCCAATGCTTATCATAAGTCTGCTGAGCGGCCAATTAACTACAGCTATGCCTTCAATGTATCTTGACCCAACTACCACATCATATTCTTTCAGTTTAGGGAAAAATGCCGGGATTGCCTTCGGATCATGCGAAAAATCGGCATCCATTTCGAACACATAATCATAGCCGTTTTCGACAGCATATTTGAATCCTGTTATATAAGCTGTACCAAGCCCAAGCTTCCCGGGACGCTCAATGATGTGAACCCTTTCGTGAGCGAAATTCTTTACAAGTGCGCTTGTGCCGTCAGTGGAGTTATCATCAACTACCAGAATTTCTATGGTAACGCCTTCATAAGCTATAGCTACAAGCTCTCTGATAATATTTACAATATTTTCAGCTTCGTTATAAGTTGGTATTATTATTAAAGCTCTTTTCAATCTGTATATCTATAGTTAATTGGAATTGAATTCAATTACCTTGGAAGCAATAAAATCTATCTCTTCATCAGTTAGTTCTGTATGCATAGGCAGCGAAATGATATCTTTTGCTATTTCCTCTGATACCGGATAGTCTCCGGGTTTATATTCATATTTATAAGCTTCCTGCATATGCAGTGGCACCGGATAATAAATCATTGAAGGTATCCCCTGTGACTTAAGAAACTCCATCATTTCATCCCTGTTCTTAACCCTTATAGAATATTGATGAAAAATATGTTTAACTCCCGGCATTATGTACGGAGTTTCAATTATTCCTTTAAATTTTTCGTTGTACTTCATTGCTGCGTTATACCTTTGATCGCAATAATCATCAAGGTATTTCAGCTTAACATCCAGTATTGCGGCCTGAATTGAATCAAGCCTGCTGTTTACGCCTAAAGTCTCATGGTAATATTTCCTTTTTGAGCCGTGAGAAATTATCATGCGGATCTTTTCTGCTAGATCATTGTCATTTGTAGTCAGCATACCACCATCACCAAATGCACCAAGATTCTTACTGGGATAAAAGCTAATGCATCCGATATGACCAATAGTACAAATCATTTTATCTTTGTACCTGGCTCCCATAGCCTGAGCTGCATCTTCAATAACAAAAAGACCGTGTTTTTCAGCTATTTTCATTATCGGGTCCATATCACAAGGCTGGCCGTATAGATGTACCGGCATGATCGCTTTTGTTTTTGGTGTAATTTTTGCTTCAATTTTGCTTACATCAATATTAAATGTAGCAGGTTCTATATCTACATAAACAGGTACTGCCCCAAGAATTGCTATGGTCTCTGTAGTAGCAACAAAGGTAAAAGGTGTTGTAATAATCTCATCACCGGGCTTGATATCAAGCGCCATCATTGCGATCTGAAGAGCATCTGTTCCCGATGCACAACCAATTGCGTGTTTTGTACCCAGATACTTCTCTACATTTGTTTCAAACTTTTTAACAGCGGGACCCTGAATAAACTGAGTACTATCAATAACGCTGTGTATCGCATTATCGATCTCACTCTTTATCTTCTGATACTGTGTCCCGGTATCAACCATTTGAATATTCTTCTTGTTCATTATCTTTTAGTGGCCTTTCATGAATATGATGACTAAAAATGTATTAACCATTATTTTAAAATCAAGTTTTAAAGACATATTTTCAATATAATAAAAATCAAATTTAAGTTTCTCTTTTACGTCATCCAGACTGGAATCGTACTTGTGCTTTATCTGTGCCCAACCGGTTATACCGGGTTTTACTGATAATCTTTTATAATAGTAAGGTATTTCTGTACTCAGTCTTTCTACAAAATATGGCCTTTCCGGCCTGGGACCCACAATACTCATTTCATTTTTCAAAACATTCAATAACTGCGGAATTTCATCGAGATATACCTTCCTTATGATCCTGCCAATTCCGGTAATTCTGGAATCTTTTTCGCCAGCCCATTCAGGGCCGTATTCTTCGGCATCCTTTATCATAGAACGGAATTTATACATATTGAACTGCCTGGAGTTTCTTCCTACCCTGACCTGCCTATAAAAAATCGGACCCTTCGATGTTATCTTGATCAGTATTACGATCAGGATGAGCAGAGGAGAAAGTAACAGAAGCAAAAAAACGGAAATAAAAACATCCAATACTCTTTTAAACAGCTTTGAGCCATATGGCATTATTTCGGGCATTACCTCAATGAACGGAACGCCGTATAACTGGTTAGTTTTGGCAAGACCACTCACTATTTCATATGTATCAGGCATAATTTTTAAGTTAACATCCGTTTCCTGGCAATACCTGATAATATCAAAAAGCTTTTCTTTCTCATTTTCTTCAAGAGCAATAAGTACTTCAGAAATTTTATAAATCTCAATAATTCTTTTCAGAGATAGAATATCACCCAGAAGTTTTCCTGAGGCATTGGATTTCCCGATGGAGACGAATCCAATGAACTTGTATCCCAACTGAGGAAACTTACTCAGAAGGTTTTCAAGTTCAGTACCTCTTTTTCGGGTTCCGATAATGATCGAATTTCTGAGTCCAATTCCCTTTTGAAGCATGGTCATTTGAAGACTCCTGATAAGTATTCTTCCGGAACCTACTGAAACGATCATGATACTCCAATAGATGAGTATTAAGTACCTTGATATTGCTCTGGAATCGCTGATGGCATCATCAAGAAATATTAGAAAGAACAGAATGAAGCAGCCGAATGAAATCGTTTTTAATACTGAAGCAAACTCATCAAATCTTGATCTGACGAACCAATGCTGATACAGACCTGCGAATGAAAAAATTATCAACCAGTAAAAATAAACTGACAGTGATGGCAAAATGAAAGAAGCCGGTGCAACATACGGAATCCATCCTGATTCAACGCGGATAATATAATAAATTATCCAGGCTGCATTCACTGTAATGAGATCAGAAAGTACCAGCAATACTCTTTCTTTAAAACGTGACAATTCAGATCATTATTTTAGTTTAGGATAATTTACATATCTGTGTTTCCTGAAAAAATAAGCCAGCCCCGCAAAATGTTTAAAAGTAATTTTGGTAAAAAGTCTTTTTGTTATCCTTTGGTAAAAATGGAATAATTTCACTTTTGGATAATAAACCACTTTGTACCCGTTATTCTTAGCCCTGAGGCAATAATCTATATCTTCAGGCCCATAAAAGATATGTTCATCATAATATCCGATCTTATCAATCATAGCCTTTCTTATAAACTGAAATGCTCCGATCACATAATCAACTTCCAAAACGGATTCATGATCAAAATCCTCCATATAATATTCTTTCAGCATTCTCGAATTCTTTATAAAAGAAAACCTTTCAAATCGCACAAAAAGTTTTATCCATACACTTGGAAATTTGAGGCAGCTCCGCTGTATCTCTCCATCACCTGAAACTAATTGAGCCCCTATGAGACCTGAATCGGGATTATTATCCATGTATTCTTTTAACTGCTTCAGAGGAGAATCAGTTATGAATTCTGTATCAACATCCAGTATTAAAATATACTTACCCTGTGCGATCTTAAATCCCTGGTTTCTTGCCGGGGCAACTCCCCGGTTGTGATCGTTAAATATATACCTGGTATCAGGGTAATTAGTCATCACATACTCTTTCGTTCCATCAGTGGAATTATTGTCAATCAAGATCAATTCAAAATCCGTACCGTGATTTTTAGCATAAATAGACGGAAGGCATTTTTCAAGAAAATGAAGCGCATTCCAGGTTATTATTATTATTGAGATGTCTTTGTTCACTACTTGCGGCCCACTTTCTTGAATATAAAGGTCATGTTATCTCTTAACGAATAAGGGAGAATCTTTGATAAAAGTTTGTAGGCGTGACCTATGAAACCATGATTAATGTAGTTATAATTGCTCATACAATTGAAATATGAAAGTACAAAGTTGTGTTCCGAAAAGATCTCCACAATTTCCTCTCTGGTATATTCCCTGAAATGATTTGGATCATATATTGTTGTTGTAATTCTGTCAAATGGATTTTTCCCAGAGAGCATAACAAGTCTCCTCTTAAGTGATACAGCGTTCGGTGTTCCAATAAGTAAATATCCACCATCCTTAACAAGAGAGTAAAGAAAAGGTAAAATAAAATCAAATGAAGTATAGAGGTGTTCAAGTATTTCGCACGCTACTACAACTTCATATTGAGTCATTTTGGGCCATTTCTCTGGTTTTATGCAATCATTTAGATTGAATTCAATGTGAGTTTCTCCAATTCTGGGTTTTGTTATGAAGTCGTATCTCCAGCCAAGTTGGTCCACTGCAGCATCCGTCTCATTTCTCATTATTTCTGTCAAAAAATGTGGACCCAAGTCCAGGATCCTGATTTTTCTATCTATATCACTATTTGTTTTTTTAAGCTTTGCAATTATATCATTAACAAGTCCTAACAACAATTCAAATCTTGGAATATGATAAATATAGTATTCTTTTTCGATTTCATTGAAACTACTGAACTCAAAAAAAGGAAATCTGTTTTTATATTTGTCGATATCAAGACTTTTCAAATGATCTTCAAATTACTTTTTTTAGATTGAAACACAGAAAAATAATTATCAAGTCTTTTGCGCATATACTATCATTCTTTTTCCCAAAACTTCATTCTTATCAATATTAACTTTGTAAGATGGGAAGATATTAATAAAAAAAGCAATTACCCTGTAGGTTATATTCAGCAAAATGCAAAGGGATCTATACTTCTTGATTTTACTGATTTTCTTATAGGCATACATTTCATGGAACTCGTCAGATTCCGGCATTCCTGACCCCTGAAACTCCACCCTTTTTATTGAAAGTAATTTATCAGAAATTGTCTGAGCCAGGCTATAAAGTTTCATGAATATTTTATAGAGGGTACCATAGTCTTTTATGGGATTTATATTCACATTTTTGAATCCGGCACTAAGAAGCTTAGCTTCAAATTCATTAACATTTTCAAACTGATTTTGTCCATGATGGAGCCAGTTTGGGAATGTAATTGAAATCACTCCTCCTTTTTTCAGCAATTTGTAAAGATTTTTCAGCATCAGGTCAGGATCATCAACGTGTTCATAAACATCACTCGAAAAAATTATATCAAATTTTTCTTTATAGTCTGTTATATCATCCCTGCAAATATCAAGTTTCCTGAATACAGGCTTGCTCCCGAAAGAGTTCAATAATTCTATGGTCTCTTTCGAAATATCAACCCCAAAACTTTCCCTTACACCGAATTTCAGCATATTCTGACAATGATATCCCAATCCACATCCCACATCGAGTATTGAAGAATCCTTTCTGATAGTATAACCGTTATCTTTCAAGTTATAGATCATAGATTCAGAGAACCAAAGTGTGAAAAAATGAACAGGTGGATAGTAAAATCTGGATAAAAAACTCATATTATCAGTTAAGAATGTAAAATTTTTGTTCAAAATAACAGTTTAATTTTTGTATAGTAATCCATAAGAATTACTCATATTTACCACGTCATATCTAAGAAGCGCAGTCTCCCTGGTTTTTTTGCCGATATTTTGCAGATTTTTGAAATTATTCCTTATAAAATCAAGTTTTACCAATAAATCTGCTGAATTTTCGGAGGAAAACAAGAAACCATTTTCGCCGTCTGTTATCATTTCTTTGAATGGCTCAATATCAGAAAAGAGACAAATTCTGGAATTCAGCATCGCTTCGATTGCGCTTAAACTTTGCCCTTCGGATATTGAAGCCATTACGTATACATTAAAGATGTTATAGATCTTGTTTATATCAACACGGGGCGGAACAATCCTGACTGTGTCACTGAGTTCATATTTCTTGATCAAATCATAAATTTCGTTAGCTGTATCTTTTTCATGTGATCTTTCACTTCCCATTATAAGCAGCCTGGCTTCAGGATATTTTTTTATAAACTTATGAAATGCTTCAATTATATATTTCTGGCCCTTTCTTACTGAAAGAACTCCGACATTACCGATAATAAACTCATTTCCTGAATATCCAAATTCAGAATAATACTCAGATACGCAATTTTGGTCAGGGGCGTAAGATCCGGATTCAACCCCGTTATATATCACCTGATACTTAGAAGTTTTGATCTTGTCATGTTTAAGAGAATAATCACGGACCGCATTTGAAACACATACTATTCTGTCTGTGAATATACTTAGTATCCTATTAATGAAATGATGAATTGGTTTTAGCCAGAAGTATATGTTATGCAGAGTAATAATTACTTTTCTGGGTCTGTAAAATGACAGAATTGAGAGCACGTAAGATACTCTGGCTACAAAAGCAGGAAAAACATCATGAGAGTGGATAACCGAAATTTTCTTTTTCCTTATAAGTTTCAGCAATTCCGCCAATTGAGGGATATTTTTAAAAATGGACTTGTAACTAAATACCCTGTTATCAAAATTAAATGTTTCCACTTGGACACCCAACTCTTTGAATTTACTTACCAAAAAGTCATTCTCATTTTTTGTCAATACAGCAACAACATGGTTAAATTCTGTTCTATTCAAGTGTTTTATGATAAGATAAACTACTTTTTCCAATCCTCCATCAGAAAGATTCGTAACAATATGCAGAATATTGGTTTTCTTTTTATCCAATTTGCAATTATTTCAGATATAATTTCAGCGACATTTTGTACCCATTGTACCGAAGTTTTTTTTCAGAACCAGAATAAAACAGTGAAACCGTCAAGATCCTTAGAACAAGACCAATTATATGTAATGCTGCAATAACAAGCTTTTTCAGCGGATGATAATGTTTTTCCGCGTAGATTCGCCTGCTTTGATACCTGGTGAACACTAATCTTTCATAATTTTTATTCTGGCTGCTATGGTCAATGTGAACGCACTTGTATGCCGGGAAATAATAATTATGGCAGTTTAATTCTTCAATTCTTCTGCATAGATCAATATCTTCATAGTTTAGAAAATACTTTTCATCAAAACCATTGACCCTTTTTATAAGTTCAGAATTTACAAGAATACAAGCTCCGCTTAACCATCCGACCCGCATAACTTTTCCGCCAATAATATTCTTTCTTCTTCTGTACCTGTATAACTTTCTGTAGAGCTCAATAAACATCAAAGCCTCTGCCATTTCATAGACCAGTCCCATCCGGTTTCCGAATGAGTTCTGAAAGGTAAGATCTTTGTATACAAGCATAGGTCCGCACGCCCCTGCATTACTGTTATTTTCTGCAAATTCAATAATTGGTGAAACAAAATCTTCAATTATCAGTGTGTCTGGATTGAGCAGAAGTATATACTTACCCTTTGAAATACTTATTCCGTAGTTATTTGCTTTTCCAAAGCCCAAATTCTCAGAAAGAAATTCAAACCTTACATTCCGGTATTTATCACGCAGATTTTCAATATCCCGGTCAGTGGAATTATTATCAATTACAATCACTTCAAAATCAAACTTTTTAAAATATAAATAAATGGAGTTGAGACAGTTGTCAACTTCATTACTAACATTGTAATTGACTATTATAATAGATGTATTAATTTCAGGATATGACATATTCTATTTCTAAGTCTCTACCTTAACTTTATGTACGAATACACATCATGATGATTGTCCCACCCTTTTTCTCTAAAGTTCAACAACCTAACGTTATTCCCAAACAATTCTTCTATATTCTGTTCGACAAAACTCCTTAAAGAAATCGAAATTCCATAGTCTGTCAAATTTTCATAAGGAGTGAAGTAAAAACCTTTGGATTGAAGAATCGTGCTTATTTCTTTTCTGTCATCAGGAATAATACCGGCATACGCATCAATAATTTCAAGACTAAAAGAACCATGTGCACTAAATATCAGAATTCCACCAGATTTCAAATTTCCGATTAATACTTTCAGCAATCTGCGGAATAATTCCTTGTTTAAATGAGTAAACAATGAGCCAACCCAAATCAGATCGTATTGATTCTGGAAGTTGATCTTTTCGAAAACAACATTTGAAAACAAGCCTTTGCATCCAAATTCACTGATACAAAACTCTACTGCTTCAAAATCAAGATCGCAACCCGTAATTTTCTGTGGATCTACTCTATTAACTAAATGCCTCATCACCCTTCCATGCCCACATGGCAAATCGAGGATGTTTTCAATGTCCTCAAACTTCTTCCCTGAAAGTTCCAACGCAATTTCTATATTTTCTAATGCAGAATTTCCAACTGATAAATAATGCTCAAGATTTCCCATGAACATTTCATCACGAAAACTAATTTTTCCCTTCGATAGATGAGCATTATTGTAGACTTTTCGAAATCTGAATTTTTTGATATAGAGTCTGCTCTGCCTAAAAAAAGTATGCAAAAAAGGGTTTTTTTTGATAAAAACGCGTATTTTTTTCAACATTTTTGGGAAATATCCTTATATTTAATTAATTAGAAAAAAAGGCGAGCCAGCCGGAAGATTGAGGCAAAAGCATTTTTCCTCCGAAACAGCTTCCCGAAAACAATGAGTCCCTCTGATTGAATTCCGCATGAAAATTGTAATATCCATAATTCTGACCAATATTCACTTCCCATTTAAACTTTGGATGGCGATTGACAAATATGACCAAGTTATTATCATATTTTACACATATCCTGGACATGAAATTACTACTATTGAAATCGTCAAAAGTATCCGGGTATTTTCTAATATAATCAGATGCAGTATACATTCTGTTATCAGAACGATCGTTAAACAAAATTTCAACCACACGGGCATTAGAGTAAAGTAACTGTAGTGGATAAACGTATGTATATTCTATTGCAGACTGTTCAATGATGTTACATGAATGAGAAGAAAAGAAGGCTCCGTGACCGTATGCAATTTCAGTTGCTGCATAGATCAAAGCAGAATCTCTGCTTTTACCCATATATTCCCAGTAATTTTTGTTATAGAAGAATCTTTCATAAAATCCTAAACCGTGCACAAAAGTCTTGTTTTTCATTTTCAAAAGGTCAAAATTGACTAACAATGGTTTATAAAACCCACCGTATTTTTCACTTTGACCATAATAAGCACCCGGCAGACTTTTCCCGGTGTGAATTTGAGCGCTAAAATCATCGTAAAATCCGGAATACAGGTAATGTGAAAGTCCCTCTCCGCTAACCGGACCTTCGTGAATTTTCCTTAAAGAATCAGCTATCATTTGACTTGCAATATACGGCTGAATGAACTTACCAGCGTCCTTTGTATCAGATTCATAATCAACAAACTTTGAAGGATCATAAGAAGAACTGACATCATGATATGAAGACGTGGTACCCAGTTCATTATGAATTATGGTCGAGATGGGAGTCAATATAGATAATACTTTTTCAGGTTTTACCAAAAATGATGAGTCGCTATTATTCGGGTTGAACCAGTTAAAAATGAAGTTCGATGATGAATTAAGTGCAAGATTATCCGGGCTGTACTTTGATGAAGTTTTAAATACATCGATGTAGTTTTCATGCAATGCAAAAAGATTCCGGTTTATTTTATTGTAATCACTGATCGTTCTAATTTGGTTATTTCCACCATACTTTTCATTAGCAGGGTAAACATCAGGCAAAGAAACATCGTATCCTCCTTTTTGCCAGTCATGAAGAATGTGCCAAATATTGCTTATTCCAGCTGTTTTTAATGCTTGCAAGGTTTGGTATGATTTATCAAAGGGCTGCCAATCGTCAAAAATTATTCTCTTTGCTGATTCTTCATAGTACTCTGATGTAGGGTTGTGAATTTCCGGAAATACTTCATCAATATCATTTGAGACTTTAACTAGAATTGTTTCATTGAGTTGGTTTCTTTTTCCGTTAGTAAGCTTATTATACAATGCATATTGGGAATAATATACTGATGTAGGAGAATGAACATTATTGTACGGAATCAGTTGAGACGCATTGGTTTTGTTCCAGTCGAAATAAATAGAAACAAAACAATCATTTGAATATAGGATATTGAACAAAGTCAGATATGGAACTCCAATAATATATGGCCTATAGGAGTTTTCAGATCGGTCTAGATATACAGCTGCAATTTCAGCATACTCGTAATTAAGTGTATCATTTGATTTTAGTTTTCCAGCATCCTTTAAGTTTATCACAATAGTGTTTTTTCTTCTTTCCAATGAAATGTTGTAATGAAAATAGAACTCCCCCTTTATATACATAATCCATTCATAGTCAGAATTATGAGAATTTAATAATGTAAATTTAACTTTTTCAGACCACGGATGATACACAATTCCATTTTGAGTTACTACAGAAACACCCCCAAAAAAAGAAGGATAAAACCAGCCGCTTTCTGTTACTACTTTTATGCCATTTAGCGAATACATGTTCTGCTTATCAATTTCAATCCTTGGTTCATTACAGCGAATTGTATATCCTGTGAAAAAAACGAATAAGCAACTTATGTAAAACATTTTTTTCATATCAATTTACTACTTTTAAAACTTCCTCAATCTTTGAGAGATTTTCTTCAAGATTAAACTTCTCTATATATGTTGCATATCCATTTTCTACAATTTGTTCACGAAGCTTACAATTTTCATTCAATTGTCTTATTGCCTGTGAAATAGACTCCGCTTCAGGCTTCACAATCATTCCGTTTATCTCATGCTTGATAACATCAGAGATACCGCCTGCAGAAGTAGTAACCACCGGTATTCTGAATTTGAGCGCATAAACCAAAACCAGCGGAATACCCTCACTATATGAAGGAATAACCAAAAAGTCAATCTTTCTGAACAGGTATTGAATTTCATCCTTATCACGATATCCTAATAAATGAACAGTTTTTTCAAGCTCTTGTTTCCTGATGTAATCTTTAATATTCTTCCCGAATTTTTTTTCAACATCATCTTTTCCAACAATAAACAATTGATGTGAATCATTCTGGTTAGCATTCAGTAACTGTACCGCCTTTATTGCCGCGAGCGGATTTTTGATTTTAATTAAGTTACAAATCAGGAGTAATTTCGTAGAATTTCCATTCAGCGCCGTAAGTTCGTGGGGTATAAACTTCTTATCGTAAACATGATCAAGTGAGATCTCATAACCTGTTTCGGAGACGGAAGAATACACAGTTCTGATCTTTTTACATCCGGTCACATTTTCAAATTCTTTCTCTATTATCTTTGAATTGGGAATGACATAGAAAGATGAGCTGCAAATAAGCTTATAAATAACCCGCCTGATAAATTTAGGTTCAATTGTCTCCTTAATAAAAACAATATTTTTAAATTTCTTATACTTTAGGTATAAAATAGGCCAGAGCAAGACCGCAACACTAATGAAGCATGCATCATAATCATGATTCTTAATGAATGCTTTGATTTGATATACCTGAATAAAGGCTTTTAGGAAATACTTTAAATATTTAAATATCCCATCGTATATAACTGGGAAACCACCCCACTTCAAATTTCCCCATCTATCCAGAAATTCAACAAATGTACTTCGTCTTGGACCTTCTGGAAGTAACCCATCAATGATATAATTTCCGTTCACTCTCAACCTTTTCAATAGATATTCTATATCATCTTCAGCACCTCCAGAAGGGGCAGATGAATGAATTATGAAGAGCAATTTTTT
>JBHEKV010000115.1:0-16929 GCA_041859235.1 Ignavibacteria bacterium | reverse complement strand
TGTATGTGTAAATGGAATGTTCCTTGGCGTAGTTGCGCCGTAAATGAATTTGTTCACAAGCAGGAAATCGCCCACAAGCAAAGTATTTTCCATTGAGCTCGATGGTATCCTGTACGCTTCAACAAAAATTATCTTGAGTATCAGTGCAACAACGCCTGCAAAAAGCAATGCATCGAAATATTCTTTTAACTTTGATGGCGGCTTTGGTGAATGAATGACATGCTCAACAGTATCCTTTGGGGGTGTTGCCGCAGATTCATTACTTGAAGGCGCAAGGGGAACGACTTCCTTCAAAGCTTCAATTGACGATTCAGGTTTGTCGGTCGTCTCATCCGGCTTATCTTGCGGTATATCTTTCGGTTTATCTTCCGGCAAAATGGGTTTATCTTTTTCCTGCATCAACCCTCATTATTCATCAATTGAAAGTACTGCAAGAAATGCTTCCTGGGGAAGCTGAACTGAACCAACCTGCTTCATTCGTTTCTTGCCTTCTTTTTGCTTTTCCAATAACTTGCGTTTACGTGAAATATCACCGCCATAACACTTAGCGATAACGTTCTTCCGCAGCGCTTTTACGGTTTCACGTGAAATTATCTTCGCGCCTATAGCTCCCTGGATAACAATCTCAAACATCTGCCTGGGTATAAGCTGCTTAAGTTTAGTGCAAAGCTTCCTGCCGTACTCAAATGATTTTGAGCGGTGCACAATTGATGAAAGAGCGTCAACAGGCTCGGCATTCAGCAGAATATCAAGTTTTACAAGGTCAGATTTTCTGTAATCCAGGAATTCATAATCAAGCGAAGCGTACCCTTTTGATATCGATTTCATCTTATCATGGAAATCAAATATAATTTCACTCAAAGGGAATTCGAAAATAAGATCGACCTTTGTTGTGGATAAATAATTTGTAGATACAAATATACCGCGGCGGTCATTAGCAAGTTTCATAATGTTGCCCATGTATTCGGTTGGAGTAATGATCTGGGCTTTAATATACGGTTCAGTAATGTAGTCAATATTTCCAAGAGGAGGCATTTGCGAAGGATTATCAACAAGCACCATTGTGCCATCTGTTTTATGTACCTGGTACTCTACGTTTGGTACAGTTGTAATAATTGTCTGGTTGTATTCCCTGTCTAACCGTTCCTGTGTAATTTCCATGTGAAGCAATCCAAGGAAACCGCAGCGGAACCCGAATCCAAGTGCTGATGAAGTTTCAGGCTCAAATATAAGTGAGGCATCGTTTGTTTTAAGCTTGATCAATGATTCTCTTAAGTCCTCGAAATCATCACTTGAAGCAGGGTAGATACCGGAAAACACCATCGGCTTGATCTTTTTGTAGCCGCCGAGGGGCTCAGTTGCTGGATTTGCGACATTGATTATTGTATCTCCCACAAGCAGCTCCGCTGCTGTTTTAATTCCGGTAACCATATATCCAACATCACCTGAGCGGAGGACATCTTTAACGACCCTGTTCATCTTTAATATGCCAACCTCTTCGGCGTCACTTGGAATTTCAGTGGCAAAGAACCTGACTTTGTCTCCTTTTTTCAGCTGTCCGTCAACTACTCTTAAATAAACAATTATGCCTCTGTATGCGTCAAAAGTCGAATCAAACACCAACGCTCTTAGCGGAGCGTCTTCTTTTATTTCGGGTGCTGGGATCCTGTTAACAATTGCTTCGAGGATATCTTCAGTTCCTATGTTCGCTTTGGCGCTTGCGAGAATAATTTCGCTTTCATCGCAGCCAAGCATTTCTATAATTTGCTTTTTAACTCCTTCAACATTCGCGCTGGGTAAGTCAACTTTATTTATTACAGGAATTATAGTAAGGTTAGCGTCAATAGCCAGATATAGATTGCTGACTGTTTGCGCTTCTATACCCTGGGATGCATCTACAACCAGCAACGCGCCTTCGCATGCCGCAAGCGAGCGTGAAACTTCATATGAAAAATCAACGTGACCCGGAGTATCGATCAGGTTCAATGTATATAATTCGTTATCCTTGGCTTTGTACTGAAGCTGAATAGCGTGCAGCTTTATGGTAATACCGCGCTCCTGCTCAAGATCCATATCATCAAGCACCTGCTTGATCATATCGCGGTGAGCAATGGTATGTGTTTCTTCAAGCAAACGGTCGGCAAGGGTTGATTTACCGTGATCAATATGCGCAATTATGCAAAAATTTCTTAATTTAGACTTCATCTTCTCCGGACTCGTAATAATGCTTTAATATCAATGGTGTTCATAGATGTAAATTGTAAATCTGTAGTTTTAATTCCCTTAATCAACTTGAAATGTAATATAAATAAAAATAAGTAGCAATTTAATCCGAAAGCAAAAAGCCTCCGTTTAAACCGCTACTTAAAGAATTTTTTGAAAAATCGTTCCTTCGCTATATACCCAGTCGCAACAATCCCGGTTTGAATATACCCCGTAAAACTATGATGCAGGAGCTGATGATTTTCTATCCTGCCTGATAGTCTGGATCTCGTTTCTCATTTCCTGGCATTTCTTTCTCACTTCATTCAATGATTTTCTTAAGCGTGTGCCTGCTGAGTTCTGACCTTTTGAGTAAAACTTCTCGAGGTCTTTACCCATATCATCAAGCATTGCTTTGATTTCGTTGATTTTTTCCATTTGTTTTCTCCTTTTTGATTGAAAAAAGTTATTTAATGGTACTGCAATTTACAGAAGCTCGCTTGTGGAAGTTTGAACATACGGAATATCAAGAATAGTCTTAACACCCCATAATGTGAATGCCAAACCAAATACTATCAATAAGCTCATTATTGTGATTGTTTGCCAGGGTTTCAGTTTGTAATCCCTGAATATACCCCAAACACCATTCAGGCCGTGGTACATCCCAAGTACAAGAAATGTGAGATCAAGCACCCTGTACCAGTTACTTTGCATTCTTGCAAGTACAGCATCATATGTGTGGCCTGATTCAGGCGTGTAATGCATTAAAATATAATGACCTACCATTACAACAACAAGTATTAAACCTGTTACACGCTGGAAAACCCAGCTGAATGAACCCGAACCCTGCGAATTTTGGTGTTTATACAACTCTTAGCCTGTTATGATAACGCTTATTTGAATAAATTGTGAATTTCGTGTGAAAACATTACGTAGCCCATTGCAAAAAACATAACCAAACCAATAACAATAGAATACCTGTACAAAGCTCTGTGGTATTTTGCACCGTCAGCCCAATCAACCAAAACAATCCTCACGCCGTTGAGCGAGTGGAACAAAACAAATGCGAACAATATCCACTCCAGCGCCATGAAAAAAGGAGTGGTATAGTGAGACATAAATTCATTGAATGCAGCTCTTCCCTGTGAAAGTGGAGAAAGGGAAAATATATGCATAAAAAGATAAGCAATTAAAGCAATACCGGTTATTCTGTGCAGTATCCACGCCCAGCTTCCGGGATCTTTCTTATAATTCAAATTGGTTTTTACCCAATTTTTCTGGTCAAATTTTTTGAATTCTGACATTTCTATACAAAAGTAGTTAAAAATGTAAGAAAATGCAATATCTGAAAAAAAATATTTGTTTTTTGAGTGTTTTCAATAGTAGGGTAAAAAAACAGCAGTTTTTATGCTATTTTCAAAAATCTGCGTATGGAAATTGCGCTGCCTAGAGTGCCAAGTAATGTACCAAATATTACGAGTAATATCAGGAACTTAGTATCTATTATCGAGAAATTGAAATCATTGTTAGTGTATGTTGAGTAAAAATATCCGAGAAAGATCTGCAAAATAATCACTGCAAGCAAACTTCCTGCCAGCCCCTGGAAAAAACCTTCCATGATAAAAGGAGTGCGTATGGTTTCCTTCGTTGCCCCGATAAGCTTCATTATTTCAATAGTATCTTTTTTAGCCACAATCATCAATCTAATGGTGTTGCCAATCAGAAATATTGAAGAAAATGTAATTATTATCAGTAAACTTAGATTCAGAAAAACCAGTGATTGTGAGTTTCGTTCAATTATCTCAAGGTTCTTTTGCGCATATACAATATCTGCAATTTCGGGATTCTTTTGAAGCTCCGCTTTTATCTTCTCTATTCTGTCGATCGTTTTATATTCATCATACAGATTTATCTTAAGCGATGGCGGAAGCGGGTTATGATCGAAAACTTCCAGTATATCCTGCCCGAATTCTTCGGCGAATATCTTCGCGGCTTCTTCTTTTGAAATGTAAGTAACGTTTTTTACACCGCCTATTGTTTTTATTGAACTTGTTAACTTACTTACATCTCCAGGCTGAATACTATCATGCAGATAAGCGTCAATTTCAACCTTATCGCGGATAAGCTTAAGTAATTTCACTGAATTTATGGAAATAGTCAAATAAATGCCCAGCAGCAGCACTGCGAGAGCAATCACAATTGTTGAACTGATAACAGCTGACTTGGCTGTTTTCAGGTAACGCATAAATTCAGTAAAATAGTATGATGGATTCAAATCAATTTACAATTAACAATGAGTAATTCGCAATTATAACGGTTATGGTGATAAAATATTAGTCAATTTGACGGTTTGGAAAATAAATCATGCAGTTATTGTGCGACCCCGATGGGGTCGGGTTGTTTCTTGGAACTCATTTCTTTAAACATATGACTCCTTCGAAGTCAAAATCTAAAAGAAACAAGTAAATCATGGCATAATGTTACAATTGTCTACATCCTTCTATGACAAAGTTCTTCAGGGCGAGTTCAAGTTAACAATTAAAAATATTATCTATATATAATTTTTTGATGCCGTAGGCATCACACATTTATAGCTGCAAAGAGTAAAAGAATTTACGACCCCAGAGGGGTCGCACATGAAATTCATGAATCAATCTTCGATCCATTCAAATAGATATTTCTCATCATATTCTACCATGTATTTATTCAATAAATCTAAATATTCTTCTTTAAATGTCCTCTTCTTGTGATGTTCTTTCTGATTGATAATGTAATTTATAACTTTATCTAATTGTGAGTGACTCACGGAAAATGCTCCAAAACCAGTTTGCCAGTTGAAATTGAATTTTGTTAGTCTTTCCTCTTTGATGAAACTAGATGATGATTTTTTGATTTCACGAACCAAATCAGATAAATTGCAATCTGGTTTCATGCCGATCAAAAAATGGATATGATCAGGCATACCGTTTATAAGGAGCATTTTTTGTCCCATTTTTTGTACTGTGCCGGTGATGTATTTGTATAGTTTATCTTCCCAGGATTGGTTAATGAGGGCATTTCTGTTTTTTACCGCCAAAACGATATGAATGTAGATTTGTGTAAATGTGTTCGGCATTTATATGCAATTTTTGTGCGACCCCGCTGGGGTCGGGTAAATTTGTTTGTGATTAGCTATAAATGTGTGACACCTACGGTGTCATCAATCAAAAGATCTGTTGATAGCTATGAAAATGTGATGCAGATGTTGTCAAAAAAAAACTGTAAATGATAACTTATTGAAGTAGTTATTTGTACATTATGACAACAAACTCTATCGGACAGGAGTCAAGCTAACAGTTAAGAATATTATTAATTTATGATTTTTTGATGGCGTAGACATCACACGTTTATAATACAAGGTGTAGAAGAATTTACGACCCCTGAGGGGTCGCACATTCAGATTTTAGAGAATGAAATGGTCACTTCTTCTTTACAACCTCATCCCAGCCAAGGTAATTTACATGCTTAAGGATTATCCATCCTGCCACTGTGCCCAGCGCAATAAATATTAACCCTGCGCCAAGATTACCAAGTATTATCTTACCGATACCGAATAAATACATGTACACCAGAACTATTCCAAGCATCCAGTCAATAAACAGAACTGCGTATCCGCGGTCAGCTTTGATATGCGGATGTTTTGCCGCATACTTTTTCCAGCCAAGGCCGCCCGGGTGAACTCGCATAAAAAAGATCGATAGTTTATCTTCATTTACAGGCTTGGTTATGAACACTGTTACAAGCCATGAAAGGGTAGTAACCGGTACTATAATAAATAATGTTTCCGGAAACTTGATGCCGAAATCGCCAAAATAAAGAATTGCGTAAACAACAAACGGGGTGACGGTAGCAACTATTTCTGAAATAGCGTTTATACGCCACCAGTACCATCTTAAAATCAGAATTAATCCAAGTCCGGCGCCGCACTCAATTACAAATGCCCATACACCTGAAATAGTTGTCATGAACATTGTAACAACTACAGAAATTACCATAAACAGAATTGTAGCAATTCTGGAAACTGCCAAATAACTTTTCTCTGATTTGCCGGGGGATATGAAGCGTTTATAAAAATCATTGACAAAATATGAAGTGCCCCAGTTTAGGTGAGTTGCAATAGTTGACATATAAGCAGCCAAAAATGCTGCAAGAAGCAAACCTTTCAGACCCATCGGAAGGAAGTCGTTCATGGCTTTTACATAACCAAGACCCTTATCTGCCATAGAAAGCTCAGGATAAAGTACAATTGCGGAAAGTCCAACAAGTATCCATGGCCACGGCCTTATACAATAGTGGGCTACTTGAAAGAATAACGTTGCAAGTAGTGAGTTTTTCTCGTCTTTGGCGGACATTATTCTTTGCGCTATATAACCACCACCACCCGGTTCCGCGCCTGGATACCAGCTAGCCCACCATTGAATTCCGATAAATGCCAAAAATGTAGATACTGTCATCATTAAAATGCCGCCTGTGCCTGTAGAAGTTCCCGTTTCACCGCCTATTTGAGGAGTAAATCTCAAAGCCCAGTCAGGCAGCTTTTCCTGCAGACCGCTGATACCGCCGATCTGCGGTGAGTTTACTACTATTATAGCAAGTATTATGCATCCTGCCATTGCAAGTATGAACTGGAACGCATCTGTCACAGCAACTCCCCACAAACCCGAAATTGCAGAATATACTGCAGTGATGAACATTCCCGCTGCCAAAAAATAAATTACATTTCCGTTATTCACATATTCGGGGAACATACCAAGCAGTATCTTTCCCATCGCAAGATTAACCCAGCCCATAATAATGCAATTCATAAATATGCCAAGATACAGCGCTTTGAATCCCCTTAGGAACGAAGCAGATTTACCTGAATATCTAAGTTCGATGAATTCAACATCAGTCAATATACCTGCCCTGCGCCAAAGCTTAGCGAAGAAAAAAACTGTGAGCATTCCGCCAATCAGCATATTCCACCACAGCCAGTTGCCGGCAATACCGTTTTGTCCCACAAGCTCGGCAACTGCAAGGGGAGTATCTGCCGCGAAAGTAGTAGCAACCATACTTAATCCGGCAAGCCACCAGGGCAGTTTTCTTCCGGAAAGGAAAAAATCTTCTGTGTTGCCGCTTGCTTTCTTATAATAGTATAATCCTATTGCGAGGCTGATGATGAAATATAACGCAATTATGATCCAGTCAATTAAATGCATAATGTTTTAGGCATAACAAAGTTATTAAATATCAAACAAAAATAACGTAAATGCATTATAATTGCAATTTTTAAAGGAATGTAATTAATTAAATTACAATTCTTGAAATTGTTGATTATATTTGAGTAACTTAGATTTGGAGGGACATATGAAATCCTTGTTAACGCTTTTACTCCTTCTTCCATCCATCCTATTATCTCAAAATTCTGATTGGGCTTACCGCAATCCATATCCGCAAAATGATTTCTTCGCGATAAAGTTCTTTAACCCAAGTACTGGCTATGTAGTTGGCTCGGGGGGGATTTTGTTAAAGAACATATCAGGTTCAGCTAACTGGATAAACATTCCGACAAGTACTTCAAACGACCTGTACGCATTGCATTTTTTTAATGTGAATACGGGTTACATTGCAGGTAATGGCGGAATAATATTATATACATCTACCGGCGGGTCATCATGGACTTCTGTTGCAACAAACAACGGTTTCGCGCTAAGATCAATTACATTTATTAATCAAAACACTGGATTTGCTGTTGGTGATCACGGAGAGCTGTACAAAACTACTTCCGGAATTACTGGATGGCTGGCTTCATCTGTAACTCAAACAAACCTGAGAAGCGTTTATTTTTATGATTCTTTAAGAGGATTTATCTGCGGAGACAGCGGTAAGTTTCTTAAAACCACTAATTGCGGTATAAACTGGAGCGTACAGACGATTGGTACAGAAAATCTAATGAGTGTAAGTTTTGTTGACTCCATGACCGGATTTTTAACTGCCAGAGTGGGTTCAATGAAAACATCAGATGGCGGAAATACATGGAACACTTTTCAGGTAGGTTACGCAGGTGAGGAAAAATTGGTAAAGTTTGTTAACGCTAATACAGGCTATGTATGCGGTAAAAACGGTCCAATATCCAGAACTACAAATGGAGGCTCGGTATGGCAGCCCTGGTGTTCTTACGAGTTATTCTTTGGAAATAAATTCAACGATATCAGCATAGTGGATTCGGCTACATCATTTGTGTGCGGAACTAATGGATGGATCATAAGATGCTACGGTACCGGCTATTCGAATCAGTTTGCATATAATTTAGGCGGCTCGGTTGCAAATTTAAGCAGGATCTCGTTTACAAGCTCGACTACAGGAGCTATGATGAGTATTGATGGCTCACTTTTATTTACTACAAGTAATGGGGGAGATAAGTGGAATATCTCATTTAGCGGCAGTAACAGTTGGTTCGAAGGAACAACATGGCTGACAAAGCTTTGGGTGTATTCGCCAACTAGCTGGTACAAAGAATTATACTACCCGGGGATAGGCGGTTTCCCGTCGTTTTCAATACAGCAGTCAACTGATATGGGATTGACATGGTCAGGTCCCAGGAATTTTGGCTCAATGGGATATGGCGTTAGCGATGTTTTTGAAGCAGGTGGTGTAACTTACCTTACAACCGGCCTGGAGTTGAAAAAGAATTCAGGTGCCGGATGGAGCACTATATATAACGGTTTTTCTACAGGTAATATTTATTTTGCGGATGCAAACACAGGATTTGTTTCAGGAGGTTCAACTGGTGTTAGAGTGGTATTATTTACCTCAAACGGCGGAACAAACTGGACTACTTATTCAACAGGCTCTACTAAATCTATTGAATCGGTATATCTAAGGTCCTCAGGACTTGGGTTTGTTGGATGTGACTCATCACTGCTGCTTAAAACAACAAACTTTGGCCTGAATTTTTCTCAGATCCCGCTGCCAAATAATTTGCGGGTGCAGAATATCAGGTTCGCAAATGAGTTTACCGGATGGTTTCTTGGGACTGAACGTAATTCACCCTATACAGGAAGGCTATATGTAACAAATAACGGCGGAGCGTCTTTTCAGCAAATGATGTCACTAATGAGCTTTAATGTTAAGGGATATTCATTTGTGGACGTATTGAACGGATTTGTCTGCGGTGACTCAGGCAAAGTTTTAAAAACCACCAACGGCGGGCTGACATTTATTAATGTTAATACGGGTAATATCCCGGAAAAATATTCACTCTCTCAAAATTATCCAAACCCGTTCAATCCCGTAACGAATATTAAGTTTGAAATTCCGAATACAGGATTTGTAAAGATTACAGTTTACGACCTGCTTGGAAGAGAAATAACAACTCTCATTAATCAACAGATGCAGCCGGGGAGTTATAATGTTGATTGGGATGCGTCAAACTATCCGAGTGGAGTATATTTTTATAAGCTTGAATCCGGGGATTTTTCGGAATCTAAGAGGATGGTGTTAGTAAAATGAAAAATAAATATTTCTGTCTATTACTTCTTTGTTTAAATTCCGTTTTGTTATCTCAGCAGGCGGGCTGGTTTTGGCAAAACCCCTTGCCGCAGGGAAATGATATAAACTCTATGCATTTTATTAATCATAATACGGGTTTTGTAACCGGATTTGCCGGTACAGTATTAAGGACTACTAATGGTGGTGTAAACTGGTCAAACGTTTTAACCCCTATGTACAGAAATAATTATGATGTGAGTTTTGTAAATGACCTTACAGGATTTATTGCAGGGAAGGGATTGATCAAGACGACCGATGGCGGAAATTCATGGCATCAGTTGATGGATATAGATTTTTTCTTCAGCTCATTAAGTTTCATTGATGCCAATACAGGATTTTGTGCAGGTTACACCGGCTCTGTGGGAGTAATTTATAAAACTACAAACGGCGGAAGTAATTTTCAGGTATACAATATTCCAAGTATGCTTAATTCAATTCAAATGATAGATATTAATACCGGGTATTGTACGGGGCTTAATTCAGTTTTCAAAACCACAAATAGCGGCGCAGTTTGGAGCTCTTTGGGTACAATTAATACTTCAAATGCAACAAACTTAACTTTTATTAATAATAATACCGGTTACGTCAGTTGTTCAAACGGTGATATATGTAAAACAGTTAACGGGGGAATTAACTGGAGCGTATTGAATATAACAACATCCAGGCTGAATTGTGTGAGTTTTTTTGATGCCAACACTGGTTTGGCCGCCGGCAACGACGGGGTTATATCTAAAACAACCAACTCCGGCTTAAACTGGCATACCGTATTCAGCGGTATAACAGATCATTTCCTAGCAGTATCATTTATTGACATTCAGACCTATGCTGCAATCGGGCAAAATGGGATAATCTATAAAACTACTAACAGCGGGCTTAACTGGAGCAAGATTAATTCAGGTTTGACCTTCAGGGAAATAAACAGCGGCGATTTCTTAAACCAAAACACCGGTTATTTTTTTGCCTCAGGTGAGTTGATCAAGACTACAAATCAAGGTGTTACCTGGAGCGTTACCCCAATTGATTCTACATCGGGAATGTCCGGAGGATATATAGGTAATAATGGTTCGGTTTATGTTTTTGGATTTAATTTTGTGAAGCGCTCAACAAACGGCGGCATGAATTTCAGTAATATTTTCAGTATTTCAAACTATCAGATCTACTGTGCATACTTCCTGAACTCAAACACCGGTTATTTGGGGGCATCTGATAACAAGATCTTCAAGACAACAGATGCCGGATCAACATGGGATCAGAGAAGTCCTTTATACACAAATAACGCATATTCAATTAAAGATCTTTTATTTGTTAATGACTCAATGGGTTTTGCCTGCGGGTCAGGCGGCTGGGTAAACAGAACTACAAATTATGGCAAAGTATGGTATTCTGAATATCTTCAGTTTGTTCAGACAAATAATGATTTGTTTTTCTTGAACAGCCGGACAGGCTTTATGGCAAACAGCTCACTTATCCATAAAACAACAAATTCAGGAGTAAACTGGATAAGGTATGATCTTCCTTTTGCGGGACCGTTAAGTTCTGTTTCTTTTACCGATTCAGCTACTGGATATGTTTGTGCTTATTCAGGAAAGATATACAAATCAACGAATGGCGGAGCCAACTGGTTTGAACTGAATTCAGGTTGTTCGCAATTGTTGTATTCGGTGAAGTTTGTAAATCCCAATACCGGTTTTGTATTTGGCAGGAATGGTACTATAATGAAAACTACAGATGCGGGAAGCTCAATTACTGAAGCATTACCTGTTTCCCAATCTGTACCTTCAAATTATCAATTATTCCAAAATTATCCAAACCCGTTTAATCCAGTAACGAATATCAAATTTCAAATTCCCGTAGGGAACGGTCGTGACCGTTGGGTTAAATTAATAGTCTTTGATCTACTAGGTAAAGAAATTATAACTCTTGTAAACCAGCAAATGCAGCCGGGGAGCTATAATGTTGATTGGGACGCATCAAACTTCCCCAGCGGCGTGTATTTTTATAAGATAGAGGCGGGTGATTTTCTTGAATCAAAGAAAATGGTATTGGTAAAATGAGAGTACATTTTCGGTTTCTGTTGGGCATGGTTTTATTGATACAGGTTATTTCAAATGCACAGGCTAATAGATATTTCAGTAATGGTCCGGTAATTTCAGTGAAATCAGGATATCATACTAAAGACGGAAAGGATGAATACAATATGTTCCCATACGATGACGGAATCCCGCCAGGTTTTTGTATTGATGCTACCGCAGAAATTCCCAGTGGAAAGAACTGGTATATCGGGCTGAACTATGACCTATCTTTTGGCAATGAAACCAAATTTGATACATTTGAAAATACTGAAGTAATGCGCAGTATGACAATGTTCAATTTTTCACCTATTATTAAGTACAGGTTTATCCGCGGGGATGTTTCTGTTAATCTGGGTCTGGGTATTGGAAGCAGTAAGATAGTATTTCAGTACGATAGAGGCTCTTTAAAGGAAACTAAATCGACGATGGTGAATTTTAACGTAAGATTCGGCTCTGATTATGCGTTAAAGAACCACATGCTGCTATCAGTTGAGGGTGTATATTACGGTATGCAGGAACTATCTTTTGACGGGGGCGGGAGAAGTAATTCAGTCTTCCAGGTCAAGGCAGGCTTAGGATATGTTTTTAAATAGTTTAATTAATACAATTTTGATGCTTAATTATCATCAAATCTAATGATGAATATCATAATATTTCCTTAATTTCAGAGATATATTTGTAATGCCTGGATCCTTATGTTCAGGTAACGATCCGCGTTCATCCATCCCAAATATTTAACAATCTATTTCCTATAATCCAATGAAAACAATAAATACGGTTATTATTGTTCTGATTTTAGTTTGTGTAAATTTATTTTCCCAGGTAGGTTACAGCCCCAGGATTGATTCAATTTCAAATCTTGTAACGCTGCAAACACTTTCAAAACTCAACAGGGAGCTTTGCGGCGATACATCGACGATCATCGGCGGCGCGCCATATACAATTGTATCAAGGCATTCATCAACTGTACATAACCCCAAAGCGGCGCAGTTTATTTATGAAAGATTTCAGAGTTACGGACTTACCGCCCGGTATATGAATTACAGGTCGAGCGGATCTAATGTCATAGCAACTAAGCCGGGTACAAAGTACCCAAATCAATATTACATTATTTGCGGGCATTATGATAATATGCCCTCAGGTTCACTTGCTCCCGGTGCTGATGATAACGCATCAGGCACATGCGCAGTTATGGAAGCCGCAAGACTGCTTGCTCCTTTCAGTTTTGATTATACACTGATATTCATTGCATTTGATGAAGAAGAACAGGGTTTGATAGGCAGCCGTGCTTACGCTGATTCAAGTTACAATAAAGGCGATTCAATTCGCGGTGTTCTGAATTTTGATATGATAGCATGGGATGGCAATAATGATTATAAGCTTAATTTGTTTACTAACTCCGCTTCTGTAAATTTTACTAATATTACCAAAGTTGCATATAATATCTACCAGCCAATACTTGATCCTGTTGTTTCGGTAGGCAATATGTCTTCAAGCGACCATTATTACTTCTGGCAGAGAGGTTACAACGCATATTGCGGCATAGAGCTGATGAGTGATTTTCATCCGTATTACCATACAATAAATGATAATTTCGCGAATGTGAAAATGCCGTATTTCTTAAAATTCACACAAGCTTCGCTTGCTGCGCTTATGACTTACGGATGGAATTACACAATCAATTTTAATCACACTCCAATTGTTGCTTCAAGCGATACGGGGCCCAGGACAGCAATTGTTACAATAAATTCACCGTATGCTATCAAAAGAATTACCAATGGACCAAGGCTGTACTACAGGGTGAACGGCGGTTCTTTCACAGCGCTAAATAATGTTTATAATAATCTGGATACTTTCAGGTTTGTTATACCGGGCCAGACACAAGGTAGCGTGGTTGATTACTATTTTGCCGCACAGGATTCAATGGCTAACTTTGTGGGCACACTGCCTGCAGGCGGCAAAGGATTGAACCCGCCGGGTTCGGTTGCACCGCCAACTTATTTGCAGTACACTGTACTTACAGGCATCGCATCAAATAATGAGCCGGTTACTTTCAAATTGAACCAAAACTATCCAAACCCGTTTAACCCTATGACGAGTATTGAGTTTTCTGTTGGTAAACAAAGCCTTGTCAGAATTGTTGTTAACGATCTGCTTGGAAGGGAAGTAGTGGAGCTGGTAAATCACCAGTACCCGGCAGGTACATATATGGCAGCTTTTGATGGTAAAGGATACACATCCGGCATTTATTTCTATTCAATGTATCTGGATGGCAGCATCTACGAAACCAAAAAAATGATGCTAATTAAATGACGAAGTCATTTAATTGCCTTGTCTCTAAGGTTGATTAAGTAACGCAGTTAGTTAAGAAACCTTGTCTCTAAGGTTGATTAAGTATCTCCCGCTAATTAACATATAAACAAAAAAGCCCGGCTGTTAATGCCGGGCTTTTGGTTTATGTTATAAATTTCTATTTCGAAAATGCAACAAAAACGGAATCACTTCCGCCGCACTCAACCTTTTGTTTGGTAACGTACGTGATTGCCTTCGGGTCGATATAGTCAGGGTCCTGGTATTCTGCTTTCACCTTTATCCTCTTGCCCTGGTCATTCTGCAGATTTACCGTGTATGTCTTGCTTTTACCAACAAGCAAATTGCCTGAAGGGAAGCCGTCAATGGTTAAGTTAATTTCAAATAAAGAGTTGTTGGAGACATAAATATACGCATCGCAATTTGCTTTGCCCGCATCGGCTTCAGCGGCTGAAAAGCCGATATAAAGAATTGAAATAATTGCGATAACTGAGAATGATTTAATGATATTTTTCATTTTATATAGCCCTTTCACTGTACAAATTTAAGCAACAATTAATCAATTTGAAATCATAATCCAAGGGATTTTTAAACTGTTTCTAAAAAACCGATGAATCGGTTAAGTAAGAAATATCCAATACAACCCCACGACTAAAGTCGTGGGCTAAGAAAGCATTTTATTCAGACCGCGACAGTGCAATCATATATAAAGATTTTGGAAATTATAGGTTTAGACAGGCAATGTTGCTGTTATTTCTCTGATTGTCGTAATGCAGAAATTGTTAATTATCATATCGTATAATAGCCCGCGACTTTAGTCGTGGGTTGATAGTGCTGAGAACTTACACGAACCACTTCAGTGGTTTAACTTCATAAAAAAAGAAAATGATATTTGCTGAATTGGAAGGAAGAGATGTTATTGTACCCCCAGCAGATTCAATCCCCGGTAAGTTACAAATGCCAGCACATACGCCATCACGGTATATATACCTATCTGCAATAAGGGAATCTTCCATGAGCCTGTTTCTTTGCGTGCCACTGCTACTGTTGATAAGCACTGCATTGCGAACATGAAATATATTATCAGCGCAATTGTGGATGCAGTAGTAAACAGCGGTTTTGTTCCATCGGGAGCTCTTGCCTCACGCATTGAACTTAATATTGACTGCTGGAAATTCTCTTCATCATCTTCACTTTCGGTTATATTGAATGTAATTGCCATAGCGCTTACAAAGATCTCACGGGCGGCGAATGCGGATATCAGTGATACTCCAATGCGCCAATCCCAGCCCAATGGTTTTAATACCGGTTCGAATATATTCTTCCCAACCATTGCTGCGTATGATGTGTTCAGCCTTTCGGATTCCACAAGATGTGAAACCTGCTCGTCATTAAGCCCTGCAGTTCTTTCAACTGGCAAAACCGGGTCCACATTCGGGAAATACGTTAATGCCCAAAGTAAAAGCGAGAATAAAATAATTATCGGTCCCGCCTGTTTAACATATACCAATGCTTTATAATAGGTATTTTTAATAATATGCCTGAACACGGGAACGCGGTAGGGGGGTAGCTCAAGCATAAATGTTGATTTCTCTTCCGTCTTTTTAAATTTACTTATTATACCCGCCGTTACTGCACCCGATATCAAACTGAATAGATACAATGCCCCTAAACCTATACCGGCAATCCACGGCTTATCAGGCGGTACAACGAAAGCAAGCAGCATTGCGTACACAGGCAGCCTTGCGCTGCAGCTCATCAGCGGAATTATCATTATTGTAAGGAATCTCTCCCTCCGGTTTGAGATTGTTCGTGCTGCCATCATTGCGGGAATTGCGCAGGCGTAGCCTGAGAGCATCGGGATAAATGATCTGCCGTTGAGCCCGAATTTGCTGAGCGGTTTATCGATCAGCATTGCCGCTCTTGCCAGGTAGCCCGTATCTTCAAGCAATCCGAGCAGTATAAACAGAATTACTATCTGCGGCACAAATATCATAACAGAACCAAAGCCGTTAATAATACCGTTTGTAATAAGACTGTTATACCAAGTATCAGCGGGCAGTGTTTCAGATACCAGCGCCGAAAGGCTGCTGAATCCTGCATCAATAAGATCCATTAATGGCTGGGCAATCCAGAATATCGAAGTAAAAATTATACCCATCGAAATTATGAATATTATTATTCCCCACAGCGGATGCAGAAAGACTTTATCAAGCTTCATTGAATTCTTATCGGGTGTTCTGGATAGGGAATGGAAGCTTTTTTTGTTTATCTCATTAAGATCAAGCCTGTTATTCTTGTGCCTGATTACTTCACGCTCAGTAGCTTCTGTGTAATCATACAGTTTCGCAACATCTTCAATTGTAGGTATTGCGGGCTTGTGAATGTATTTTTTAAACTCAGGTGTCCTATCTGAATAATGCAGTTCCTGCGAAAATTTTATGAGCTCATCAATGCCCTGTTTGGTTGTGCTGTTTATCTTTATTACAGGGGTACCAAGTATTTCAGAAAGCTTTTTTACATTTACATCAAGTTCTTTTTTATCCAGCAGGTCATTCATAGTTAAGGCTACAATTGCCTTAAAGCCCGCATCAATAACCTGCTTTACTAAGAATAGCTGCCTGGAAAGCTGCGTTACGTCACAGCTTACGATAACCACATCAGGCATACCAAATTTGGGGTGATTGAAAATACCATCAACTGTTACATCTTCATCAGGTGAGCCGGGGTTCAGGCTGATTATGCCGGGGGAATCCATAATATACGCGGCAAAATT
>JBHEKV010000064.1:0-20944 GCA_041859235.1 Ignavibacteria bacterium | reverse complement strand
GTTTCAGAAATTTTCGCTAATATTTCAAAAAAGGAGCAGAAATGCTCCTTTTTATATGTTTCAGATGCCCGCTACTGCCGAAGTTCCTCAAATTTTCTTTTTAACCAGCCGGATAGCTCAACAGCCTTTTCGTTGTTTAGTTTTTTAAGCGTTAGTTCTATATCACGGCTGTTACCTGTTGTTTTGCGGCGTATAAGCTCGGAGGCATACTTAAGAAAATTAAGCTGACGCTCACGGAATATTTTAGCAAGGTCTTTGGTATTAACAACATACTGCCTTGTGGTATCAAGCACTGAAAAAGCGTGTTCATAATCACCCAGTTCGTAATAGATCCTGAATGTCAGTGTTTTGCTGTCAATCTTGTGAAGTGGGTAATCAAAATTAACTCTGTTAATATAATTTAGCGCTTTGTTGTGATCTTTCTTCAGAAAATGTAAATTGGCGAAAGCGTGGTTTTTCATGCTCTCCCTTAGTTTTTCGGGCAGCTCCGCGGATGTCTTTTCAATAAACTCCTCTGCCCAATCCAGTTTTCTCAGCTCAAACGCTACTGATAATATATTGCGAAATGCGGAAGCCTCGAGGGCTTCTTCATCTTTGTATTTATATATACCCTTCTTAAACATGATATTATATACATCAAACAATTCCTGTGTGCGCTCTATTTTGTAATCAGTGTTTTCCAGTCTTATCAGAGCGGATACTATTACGGAATACAATATGAATTTTTCCGTTCTTCCGTAATCATCCGGCCTTTGGGCAAGCAATGTTTTCAGCGCTTCCAGGTGCGCTAAGTTATCGGGTTCTTTGTTTATCATGTACACAAGATAGTTGGCATATATAACCGGGTAGTACGGGTCGTTACCCGCTTTCATTTTTTCTACCAGTGACCGGCTGTTGAGCGCACTAAAAAAATCAACAGCAAAGCTGTGTGATGGTTTTATGTTATACGCGTTTTCGCATATCGACCGGATTTCGGAATACTTGTAAGCGGTTATAATACCAAATGCCAGCGCCGATTCGCCCGAAACTGTAAATCCTTCCAGCACCCCCTTGATGTTACCCGCGGACTTTTCATACTCACCCTTTAAGAAATAGAGCCTGTAATTGTTGTAAAGATCCATAGCCCCGGTTTTGTTGTTCTGCCTCCTTTCGGCAGCGGACTTGAACTCCCGTTCAAATTCCCGGTTCAGTTTTCGCCTGCGGAGCTGTTCAAGAAGCAAATGCTCGCCGGTGGCTCTGTCTGCTTCTGTTTCAAGCTGTATAAGGAACAGTTTGCACATTTTATAAAGGTCGCTGCTTTGCGTCAGCAGAAGGCTTACTGAACGCCTCTCGCCGTATTTTTTCCCCGGGTACAATTCTTCGTATATTTTTTCATTTGAAATACTGAAACCGGGATAGTGCTTCTTAAGTATATTAAGCAAAGGGTAACAGCGCCTTTCACCCGTAAAATAAGGCGAGTTAACAAATTTACTTAGCTTGTTAAGCTCCTGTTTATTAAAGGTTTTCAGGATTTGTATTAATTTTGAGTCCTTCATTTTTCGTGATTATTTATGATAAAATATGCATAAAATTACTCATTTTAAACATATTTACGCAAAAGCTATCGTGATTATTGGGTAAATGTTTCTTTGTAAGGCGATTGCTGAATTGCTATTTTGCAGAAGTAAAATTAATGAGAATGGTTAAATATAAAATAATTATCGGAGTTCTCGCGGTGGTACTAGCAGAGCTGGTTTTAAAAACAATATTCAATTTCACGTTAATGTTCTGATGTGAATTTCAATTAAAGCAGCCCTGCCCCCGGGGCTGCAATTTGAAAAAGGTTAATTAAACAAAAAAAATATGGAAACAAGAGAATTCAGCGCTATCATTGCGGAAGTAAAAGAGCTTTTAAAGTTATCCGAGAAAAAATCACTTGAGCTTGCCGCAGCTAAGGCAAAGCTGGAACATATGAATCGTACACAAAGCTGAAGAAACACAAAGCTGATAAATTTTGCCGGTCCTGTTTCAGGCGGCTTTCATTCCATCTATTAACCGGCCTTTTCGGGTTTGCCGCATAAAAAAAGGAGCTCTGACAGAGCTCCTTTTTCTTTAATCTGTAATGATTTATCCTTATTCAATAAATACCTGCAGAGTGTATTCTGCGTTTCCCCGAGTGCCGCCAATGATAATTTTATATTCTCCGTCTGAAGGAAGCGTCCCTTCCCATTTCCGCGCGTCATCAATCTCTCCCGCGCCATCAAGGTAGTAGCGTGAGCTTCTGTCTTTGATGCGAAACACCGCGTTATCTTCAGTTGATGAAAGCGTAACGGTCATCTTCTGGTTTTTGTTAGCTTCGAGAACATATATTTTCTCTTCGCCCCTTACCACTGAACCTGCAATTGTAGCTGAGCTTTCGCCCTTTTTGAACTTGATACGCTTATCATTATTGCTGACCTGAGAATTAACTCTTGCTGCAGCAAAGATCATAAGCAGAACAAGCAAAACATTTAGTTTTTTCATTGGATGAAGTTTTATGGTTTTTAAAAAAAGAGACAGTTTTTAGCTGTCTCAAATAATTAACAATTTGTATTTTGTAACCCGAAGTTTGTGATCAGATACCTTACCCCACAAACTTTGTAATAATTATGCTTATTGAAAGCAGTACGCCAAACATCAGTGTAAGCTGCGCTGTCATTGCGTCAAGCATTGCGATCTTCCCTGTATCTTCTATCTTAACGCCCTTTATCATATTCATGTTTTTTAACGCTATTGGCAGTGATAAAAATACGAGCAATGACCAAATTGAAAGTACATTAAACACAACAAGCAGCACAACTGTAATATACGCACCTACTATAAGGAACACATATTCACCTTTTGCAAAACCCTCGCCAAATACATTGGCTAACGTTTTGATATTTGCCCTGCGGTCATTAATGATATCACGTAAGTTATTGGCGTGAAGTATACCTGTAACCAGTAAACCGAGCGGAATTGATATCAGGGCCGCTGAAAACGAGAACACTCCCGTTAACGCGTAAAGCGTACCTGTGACAATTGCGGGACCGTACAGCAGGAAAATGAAAACATCACCAAGAGCTACATATTTATAACCAATGGGTCTGCCGGTATAAAAGAAGCCGCCTACTATACCAAGTATTCCAAGCCACAATACTATCATTCCGCGGTCTAAAATTATCGGCAAGCCAAACAATACCGCAAGACCGAAAAGGATCATCCCGAAACGGAACATTTCTTTTGAACTTAACAAACCATCAGGCAGAACTCTTGAGCCGCCTAATGTATCCTTCGCGTCAACGCCGTGTTTGTAATCGTCAACATCACTAATTACATTTGAGCCTGCGTGAAGGAACAACAATGATATTGCTATGAAGGGCATTAAGTACCACGAAGCGCTGCCGCCCTGAAGCAATGCAAGCATTGCGCCAAGCAGACAGGGAATAAGTGACGCCGGAAACGAAAATGCCCTTACCGCCTGGAAATAAATTGCGCCCCTTGATACAGGTTTGGCCGGCTGTTCGTTCTTGGATGGATTTTTTGAAGCATTCTGAGCCTCTGACATACTTTACGGTGGATCCTTTCTTTATTATAGAATGAAATTAATTAGATACAATTATCATCAAAAATAATGATATTTTTCTTAAGGTTAAATTGAAAAGTTTGTAACACTTAAGCTAATGTTTTACATATGTTAACGCATAAGTTTTTAGTTTTATGAATACTACTTGAATATCTTCAATTTCGAGTGATTTGAAATTTTTTCAAAATCCCTATCCTTATGCAGAATCGGAATGTTAAAATACATACAATAATACGCTATAAGAACATCGTTTGTTCTCCTTATAGTTGTTCCTTTTTTTCTGAGTGATCTGTAAAGGGAGCTTGCACCAATTGCAGATTCAAGAGGATCGATACTTAATACATTAAGTGAAAGAAGCTTTTCTTTCAACGTATCATGTTCTTTATCTCCGGTTATTCCCTGTAATATTTCCTGAATTATCTGGGGTGTGATAAAGACTTCCGTTTCACCACCCAGTATCTTTGTCATAGTGATTGTTTGTCTGTTTTCAATCCCGTTCAAAAAATCGATCCACACGGAAGTATCGATTACAACTTCTTTCAATCAGTCTCTCTCATTTTGGCGAGGTTTCCGCTCCATTTGATCTTTCCATTTAGATCTAACAAAGATTTTTTGTCAAGCTTTCTTACAAACTCCTCTAGCGCAATATTAACAATATCCTTTTTTGTTTTTATCCTGCTGAGCCTTTTAGCCTTGTTCATCAATTTGTTGTTGATCTCAATGTTTGTTCTCATACACAAAAATACTCAATTTTATACACATAATCAATTATTGAAATTGTACTGCCACTGATGCCGTTTGTCGCTCTGACATAAAAAAACCTCGCTTATTTCCGCGAAACCATACTTGTAAGGAGAAAAATGCACTGTACATTACTCATTGATAATTGCTAATTGAATCAGTGTTTCGCCTTCTTCTCATCAGTTCTTTCAAGAAATTGCCTAACTATCGGGTCACTGGTTGCCCTGAGCTCCTGTGGAGTGCCGTTGAAGTGTACCTTGCCTTCAAACATCATTGCTACCCTGTCACCTATTTCATATACTGTAAAGATATCATGTGTTACTATAATAGATGTCACGCCGAGTCCTTTTTTGGTTGCAACCGAATCCATAAGTTCGTCAATGGTTTCGCTGGTTATGGGGTCAAGACCCGTTGTGGGCTCATCATATAAAATGTACTGCGGATTTGTAGCCAGAGCTCTTGCCAAACCCACGCGTTTTTTCATACCGCCTGAAAGTTCCGAGGGCATAAGTTTTTCCGTTCCCGGCAGATTAACAAGTCCCAGTTTCTCTGTCACAACCTTTTCAATTTCCGCCTTCGGCATTAATGTGTTTTCCCTTAACGCAATTCCAACGTTATCGCCAACTGACATCGAATCAAACAGCGCCGCGCTCTGGAATAAAAAACCGAACCTCTTCCTTATCGCATAGATCTGCTTTTCGGTCATTGCAGTTATATCTTCACCGTCTATAAATATGTGACCCTCATCCGGCTTAAGCAGTCCCACAATGTGTTTAAGCAGCACAGATTTGCCGCAGCCGCTTGCGCCGATAATTACATTTGTTTTGCCTTCTTCAATATTAAGGTTAACACCTCTTAGTACGGGTTTATCTCCAAAGCTCTTTACAAGATTCTTAATTTCTATCATAATTTTTTAGTAGTGTAAGTATTACTTCCTGTTCATTAGACTTCACAAACAATAGATTTTTAATAAAAACAGTAATAATGATTAATTTTAACTGAATGTAAAATTTCATCGGGGGCTAAAGCCCCGATTATAGTGCCGTATTTGACCACGGTCTAAAGACCGAGGCTATTCAAAATTAATTATTCAACGATTCTGTGTTGCTACGCCCTTCTTGACTGGTTTTTCAGTTAGGTCGTGGATTACTTTAAAAGTTTTTATCGGCTTCAGCCGCAATTTAAATAATATGATTTCCACATGTATGCCTAATCTAAAAAAAGATTATTGTAATATGCATAAATCCAATTGCTAATTGTTGAGCCGCGTTTCTTGCGGCGAAACCTTGCTCCAAAGGAGGAAGGTTAATTGTTCATTGTTAATTGTCTTCTCACAATTTCCAGCGCCATCTTAGCCATAATATCCTTATTCCTCAAACGGTCCTTTGTGAATATAAAATCCTTTGCGAATGCTGTTTTCTTATCCGAATAGCCTATCCATACCAGTCCAACAGGCTTGCCGGGTCTTTGGCCGCCCGGACCCGCGATTCCCGTTACCGATATTCCAATATCCGTCTTTGAGCGTTTTCTTATTCCGCGTGCCATTTCAATGGCAGTCTGTTTGCTTACCGCTCCGTATTTTTTTATCGTTTCAGCTTTCACACCAAGCAGCCGGCGCTTAGCTTCGTTGGAATAAGCAACAATTGCATCCATTACATAACCGGAGCTACCTGCGATATCAGTCAGCTTGCTTGTGATAAGTCCGCCCGTGCATGATTCCGCTGCCGCAATGGTGAGCTTCTTTTTCTTCAGTAACTCTCCCGTGGTTTTTTCAATTGAGCTTTCACCAAATGAATAAATAAAACTTCCTGCTTTGCGCTTAATGATTCTTTCGGCATCGCCAATCAGTTTTTCGGCCCGGGAGGTACTTGTCGCAATGGCTGTGATGCGCAGCCTCACTTCATAATTCGATGGGAGGAAAGCAAGCTTCACTTCAAAACCTTTGCCATTGCGGACAATCTTATTTATATCGCCTATCTTTTCGGCAAGCAATGATTCGCCAATGCCGATTGTATGAAGTGTCTTATGCCTGATAACCTCTTTAATTTTCTTTTTGTATTTTTCCGTAAGGTAAGGCAGCAGGCCTGTTTGACTGATGTATTTCATTTCGTAGGGAACCCCGGGCATTACACAAAATACTTTTCCGGCTTTATCTATCAGCAGACCCGGCGCTGTACCGGTTTTATTATCAAGCACCTGCGCAATTTCCGGCACAAGCGCCTGCCCGATATTTACCGCAGGCATTGTGATATTTCTACGGGCAAATATATTTTTCACATGCTTCAGCACTTTTTCGTTGAGCACGTATTTGCTTTTAAAGAACTTCGCAACTGTTTTTACCGTGATATCATCGTGGGTCGGACCCAGCCCGCCCGTAACAACAATTACATCGTAATCACGGAAGGCATTCTTAAACTCTTTGAGGATATCCTTTTCGCTGTCGGGAACCGTAACTATCCGCGCTGCGGGAATGCCTATGGCAAGAAGCTCCCTGCCCAGCCATGCGGCATTGGTGTTTACAACCTGCCCGATCAGAACCTCATCACCAATTGAAATTATTATCGACTTCATGAAAGAATTTATAGGTAAGTAACTTCTTATTTAAATTAAAGGGTTTGGACTACCGTTACCCGGCTGCTCCGCACTCAATTTACTCAACACACTCTGTGAACTATATTTATTCTGCCTGCCAGGCAGACCTATTAACCCAGGTACACCCTTAAAAACTGGTACCACGCAAGATGCGTAAGCACAGCTGAAAGTATGCCCGCGTAAAGTCCGGCGGCGATATCATCCATCATAATGCCAAAACCGGAATCTTTGTTATCAAAATACTTCGCGGGTTCAAGCTTTATGATATCAAAGAAGCGGAATGAAAAGAACCCGATTATCCCGAACACAAGTTTTGTATCAAATGCCGTTGCGGGATCAAAAGATTTGAACGGGAAGAAAATTTCGAATACTATTGATCCAACCAGGTAAGTAAACAGCTGCCCCGCTACTTCATCAATTATTACCTGCGAAGGGTCTTCGCCGTACCGGCCGCGCATTTTTTCAGCGCAGAAAATTCCTATGATAAACACAAGGATAAGCATTAGCGACAGATAATAGAACTCAGACATCTTCGGCGCGAGGTAAAGCCCCAGCCCGATAAGCGAACCGAATGTACCCGAAGCAATTGGAATAAAGCCAACAAAGAAACCGCTGCCCAGTAAAGTGATAAGTAAAGGTACTTTTACCTCTTCGTTTACAGGATTCTTTTCTTTAATTAATCTGAATGCCATTGTTAATTCTTGTGTTTCGCCCTTTTTTAATTATAAGTCTGTTTCTCAATATTCCCGCCTGATTCAAAAAAATAAGCCGCACCGCTTGCGGCGGTAAGCACCGTTATCAAAAGCAATATATAATAATTAAACTGTGAATGCAAATAACTATTTATACTTACACTTATTCCTGATCCTGCGGCAATTGCCGAAATTGAAATAAGCCCCAATATCACAAAAATGAACGTCATCTGAATGAATGTCTTAGTTTTGGATATCATCGAGGTCCTGAAATCCCGGCCCCTCAGCTCCTGCACGCTTCGCACTATTGTTAACACAATATCCCTGAAAATTATTACAGCAACCAGTATTGCAAAGGGCACCGGTTCATGTGAACCGAAAAAACCCGGATCATGCTGTTTCATAAGGTAAAAACCCACAAATGCCGCCGAAGTTAATATTTTATCTGCCAGCGGGTCAATGAACTGACCCCAGCGTGTTTTGAACCCGTAACGCCGGGCGTACCATCCATCGTACCAATCGGTGAGCGCGGCAATTGTGTAAACAAAAAATGATGCCGCTACAAGCCCTGTTTCACCGGATAAGAACAGGTACAAAAATACCGGCGCAAGCAGAATTCTTATCAGGCTTAATGTATTCGGAAAATTCATCTTTTCGATCCCGTATTGCGGGACACGGTTTCAGCTTTAATATTTTTTAAAAATTTCGATCCCGGAGATTATGAACTGTTCCGCAATCACCGGCCCGGGACCACGAATCTTTATACGCGTTCAATAATGGCAGCGATCCCCTGTCCAACACCTATGCACATTGTGGCGAGTCCGTACTTTAAATTCCTCTTTTCCATTTCATATAGAAGTGTTGTAAGTATCCTCGCGCCGCTCATACCAAGCGGGTGCCCAAGCGCAATTGCTCCCCCGTTCACGTTCACTTTTTTCATATCAAGTCCAAGCTCATCTATGCATGCCAGAGACTGTGCAGCAAAAGCTTCGTTAAGCTCAACAAGGTCTATCTGCTCAAGCTTCAGCCCTGCCCGCTCAAGCGCTTTGCGCGCGGCGGGTATGGGGCCCAAACCCATGCAATCCGGCTCAACTCCCGCTACCGCGCTTGATACTATCCTTGCGCGTTTTGTAAGACCAAGCTCATCTGCTTTTTCTGCGGAGGCAAGAAGTATAGCGCATGCGCCGTCATTTACTCCGCTGGAATTTCCCGCTGTGACCGTGCCGCCTTCTTTTGCGAATGCGGGCTTAAGCTTCGCAAGCTTATCCATGGTTGTATCAAGCCTTGGGAATTCATCAACATCAAAAACTATGGTTTCTTTTTTATTTATTATCTCAACCGGGGTAATTTCATTCCTGAACTTACCGCCAAGAATAGCTTCTTTGGCTTTTTGCTGTGAGTGCATAGCGAACTCATCCTGCCTCTCGCGGGATATGTTGTAACGCTTGGCAACATTTTCAGCGGTTTCACCCATCGAGTACGGGTAATACATCTTGGCAAGTTTCGGATTTGTAAAACGCCATCCGATAGTTGTATCATAAACAGCATTTGTTCTGGTAAATGCTTCAGAAGCCTTCGGCATTACAAATGGCGCGCGCGTCATTGATTCCGTTCCTCCTGCTATCATCACATCACCTTCACCTGTTATTATTGCGCGTGATGCGTCAATCACAGCCTGCATACCTGAACCGCACAGCCTGTTAACGGTTACGCCGCCAACTGTAATGGGCAGTCCTGCCAGCAATACGCTCATTCTGGCAACATTGCGGTTATCTTCGCCGGCCTGGTTCGCACAGCCTAATATTACATCTTCAATTACATCTTTTGAAACTCCCTTATCATCAAGGTTACGTTTTACTATCTCTTTAATAACCCCTGCGGCCATATCATCGGGCCTAACATCCTTTAATGCTCCGCCGTATTTTCCTATCGGAGTTCTTGCTGCGTCTATTATAAATACTTCTTTTTTATGCATTTAGCTGCTTAAATTGTACATTATTTTGTATAAAACATTTCGCTAAATTACTTAATTATCACGCGTTAAACAAGGTAACAGAAATTACAGGTAGTTGAATAAAACTAATGCGTGCGGAAGATGCTGAAACGGGATTTTTAATTTGAAACATCTTCAGAATTGTTTCTTTTGTATTTATTGCGATAAGGGTTATTTTTGTATAATATAAAAAAGGTCAAACTAACAGGAGGCATAATGCAAAAATACAGGTTCATTTCAGCGCTGGTTGTTATGTTCTTTATCATAACTAGCTGCTCTATAGTTGATAAACTAAAAGAAAAACTCGGCTCAAAAGATAAAGGCAGCGATACTAAAGAAGAAACGAAAAAGGAAGAAACCAAAGAAGTAACCTCGACTGCAGACCTTGAGTTCTATAACAAGTATATTGTTGTATCAAATAAAGTTCAGGAAGCGGGCGAAAAGGTATACAAAGATTATATCAGTGATGTTCCTGCGCCTAAATCAATTACCAAAGGCTCATTTATCATGGCAGTATCGTTCAAGCTTTCAGCTGATAATCTTGAGCGGGTTTACAAAGAATACAACCGCTCGCTATTTGATGGCGGGGAGCTTTCAAAGCTTAATGCGTCATCTGATATGAAATCCGAGATCGAAGGCAATTTTAAGGATGTGCTCAAGAGCATGGACGAATTCTACAATACTTCAATTAAGGTTGCGGAGTATTATACCAAAAGCAAATACAAAGAAGATCTTTCCATGACTGAATCATATGACGAAGAGATGAAAACTGCTTACGAAAAATATAAATCATCTTTCGATAAGTTTTCCAACTCCGTAAAAAAATACAAACCTCAGCGCAAGGTAAGGGATATTGAATCGATCAGTAATCCCGATGAAAAAGCTGTAGCAATACTCATGAACTCATACGAGAACACGCTTGATAAAGCCGAGGAGTTCTATGATGCGTTCAACGGGCTGGAATACAAGGGCGACTACTCCAAAGCAAAAGATAAATTCAGGGAATTTGAAGCATCATTCAAAGAAGATAAAAGCTCAGTTCTTAATGCGGAATTCTCAGAGAAGACAAAATATATGAAGTACAGCTATGAAGATTATTTTGTGAAAATGACCAATATGTTCCTTGATGCGGGCACAAAGTTCTTCGATCATGCGCCTTCGGCAAAAGATATGAACGACTTCAACCGCTCATACGATGACGTTGTGAATAATTACAACTATATGATAACAGCGTATAACACTAATATCAATATCGTGAACAGCTTCAGGGTATATTAGGCAGGTAGGCTTAGTGGGTTAGTAGTTTAATTTGTGAGTTGGTGAATAGGTCAAACTTTTGCTCCCCTCCTTTCAGGAAATCACGGAGTGATTTCGAAGTCCCGCTGTAAGCGGGATTAAGTAGGGAAAGAGACGGCACAAGCCGGCTCTGGGGTGGTTACTTGCTTTACATAACGCAAGGAAGGGTGATTGTATCTACACATATAAAAATCAATGTCACCACCCCATCAAAACTCAACTACGTTTCGTTTTGCTTTCCCCTCCTAAGATAGGAGGGGAGCTGTTTTAGAATGTTTGTCCTATGGCAATTAATAAATTACATAACCTGGAATTTCTAAAAAGCCGCAGGAAAGAGCTTCGGTCGGCGATGACCCCTGCTGAAGCATACTTGTGGAGTAAAATAAACAAAGGACAGCTTGAGGGCAGAAAATTCAGAAGACAGCATAGCGTTGGAAAATATATTCTTGATTTTTATTGTCCTTCTGAAAAATTGTCTGTTGAATTAGACGGAATGAATCATTTTAATGAAGAGGCAGTTGAGTATGACAAGAAAAGAACTAATTATCTAAACATGCACAAGATACGTGTGATAAGATTTGAAAATGCAGAAGTATTTGATATGACCGAAGAAGTATTAAATAAAATAAAATCTTGTTTTAAGTAACCGGTAGTTTTCAATTTGCTCCCCTCCTATTTTAGGAGGGGAAAGAGACGGCGTAAGCCGGCTCTGGGGTGGTTACTTGCTTTATTGAACGCTACGCCTTAAAATGCATAGCAGAGGAAGGAAGTGAAGGAAGGCAGTTACTTGCTTTACTTAACAATGGCATTAACCATTCCAAACATCAAAGTCACCACCCCTCAATCAATTTTCTGCGGAAATAGATTTCCTCCCATCCTAAGATAGGAGGGGAGCTTGTAAAACCAAATAACCTACTTACCAACTTAACTAAGGAAACATAAACCCAATTCCGCCGCTGCCGAACATATCAGGAGCGCGCTCTGAAATACCAAATCCACTCTGGACTACTGCCATAACATTTTTTGCAAAACGGTAACTTAAACCTGCTCCAATGCGGTGATCAGACGTACGCCGGTGCTGAAAATAACTGAAAGCTTCTGCAAACGCACATAGCTTTTTGCTTACGTCTGCGTTCAGCGAAACAGAATAGCTGCCGTATTTATCGGTATAGTAATCATACACATTCCACCCGTAACCCGCATTTGCGCCAATATAAAAATTCTTTGAAACGTGCTTCTCGAGCAGCAGTCTGAATACCGGAGAGACATAATCCATGTGAAAATAAAAATCGCCAGCAGGAATATATACATCAGCCTTTATGGCTGTAGAAGGAATTATTTTATTTTCTTCAAGGAGTTTTATCTTTACGCCTGCTTCAATGGGTCCGCCGGAGTAATAACCAGTTCTCTGATCCCAAATTATTAAACTGTTTGATTCAGTTATATGAAACTCCTGTTTAAACACTCCTGCTGCTCTTAACTCTATATTCTTAAATATTCCAATTCTGAATGCAAGTGTTGGGAGGTCCATCCTTAGGTCATATCCGGTAACAAAATATTCAGCAGGTGTTCCTGTTCGATAAGTTCTTGTGTCTTCAGAATACCAGCTTGTCCCGCCGACTTCCATCTGTACCTTCCATTGCGGTATTATATCAGTTGACAACGTTATTTTTGAGTGATCAACCGAAATAACGGAATCATTTTGTGAATATAAATTAAGCACAGAAAGAAACAGTGTAAGAAAAAAGATTTTTGTTTTCATGATAAGATTTTGTTAAAGTTATATCACAAAAATGGGAAAATATCAGGAATTATAAAATGATGTTTGTCATTAGATCGTATGAGAAAAAATTAGAAAAATTTGATTTGAGCGAAAAATTGTGTTGAAAGGAGAGAAAAACCTACATTCGACACTTACGGAGCCGATACCTTGTTATGAAAAACAGAACCTGGATAAAGTGAATCAAAAGATTGAAATCCTTAAGAACAAGGGGTTGCAACCCCTTGTTCTTGGTTTTTCAGAGAACCATTAAGGTTCAGAAACTAATTATTTAGGCAGCCGTACAGATACTCCGCCGCCAACAAAAAAATCTGGTGAACGTTCAGAAATTCCGAAACCAAATGCGGCATCCACCTGGACATTTTTTAAGATCAGGTAGGTTAACCCCGCGTCAAAACGGTGGTCAGGTGAAAATTTTTGCGGCATGAAGCCGTATAGCTCAACAAATCCTGATAGTTTGTTAACCAGGCCTGCACCAAGAGCAACCGTATAAATACCTGTTGCACCGGGTGCGCCGGCGCCGAACTCGCCGCCAATATTATAGGAAAGTGAAAACCGTTTTGTAAGATTATTAGTCATCGCGAAACGGAATTCCGTCCCGATGTAATCTGACTGGAACGCGCTGTTATCTTTAAACGGAATTGTTATACTCAGCAGCAGTGCGGTTTCAGGCATTGAGCCTTTTTCACTGAAAAGCTTAATTTTTGTTCCTGCCATTATTGGACCCATACCGTTTTCACTCGTCGAGCTTCCCCCGATGGTAGTTTTACTGTTTATGACTTCAATGCCGCCGCGCAATTCAACATTCTTTGCAATGCCGTATCTTAACAGCACCGAAGGAGCTGATAAAGTACTGGTCTTAAAGTCCTTAACTGGTTCATCATTTTCTGAAGTTACTCCGGCTTCAACCTGGAAATAGCCCTTATTCATTAAATAAGGCGATTCGCTTTGGTCAGGCCTGTCGGTTGAAATATCTTCAACCTGTGAAAATAAACTTTGTGAAATAAAAATTGTGCAGAAAAGTAATATTACAAACAGATTCTTCATATTAATAAGCTAAATTAATTGAGATAATATATAGCTCGCGGATTTATCCGCGGGAAAGATCAAGTACAAATATTCAAAACCGTTTCAACGGTTCCGATTACTGGAAAAATGGAAACGGTATGGTTACCATTCTTACAAGTGAAAGCAAAAGAATCACAACGCCGAGTATCACGTATGTTTTCTGCATTGTAGAATGTGTCTTAAGCGAAGCTAAACCCAGGAAGAATAATACTACTGTAAACAGTACCGTGCATAATGTAAAATCATCGCCGTATTTGTTGGCTGAATTGCCCTTGGTAAGCAGTACTTTGGCTGAATCATTGTGGTCATCGGCTTCCTGCAGCCTTGCCATAATGCTGTCAAGAGCAGCGGCCTGTTCTTTATCATACTCGCTTACATCTTTCGGATCATCGGCCAGATCTTTCTGCAGCCCGGGGCTAAGCTTGGTAAAAAAATACGCGGCGTCTTCCACATCACCCTTTTCTGTGTTCTCTTTCCACTCGGAATAAATGATATCATCTTTCATATCATTTACCTCAAAAGAATTCAGGTCGCTTAACGCTTCCAGGTAAATAGTATTACCATGGTTGGTAATAGTAACTGACTGCGTGTAGCTTGACTGCATCTCGCCGCCCCATAACGCTGAGCAGTACGCCGCGAACGCGCCGAGAATTGTGGTAAGCCCCAGCAAAACCGTAATGATCACCTCAAGCTTTGTAGCTTTTTCGTGTTCAGGTTTATCTGCCGGTTGATTTGATGTGTCTTCTGCCATGGTAGTTTTTCTCCTGTTTTTTAATATTCAATCAGCAAATATAATACTAATTTTTTGATTTTTAAGTATTTGAAATTAAAAATCCGGCGAAAATTTTCCTTTCAAATTCCGCTCCGCACAGGTCAAAATAACCATTCACGGAATGTTCGGTAAAGGAGGAATAAGTTAAAGGCTATTATCACCGCGCTTATTATCCACGCAGAGTATTTAAGTAATGGCTTGTTTGCGAACTTTCCCATTTTCCCTTTATCACTTGTGAACATTACCAGCGGAACAACTGCGAAGCTAAGCTGAACAGAGAGTATTACCTGGCTTAAAATAAGCAGATTCGTTGTTCCTTTTTCTCCGTATATAATTGTAACTATCAGGGCTGGAATTACCGCAATAAGCCTTGTTATCAGCCTTCTTAGCCAGGGTTTTAAACGGATATTCAGAAATCCCTCCATTACTATCTGACCCGAAAGTGTTCCTGTAATTGTTGAATTCTGCCCTGATGCCAAAAGCGCAATTGCGAATAAGAATCCGGCAGCCCCAACTCCCAATACAGGATCAAGAAGTTTATACGCATCGGTTATATCGGCAACATCAGAATAAGCAGTATTATAAAATGCCGCTGCCGCAACTATCAGTATTGCAGCATTTATAAAAAACGCAGCCAGCAAAGCTGCCGTGGAATCGAACGTTGCGTACTTAATGGCGGTCTTTTTTCCTTCTTGTGTGCGTTTGTAAGCGCGTGTTTGTACTATGCTTGAGTGCAGGTACAGATTATGAGGCATTACCGTTGCGCCAAGTATACCTATAGCTATATAAAGCATTTCTGGATTAGTTACAATTTGGGGCGAGGGAATCAACCCTCCAATCATTGCCGATACCTCCGGGCGGGAAACAATGATCTCATATGCGAAGCATGCGAATATTATTGTGATTAGTCCTGCAACAATGCTTTCAATGTATCTGAATCCCTTATACTGGAAAAATAATATTACAAGTACATCAAGTACGGTTATAACAACTCCCACCGCAAGAGGTATACCGAACAAAAGGTTCAGCGCTATGGCGGAACCTATCACCTCGGCAAGATCACAGGCGGCAATTGCAATTTCACATAATACCCATAACGCCATTGAAACAGGCTTGGAGTAATTATCTCTGCAGGCCTGCGCAAGATCCCTTTCAGCGGCAATCCCCAGCTTTAACGATAAATGCTGCAAAACCATTGCGAAAATATTTGAAATGAAAATAACCGCAAGAAGAGTGTAACCGAACTTCGCGCCGCCGGCAATATCTGTTGCCCAGTTGCCGGGATCCATATAACCCACAGATACCATAAGTCCCGGACCCGCGAACGCGAGCATTTTTCGCCATACACTGCCGTTACCCGGTACTTTTATAGTGGAAAAAACTTCCGGAAGAGAAGGGACAGTCACGGCCTTTTTCCAGCCCGTCAGAGTTTGGCTTTGATCAATAACCGCCGTTTTGTAAAATATCTTTTTCAAATGTAACTTATGCTGCGCTATGTTATTATGCGCACTGCACTATTTAAAATAGAAAACCAAATTGTATTATTTTCTCGGAATCTCAGAACCATGCGGATCTTTTTCAGGAAAACCAAGCTCTTCATCAAGCTCATCTACCATATCTTCTGTAAGCACATGCTCAACTTTTTCAGCCTCAGGGTGAATGTGTTCAATATCAACAACGTTCTTGCTTGTAATGTATGTCTCCCATAACCTGTGAGTCCTTACCAAACGCAAAGCATACTTCACACCTTCATCTGTCAGATTGTATGTTCCGTTCGTGCGAAGCATCAGGTCTTTACCTATCAGCGTTCTGATAGCGGCTTCAACCCTGCCGTTTGAAATTCCAAGCTCATTTGCAATCTTATCAACCAGCTCGGTTTTGCCCGGTTCATCCTTAAACCGGTATGAAAGTTTTATAACATCTTCTATAAGCACCATTTTTGATGCCGACCTTCTGCGGACAAGTTTTGTAACAACTCCCTCTTTTGGGGAGAATAAAAACGCCAGCATAAACAACGCGACTGCAACCAATACTATTGAAGCCCCTGATGCGAAGTTAAAATGATATGAAAGATAGAGTCCCGTGATTGCCGATATTGTGCCGAATGCTGCCGAGAGCAGCAATATTTTTTTCAGATTGTTTGAAAGCAAATAAGCTGTCGCAGGGGGAGTAATAAGCATCGCTATAATAAGTATAACACCAACCGACTGTAAACCAGCCACAATTGACATTGATAGCAGCGTCATTAACATGTAGTGAACAAGCGTTGTGGAAATACCGATAGTCATTGCCATTGTCGGATCAAACGATGTAAGCAAAAGCTGTTTATAGAAGAGCACTATGCACAGGATTATTACAACCATTATTATCATTGATAGCGTTATATCACCCGTTGAAACTCCAAGTACATCACCAAAGAGATATGAAGACAGATCGATATGTACTTGTTTTAATTGCGAAACAAGCAGTATACCAAGCGCGAACGCGCCGGTAAAAATTATTCCTATTGATGTATCTTCCTTAATTTTCGAATTCCTGTTAACAAATCCGATAAGTAACACAGTTAAAATACCCGATACAACCGCGCCAACAAATAATACGACCTCACTTTTGCCGGCAACCATAAAACTCACAACAACGCCCGGCAAAACGGCATGCGCTAGCGCATCGCCTATGAGCGACATTCTGCGCAGCATAATATAGGTGCCTATCAGCCCGCAGCTTATACCAATGGTCACAGATGCGATCAGCGCCCGCTGAATGAATTCGTAACTTAGGGGGTCTAAAAGATATTTAGTCAGAAAATCCATTTTTCTTTTTTGTAAATTTGATTAGTTGAACAGTTGAAATGTTAATCAGTTAAACGGTTAATTCCTATTATAAACAGTAAAATTTACTTCGTGTTATTCCCGCTTTTCTTATTGCTTAAGTATTTTATATAACCGTTAATTAGTCTTATGCACAGGTGACTTTGATTGTATAGATCTGTAAATTGCTTTTTATCCATGTATTCTTCATCAATACAAATGTAAAGATCGTCAATACATTCATATATTGAACCCCTGCTTTGTCTTAAATACTGTATATTCTCCTGGTAATGAAACCTGCCGTAGCCTTCTGAAATATTATTAGTGATAGAGCGGCAAGCTCTTGTTAACTGATCTACCAGCTTGTATTTTTCTTCAGGCGGCAGCGTTTTAGCAAGTTTGCGTAATTCGATCCTTAGTTTTCTGCATTCTTTCCAGACCTCAAGGTCCTCCATTTGAGGGAATTTTGATTCCATTTTGATATATTTAACATTATTTTAAAAATCTTTTTTCTACTTACCACTTTTTAATCAAACCTATTCACCAATCAACTTATTAACTTATTGATTGATCAACCGATTAACCGAACAACCGATTAACTGATTAACTGATTAACTATTTGACCGCTTATCAACTAACAAGTTCCTCTGTCTTCTGAAGCATTGTAAGTCTTCCGCCGTAAGTTTTATTGATAAGTTCAGGAGTGAAAACCTTTTCTGAATCACCGTATGCTATTAATGTTTGATTTATTAATATTAATTTATCAAAATAATCTTTTACCATGCTTAAGTCGTGGTGAACAACCAGCAATGTTTTGCCCATATCTTTAAGCTCTTTCATCAGTTTAAATATCGCGCGCTCCGTTTTGGCGTCAACGCCAACAAACGGCTCATCAAGAAAATATACATCGCTTTCCTGCGCAAGCGCGCGCGCTAAAAAAACCCGCTGCTGCTGCCCGCCGGAAAGCTGCCTAATCTGACGCTTAGCGTATTTATCCATTTCTACTTTGTTTAAAACCTGCTCAACAATTGCCTTATCACCGGCTTTCGGGAATCCAACAACGGGCAGGTGCGCGTAGCGGCCCATCATTACCACATCTTCAACGTTTATGGGGAAGTCCCAATCAAACTGCTCGCGCTGGGGAATATATGATATCCGCTTACGGGATCTGTCAATATCCTCACCGAAAATTTTAATTTCGCCTGTATCAAACGGCAATAGACCCAGCATGCCTTTAAGCAGGGTCGATTTACCCGCGCCGTTGGGACCGATTATCCCTATCACGCTGCCCGGCTCAATATTCAGGTTAACACCCTTTATTGCCGGTTTTTTGTGATATGATATCGTTAAATTCTTTACAGTTATTACGTTCATAATGTCAGCTATCTTAGAGCCTTTACAATTGTGTTTACGTTATGAGTTACCGCTCCTATGTAAGTTCCTTCAAAAGTACCTTCATCGCCAACGCTGTCAGAATACAGTGTACCGCCGACTGCCGCGCCCGTTTCACTTGAAATTTCCTCAAGCAGTTTTGGGTTAACGCTGGTTTCTATAAAGACTGAATTAAGTTTTCTTTCCTTAATAAGATCTATAAGTTTTTTTACATCCTCTGTCTGCGCTTTGGCCTCGGTGGATATTCCCTGCAAGCCGCGCACTTCGAGTCCGTATGCTTTACCAAAATACCGGAACGCATCATGTGAAGTTATCAGCACGCGTTTTTCCTGCGGAATTTTCTGAATCTCGGTTTTTATCCAGCTATCAAGCGAATCAAGTTTTTTTGTGTAGTTATCCAGATTTGCTTTATAATACTCTTCGTTTGCCTTATCTTTTTCTATGAAAGCTTTCGCAATGTTTGATGCGTATGTTTTTACGTATTGTACATTGAACCATGCATGCGGGTCAGGGTCGCCGAACCCTTTTTCATCTGTCATAGGCGTTAAGCCGTTTGTTACTGCAACAACGGTTTTGTTGCCACCTGCGTTATGCACCATTTCTTCTATCCAGTGCTCAAGCGCAAATCCGTTTATGAACACGAGGTCACTTTGTGATACCAGCCTTGGATCGTTAGGCTTGGGTTTATATGTGTGGGGATCCAACCCAACACCGCATATGCTTGTAGCCTCAACTTTATCACCGCCAATGTTTTTTACAATATCGTTTATGATTGTAATGGATGATACCGCCTTTAATTTTCCGCTTGAGGAATTGTTATCATTCTTTCCGCATCCAAACAAAACCACCGTTACCGCTATAATTGTAAATAAGTTTAATACTCTTTTCATAATTTAAATTTTTTTATTATCCTTTGACTTTGCAGCGGTCAAGAAGAACTTCTGATAGTTTATATATTTGTCATTTGAGCTTTGACATTTGACATTCCACGTCTTACATTTCACGTCTTACGTTTCACATTCTCATCCCGCTACAAATATCTGCTCAGCCATAACCTTGCTTAAAAGATTCTTCTTGCCTTCGGCAATAATTACCACAGAACCGTCAAACTCAATTTTTTCGCTGAGCGTAATTTTTGAATTCAGCTTAATTCCGATTTTAGTTAAGTACTGCAATATTTCAATTGATGAATCCTTTACCTTTGCAATAGTGTATTCCCTGCCGGGTTCAGTATTGAGCAGAAGTTTAAAGTGAGTTGGCGCAATGTTGAGTTCTCTATCCGGTATCGGGTCACCATGGGGATCGAACTTGGGATAGCTAAGATATTCTTCCAGCTTATTTATGAACATATCGCTGCAGACGTGTTCAAGCACTTCTGCTTCTTCGTGAACCTCGTCCCACTCATAATGCAGGTGTTCATGCAAAAAAACTTCAAGCAAACGGTGTTTGCGGATGAGATTGAGCGAGATCTTTCTTCCGCCTGGTGTCAACTCAAAGCCGTGGTACGGCTTGTTATCAATCAGACCTTCTTTGGAAAGTTTATTTACCATTTCACTTACCGATGCCGGTGAAATTGCCAGTGCAGTGGCAAGGCTGCCTGTATTAACCTTGCCGCCTTCTTCTGAAATGTGGTAAATATTCTTTAAATAGTCCTCTTTTGAGCGTGTAGTCATGCGTAATTATATAATTAGGTAAACGTTATTACAAATTTAGGCAAACCTAAATTTAAAGTCAAGGGGTGTTTTCCGGGAATTCTGCAAATTCTTAGTTTATCTTTCTCAATTCTACAATAGTTAATAATATCCATTAATAGATCCAGCTATATTTTTGGAAAATATTATCACACTATGATATGAAACGCGCACAAAACAAAATTATTTTTGTTCAACATTTATTTTACAGGAGGCATGAAATGAAAACTCATTTAAAATTTTTTACACTCATTTTCTTTTTCAGTTTACAAACAATTCTTTCTCAGGAAGAAACTTCATTAAATATTCAAACTCCGCAGGATATCTACAAAAATTGTTCCGATGCAATTGTTGTAATTTATTCTTATGATCCAAACAATGACCTTGTAACATTTGCTTCCGGAGTAATAGTATCACCGGATGGACTTGTTTTCACAAATTATCATGTCATAAGATTTGCATACAGGGTTGAAATAAGGCATGGCTTAAATGTATATACAGATGTGAAATTTATTGCCGTGAACGAAGAAAATGATG
>JBHEKV010000195.1:0-3396 GCA_041859235.1 Ignavibacteria bacterium | reverse complement strand
CACATAGGCGGCAGCACTGATGAGGCGCAGCGGGATATTGCCAACTTTGTGCCGCGCAAGATGATAGATTTTATTAATAGCGGTAATTCATATTACAGCGTAAATTTTCCCAATATCCAGCTCCCTTCATTTGAAAATGCGCACCGGTTGATACATATTCACCATAACATGCCCGGAATTCTGGCAAAAATTAACGCAGTATTTGCAGGGAATAATATCAATATAATTGGGCAGTACTTAAAAACCAATGAGCTAATAGGGTATGTTATTACAGATATCAGCAAAAAGTATGACCCCAAGGTGATAAATGAGCTTAAGGAGATTGACCATACGATTAAGTTCAGGATTTTGTATTGATCTTTGGAGTGCATCAACTATGTTGATGCCTGCATTGACACAGTCAATGCACTCCAAAAAGCTAACATATTTGATTTCTCAAGCTGATAGTATCTTGTTTTTTTGAATTATATTTAGTCTTAGGCTTTAGTAAATTTGTAATATGCAATTACATTTGTGAAGTTTTACAACAACGCAAAACAATCAATTAGATCATAACTTGTTAACCCAGGCAGTATTAATAGTAATTTTGATTTTAGTTAACGCAATTTTTGTGGTAACTGAGTATGCCATTATCCGCGTGCGCTCCGCTGAAATTGACGCGCTTGCAGCCAAAGGTAATCTGCGGGCTATGCGCGCAAAAGGGGTTATCAGTGATATTGATAAATACATTTCTGCTACACAGCTTGGTATTACTTTCGTGAACCTGCTTCTTGGATGGGTGGGCGAGGATATTTTCATTCACTTGCTGCAGCCGGTGTTTATTGCACTTGGAATCTCAGATTCATTTAGCCAGACCTTAGCTGTTATTTTCGGTTTACTTATAATTACTTACTTTACAATTACTATTGGTGAGCTTGCTCCTAAAGCTTTTGCTATAAGGAAATATATGAGCGCTGCATTGTGGCTATCGTACCCGCTGACAATTTTCTACAAAATTTTCAAACCATTCATATGGCTGCTTAATGTTTCCGCTGCGCTTATAATAAGGCTTATAGGTATAAAACCGCTTGAAAATGACAGCGGAATTCACAGCCAGGAAGAAATAAGACAGGTAATTCTGCAGGGCAGAAAAGCCGGCGTTATAGATAAGACCGAGCAGCAGCTCATTGAAAAAATATTTGATTTTAACGATAAGCTTGCCAAAGAAATAATGGTGCACCGCGGCGATATGATCGTTCTGAATATCAATGATAGCCGTGAGAAAATATATGAAGTTGTTACTGAAGAGGGTTATTCAAGGATCCCGGTTTACAAAGATACAATAGATAATATTATTGGCATAATTTACACTAAAGATCTTATTTCAGCCTCAGAGCACAGGCAGCTAATTGCGCTGCACGATATCATTCGCCCCGCATATTTTGTTTCTGAAACAAAAAATATCGGTATACTGCTCAGGGAATTTCAGAAGAATAAAGTCCATATGGGAATTGTGGTAAATGAATACGGCGGAGTTGAGGGACTTGTTACGATGGAGGATATCATTGAAGAAATTACGGGTGAGATTATGGATGAGTATGATACCGAGTCACCCGATATAATAAAAGCAAAGGATCAGGAATACCTGGTCAATCCGTTTATACCTGTTGATGAATTCAACGAAAAATTCAAAGCCTCAATCCCTATGGATAAAGGCTATAATACTTTGGGAGGTTTCTTATATCATGTTACAGGTCACATTCCCGCTTTATATGAACGCATAGATTATTCAGGATTCACCTTCATAATAACCTCCAAGCAGCGGAATACCATAAAGCAGGTTAAAGTGATCAAAAATAAATAGTAAAACTCACTTCACTCTCACAGGCAGCTCGCTGCCGATAAAGAGTTGCCCGTTAATTCCCTGTATATCCACCGGAATTTTATCGCCAAAAACACTTCTTCCGTTCACAGAACTAACATCAACCCGCAGGTTTTTGCTTGAGCTTCCGTCAATTCTTTGCAGGTCAACCGGCAGGTAGCCTCCTGAAATTGAAGAACCGTTAATTGATTTCAGGTTAACATCCTGAACTGTATCATAAGCGTTCGCATCCCCCGGGCCGAAGTATATATTAACGGTAATCAGCAGAAGGCAAACTGCAATTACTGTTAAAACTGTTTTGGAATATTTATCCAGATTTACTGTAGTTTTAATTGTTTTTGTATCGATTTCTTTCATTTTTAAGCTCCCTTTCGTGGTTTGCACAGAAATAAAAGTGCAGTGTATTTTGATGAGTATATTTGTTATATTTACAGTGAAAATAATGTATTTACAGTAAAAAAAGTGAGTAAAAGTTCGGTTTTTTGTGTAAATTTTTGTAAAGTTAAAGCCCGGTAAATGCATCTTGAAAGTGTACTATTTGAGTTAATTCTTGTTTTACTTATAATATTTGCAAATGCGTTTTTTGTGGCAGCGGAATTTGCAATTGTAAAAGTACGTACTACACAAATTCAGCCGCTAGCAGATAAGAATAATAAACGCGCCAAGATAACAGTTAAGATACTCTCCAATCTGGATGCGTATCTATCGGCATCACAGGTTGGTATTACAATGACATCGCTGGGTTTAGGCTGGGTTGGCGAACCGGTTACGGCGAAGCTGTTGAGTCCGATATTTACATGGTTTGGAATGACCAATGAACAGACAATCCATACGCTATCAATTATAATTGGTTTTATTTTCCTGACATTCCTGCATATTTCCCTGGGTGAACAGGCCCCCAAAATGCTCGCTATTAAATCGCCAAAGTCAGTTTCGCTTATAGTCGCTTTCCCTCTGAATTTGTTTTACATAACGTTTAAACCAATTGTGTGGATGCTGAACCATGCCGCGAATTTTATTTTAAGGCTTATCGGTATTCAGCAGGTACCTGATTCCGAGCGCATTAATTCAGAAGAAGAATTGCGCTTGCTGATATCCGAAGGTCGTAAATCAGGCGCTATTGACCAGACGGAACACCAGCTTATTGAAAAAATATTTGAATTCAACGATAAGCAGGCAAGCGAAATTATGGTTCCTAGAAATCATATGATAGCGATTAATCTCGAAGACTCGCGCGAAGAGATATTCCAGAAAGTCACAGAAGAAGGGTTTTCAAGGATCCCGGTTTACAAAGAAACGATTGATAATATTGTTGGTATTATTTATACCAAAGATCTTATTTCTGCATCAGAGCACAGAGAGCTAATAGCGCTGCAGGATATTATCCGTCCCGCTTTTTTTGTTTCTTCAACCAAACAGATAGGTAACCTGCTGAAGGAAATGCAGCGCAGTAAAGTCCACATGGCTATAGTGGTTGATGAATATGGCGGTGTAGAAGGGCTTGTTACTATTGAGGATATCATCGAAGAAATTGT
>JBHEKV010000193.1:0-35315 GCA_041859235.1 Ignavibacteria bacterium | reverse complement strand
TGATAGCTCCCTCATAGTCATTCCAGTTGCCTGGGAAGCATATGTACACAATACCGGACCAAGATTTCCGCTGGCTGTATCCAGCTTCCTCAATTCAGGACCGGTTGTATATGTCATAGCGTAAAAAGTATTATCAATAGGGTCAACGCAGCCATCCTGACCAAAATTAATATTCTGACCAAGCGGCCCAACCAAAGTGAATACTCCTGTCGTTTTATCGATCTTAAAAAGGTTATCTGTAACAATATCCGGAACAAAGAGACTATACTGTGAACCCTTTCTTCCCAATAGAGTGATGCCTCCTGCACATTCCATTGAAGAACCAAATGAAGACCATGTACCGGTGGTCATATTAATCCTGTAAACAGCAGTTTGTACCAAATTTGTTGATATACCAAACAGTTCAGTCCCATCCGAGCACATTCCGGTAAGATTCGCCGGCTGCCCCCCATACATATTGAAAACAAGAGTATATATCCCTGTTACAGTATCAATTGACCATAACTGGTATGGTGAATTCTGATTCCATGTATAAACTACTCCGTTTCTTGTAAACAGTCCGCCGGGGAATGTCATCGCAAAAGGTGCGCCAACGTTGGTCAAGGTACAGGATTCAGTAAACGCTTTGCCAAACTGGAATGTTGGTGATGTAGATAATAATGCAAAATACCTTGTGCCAATTGATGCATCAAAACCGGCGGTAACAGAACCTGCTGTAAAGTCCTGTACAGGCGCCAAGCCAACTGAATACGGAAGATCCTGCGCACACAAATTTACCCAAAGTAAAACTAACGCAGCAAATATCTTAATCCATGCCTTTATTATATTCATAGTTTACATTAATTTTAAGGTACTATTTAACAAGCAGCATTCGTTTTGTTTCTGTTACCCTTTCAGTCTGCAGTGAATAAAAATATATTCCCGATGCGAGCTGGGATGCATCAAACTTAACTTCATACGTACCCGGATTTTTGTGTTCATTCATTAATGTGGTCACTTCCCTGCCGAGTATATCATAAACTATAAGCCTTACATTTCCCGATTCGGGAACACCGAACCTAATATTTGTAACGGGGTTGAACGGGTTGGGATAGTTCTGCTCAAGAAAATAATAATTAGGTATTTCTATGGTTTGCTGAAGACCTACGCAGTTTGTGTACGTAATTACCAGGCACCATGCTCGCAAAAATCCTGTATCACCACCCGCTGTATCTGATATAGAAAGTTTCCAGTAACCGCTGGTAAATGGCCCGTTGAATACATTTAACGGACTTGAGGGTATATATGACCCGGTAAATGGCGCTGTACCCGATGCAATAGGAACAGTTGCAGAATCATTAAGAACTGTTCCGATGAAGTTATCGCCTGATCCGCCTACACTATTAATTATCCGGGCTGCCGTAGTGCCTTTTTGTAAATAAAACCTCAGATCTGAATCCCATGTGTGAGTTACAGTATCTATTCTTACATTAACATCCGTTATGCTGCATCCATTACCCAAAATAACCTGAACAGAATCACGGCCAAAACCGTGATCCGGGATTGCTATATTCAAACCGTTTCTGCAGCTTGTTAGCTGCAACCCGGATGGCGTACCCATGGCAACACAGGCAATACCCGTTACCTGTGCTGAGTAAGTACAAAGCACCGGCCCAAACCCGCCTGTACCTTCATCAAATTTTCTAAGTTCCGGACCTGTTGAGTAACACGCAACATATATAGTATTATCATTCGGGTCAAGCGAGCCATCCTGCCCGAAATTAATATTTACTCCAAGCGGGCCAAGCAGTGTAAATGCTCCGGTTGTCTTATTTACCCTGTAAGAATTGTCTGCAACAATATCAATTGCATACATTGGTGATGCTGCTCCCATTCTTCCCAGTAACATTATTCCCCCTGCGCAGGTTGCAGAAGCAGTTCCGATCGGAGTGCACACCCCGGTTGTCATATTAATTGTGAAGATCTGTGAAGCGGTAATGCTGGTCGAAAGTCCGTAAACAGTTGTTCCGTCCCACATCATGCCGGTTAAATTCGTTTGCGGAACGCCTGTCATATTGAACAAAAGCGTTGTAACGCCGCTTACTGTATCAAGCGACCATAACTGGTAAGGCGCAGACTGGTTATAAGTATATACAATACCGTTCCTGTACATCATACCCCCGGGGAAAGTTATAGGTACAGCCGAACCTATATTTGTGACGGTACAACTTTCCATGAATGCCTTGCCCAGCTGAAATGTCGGTGAGGATGATACCTGCACAAAATAACGTGTGCCAATTGCGGCATCATTCTGGTGAATAAATGGTGTATTATCATTAACGATCGGTGCCGGGCCAAGTGAATTCGGCACGTCCTGTGAATACAGTTCAGTTACTGCAATTGCCAGAACAAAAATTATTGAAAATAAAGAAATCTTGGTTTTCATTTTATTACTCCCTTATTTATGAATCAGTTTCATTATTGATCCCGGCAGACCGGGATTTTTCATTAAGTAACTCTGTTACTTAATGATCAACATTCGTTTTGTTTCAACTCCCCTAATAGTGTACAGCGAATAAAAATATATCCCGGAAGCGATCTGCGAAGCGTCAAATTTCACTTCGTATGTGCCCGGATTCTTTTCTTCATTCATTAATGTTGTTACTTCCCTGCCCAATATATCATACACAATAAGCCTTACATTTCCTATTTCAGGAATACCGAACTTAATATTCGTAACAGGATTGAACGGGTTAGGATAATTTTGGTTCAGAAAATAATAATTTGGAATTTCAATGGTTTGAATTCCGCCAACCGGGCAAGTTACTCCAATAACCAGGCACCATTTTGCAAGAATGCCCGTATCACCTGAAGAAGTATCTGTTATCGATAATTTCCAGTAACGCCCTAAAATACCCGGGTTACTGTTAAATGCACTAAGCGGATTAGATGGCTTAAATGAGCCCGTAAACGGCGCAGTTCCTGAGCCAATAGTTGCAGCAGCCGAATCATTTAGAATTGTACCGATAAAATTATCACCTGAACTACCCACTCTATCAATTATCTTAACCCCGATATTATTACGCTTCAGATAAAAGGTTAAGTCTGAATCCCATGAATGCAAAACAGAATCTATTCTAACATTAACATCAATTACTATGCAATCATCCCCCAGTGTGGGAAAAGCGTAAATTGAATCAACAGTTGTTGAAAAATCATTTATTGGCAAATTTAAGCCTTCCCTGCAAAATGTATTAAACCATCCCCATGGCGGCGGCGCTGGAATTTGAATACATGCAATACCCGTTCCCTGAGCAGTATATGAGCATAGAACGGGACCTAATGTTCCGGTAGCTGTATCTATTTTTCTCAATTCGGGGCCAACAGCATAATCCATTACGTAAAATGTATTATCCCTCGGGTCAACAGTACCATCCTGTCCAAAGTTCAGGTTCTGCCCAAGCGGCCCAACCAGGGTAAAAACACCTGTTGTTTTGTTTACCTTATACAGGTTATCAGCAACTATATCAACTGCAAACAGGCTGTACTGTGCGCCGGGTCTGCCAAGTAATGTAATACCCCCGGCGCAAACTGCAGAAGCAGTACCAATTGGTGTGCATACACCGGTTGTCATATTAATTGTAAATATCTGTGACTGTGTGAGTGATGATGACATTCCGTATACCGTTGTCCCATCCCAGCACATTCCGGTAAAATTTGTCTGCGGAACACTTGTCATGTTAAATACGAGTGTATGAAAACCCGTGGTAGTATCAATTGACCATAACTGGTATGGTGATGACTGGTTCCATGTATACACAATTCCATTCCTGTACATCAATCCCCCGGGGAATGTGATTGTGAACGGTGCGCCTATGTTGGTTATTGTGCAGCTTTCCATAAAACACTTTCCGAACTGGAATGTCGGAGAAGATGATATCTGTGTGAAAGCGCGTGTGCCGATTGCCGCATCAAATGAAATTTGAGGCGAAACCTGTGGTGTATTTTCAACCGGTGCCGGACCGAAAGAATGCGGATTATCCTGTGAACTTAGATTGGAAGTTAAAGTAAAAAATGAAAGAAACAGAAAACAAATGATAAGAAAAAGTGTTTTCATGATAAGCAGTATTATAGTGTGAAGCAGTGTTATTGTATTTGTAACTTAATAAATATATTTAACAATTACAATTATAGAAAAGAGGGTAAGCCGCAAAGAAAACCCATTTTTTGTAAGTTTTTTGCAGTTTATAGCTAAGGGAAGGTTAAATAAAAAGCCCGTCCATATTTCTATGGACGGGCTTGTGATTTTTAAACGAGTTTTAATACAACAGATTATTGTTCTTATAAAATTATTTTACAAGTAACATTCTCTTTGTATCGGTGAATTCGCCTGCTTCGAGTCTGTAGAAGTAAACACCTGATGATAATGTTGAAGCATCAAAGTTAACTTCGTATGAACCTGATGATTTGAATTCGTTAACTAAAGTCATAACTTCTCTGCCTAATATATCAAATACAACTAATCTCACGTTATCGCCTTTAGGCATGGTGAATTTAATTGATGTTGACGGGTTAAACGGATTAGGATAGTTCTGGCTTAAGCTATAGTAGTTAGGAATTTCAACAGTCTGAATTCCGCCTGTTGGGCACTGGTATGTGATAATTAAGCACCAGCCTGTTAATACGCCTGTATCACCTGTAGCTGTATCTGTGATAACGAGTGACCATGTTCCGTCTGTGTTGAGTGTGTTGAACGGAGCAAGCGGAGCTGAAGGAATGAATGATCCTGTGAAAGGAGCTGTGCCTGAAGCTATTGGTGTTGTAGCTGAATCATTCAATACTGTATTTACGAAGTTATCGCCTGAACCGCCAACTTTGTTGATGATCTTAACACCGGTGGTACCTTTACGTAAATAGAATGAAAGATCTGAATCCCATGTATGTGTAACGTTTGTGATCTGTACGTTAACGTCTAATACTGTGCAGCCGCTTCCTAAAGCAACCTGGATAGTATCTGTTGCTGTTGCATGGTCATTAATAGGAACATTAATACCAGTTTTGCAGCGGTTAAGAACTACACCAACCGGCGGCGGAGGAGCACCAGGAGGTAATATTGCCATACCTGTAGCCTGAGCTGTGTATGAGCAAAGAACCGGTCCTAATGTACCTGTTGCTGTATCAACTTTTCTTAATTCCGGTCCTACTGCGTAATCCATTGCGTAGAATGTGAAATCACTGTTATCAACGCTTCCATCCTGACCGAAGTTCAAGTTCTGGCCAAGAGGTCCAACGAGTGTGAATACACCTGTTGTTTTGTTAACTTTGTATAAGTTATCAGCAACGATATCTAGTGCGAACAAGCTATACTGTGCGCCTGTACGGCCAAGTAATGTAATACCGCCTGCGCAAACTGCTGATGCAGTTCCGATCGGGGTACAAACACCTGTTGTCATATTGATTGTGAAGATCTGTGACTGTGTGATACTGGTTGAAAGACCATAAACGTTTGTTCCATCCCAGCACATACCTGTGAAGTTTGTCTGAGGAACGCCGGTCATGTTGAATACTAATGTATGTGTACCTGTTGTGGTATCAATTGACCATAACTGGAACGGTGATGACTGGTTCCATGTATAAACTGTACCATTCCTGTACATTAAACCGCCCGGGAATGTGATTGTAAAAGGTGCACCAACGTTTGTGATGGTACATGATTCTGTGAAAGCTTTACCGAACTGGAAGGTCGGTGATGATGAGATCTGTGAAAAATAACGTTTTCCGATCGATGCATCAAAATCACCGGCAACCGGAGCCTGCACCAGATTCTGAACCGGAGCCGGTCCAACTGAATGAGGCGCATCCTGTGCGTTTGTTACAGCTACAAGAGCAATAACAGCAAACAAAAGCGAAAATAATTTTCTCATAGTTTTTGTTTTCGTTTAGTTAAAAAATAGTTAATTGAATGACGCATAATATCATTTTTTAATCAGTATGTCAAGTGAAAATTTTATTAATTAATATATTAAGGTTATTGCGTTTATGATAAATTATTAGCATTTTTGCGGACTCGTACCCAAACAATAATACTCCAATAATTGCAGTCCGTAAGATGAAATATCCTCTGAATATACAAATCTCAGCATCAGGGTCCAAAAATATCGATTCATCGCTTTTTTTACCTGAAAGCACACAAAACAGCAATGTTAAGTTTCCGTTAATCATTTTCGCACATGGCTTCAAAGGATTCAAAGATTGGGGAGGATTTCCGTACCTTTGCACCAAACTCGCAGGCAATGGATTTGCCGTATTAAGCTTCAATTTTACTCATAACGGAGTAAATGAGATGCATCCGATGGATTTTACTGAATTGGATCTTTTTGCAGAAAACACCCATACTATTGAACTAAATGATTACAAAACTGTGCTGGATTTTGTGCCCTCGCTCGAAGAAAAATTTCCGGTGGATTCAAGACTAATCGGTCTGCTGGGACATTCACGTGGCGGCGGGCTATCTATTATTACAGCATCTGAAAATAAGCAGTCTGTAAAAGCTCTTGTAACTCTGGCATCTGTTGCTGATTTCGACAGGTACACTGCCGAGCAGAAAAAAAGGTGGCGTGAAAAAGGATACATAGAAATGCCAAATACAAGGACCAACCAGCTGATGAAAATGAACTTATCACTGCTGGAAGATATTGAGACAAATGCTGAACGCCTGAGTATTACTAAAGCAGCATCTTCACTTGAGAACCCTTTTTTGATAATCCACGGACGGGAGGACCTGGCTGTGAAATATACCGACGCTGAGAAAATTTACTCTTCGTCCGGCAAATCACTTACTGAGCTTATGATAATAGATAACACCGGCCATACCTTCGGGACAGAACATCCTTTTAAAGGATCGAACAGATCATTTGAGGAAGTTATTGAAGCAGCTTCAGGATTTTTCGGGAAGTGTTTGAAATCAGTGTAAATGGTTTAGCTGCAGGATCGAGTTAAGCTTTATTTTTAGTTTCTTTACCTGGTATCGAGTTTTGACTTTATTGCTTTTACCGCCTCTGCCGGGACAAACTCCGAAACATTGCCTCCGTATCTCGCAATTTCTCTTACCAGCGTAGAGCTGATGTACGAGTATTTTTCTGATGGCATCAGAAAGACAGTCTCTATATTACCCGCAATTTTCCTGTTGGTCAGCGCCATCTGAAATTCATATTCAAAATCCGAAATAGCCCTGAGTCCCCGTATAATTACGTCTGCGCCTTTCTGCTTTGCGAAGTCTACAAGCAGTCCGTCAAATCTTTCAACAGTGCAATTAGTTATATGGCTAACAGAAGCCGTAATTATCTCTGTCCGCTCATCAATATTCAGCAAAGTATTCTTTGATGTACTGATAGCGGCGGCAACTATGATCTTATCAAACAGCACAGAAGCCCGCTTGATAACGTCAAGGTGTCCTAATGTCAGAGGGTCAAATGTACCCGGGTATATAGCTGTAGTCAATGCCATCAGTCCTTTTTAACCAATATAGTGAAGTTTGTTAAACCAACATTTTTGCGTATAACATCAAAATCATTCAGGTTGAACATACCCGCGCTTTCACCGGCATGCTCAAGTACAAATATAGTAAAACCCGTATTCAAAATTTCTTTCATCAATTCATTATAGAACTCATACCCGTATGGCGGGTCAGCAAAGACTATATCATAAAACTTTTTGCCGGGCCTTTTAAGAAAACCTATTGCATTTTCATCAAAAATGCGGATACTTTCAGAACACCCCAGTTCTTCAGCGGTTTTCCTGATCCCCGAAATCTGTTTTGCGGAGTTCTCCACAAAATCGCAGCTTCCGGCTCCCCTGCTCAGTAGCTCAAACCCAATAGCCCCGGAACCGGCAAACAGATCGAGACACTCGGTTGATTCAAAGTCTATAATATTGTTAAGCACATTAAAAAGTGTTTCCCTCGCTCTGTCCGTTGTAGGTCTGTAACCGGAAACTGCCCCCCTGGTGCAGTTTTTTGGTTCAATGTATGAGTACACTTTTCTTGACCTGTATTTACCGCCAATTATTCTCATTGACTGACGGCAAGATTCCTTAATGCTATACCGCAGCTTGCTGAATATTTATAAGTCACTTTTCTCAGCTTATCATTTTTCAGGAACATATCAGACGCACTTATATTCTCAAAGGGGTTTATTATTCTTAATGCGGCCAACCCCTGTTTTTCCATCGATTCCAGAGTGTCCTCTTTGATCTCATCGCCGTACAGGAATATCTCGTCCACTCTGCCCAGTATGGGCTCAGAGCCAATTACCGAATTCAGTTTTCGCGTCAGGCTGAGATTAAACTCGTTTTCGCTGTTATATTTTGAATGCGTAAAGTATTTATACTTCCTGTTTTCAATGTAGCCGTAATCAATCCTGCCGCGCTTCAGTCCAACCAGCAGTATATTTTTCCCGCTGATCCTTTCCCCGTAATTTATCCTCACAGCGTTTTCGGCGGAAAAATGGTCAATATCTATTAAACTAAGCTCAAGTGAACATATCTTGAATATCCTTTTGATAAACTCCACTGTATTTTTCTGCACGGCAATTACCAGAAAATCATCGCTGTTCTTGCATGGCAGTACGTTATTTAAACGATAGGTATTAACCAGAAAGTCATTGTAATTATCAGGAAAGTAGTTTGAAAGTTCCCAGTAAATTTTGGAGTTTATTGATTGCTTGCCTTCTGAATAATCAACCGGCAGTATCAATGTAAACGCCTGAGATGAACTTATTGTCAATGCGGCTTTGCTGATATTAAGGTTTCGTTTTGTAATATATGTGCTTATCTCACTTGATATGTTCGTCAGGTCTTTCTGGCTGCTTTTGTACTTTCCCAGCTCGTCTTCAAAATCAAAATTCACGCCAACTGACTCAATGTGATCGACCCTGGGATTACTCTCAGAACCTGTAAGCTCGGTAAAGTATATCCTGTTTCCCGAAAAACCAATACCTAATGATCTGTTCAATATTTACATTTTAATTTTAACAAAATTAAGGGTTATTAATTCCGCAATCAATCAAAATTGAAATCCTATAAAAGATCAGTGCGTTTCATAGAGAATTATTCTGCAACAAGAAATTGCTTTAATTCCCCGAATTTTTTTTCGCCGATACCTTTTACCTTCATGATATCTTCTACTTTTGTAAACCTGCCGTTAGTTTCCCTGTATTCAATTATTCTGTCCGCCATTACTTCGCCAATGCCGGGAAGCTGACGCAGGTCAGCAGAAAGGGCGGTATTAATATTTATCTTTGTGCCTGGCGCAACCGGTTTTTTTTCGCCGCTTTTGTCTTCAATCTCAATTCCAAGGCTGCCTGCAAGTCTTTGCAACTCCATTTTACGTATCTGTTCTGTACTATCTGCCTTTTCAGAACTCAGTTCATCAAAAGTGCTCTTAAGCCGGTTTTCGAAGTTTATATCAGTCTGGCTGTAATCATATTCATTTGGTTTTTTCCATCCTGAATACCTTATAATCAAACCGGCGCAAAAGGTAACAAGCAAAAAAATTATTATGCCCAGTTCCTTCGGGGTTAATCCTGTTCTTTTGATGAAATTACTCATAAGGGATTATCGTTTTTTCAGGAAAATGAATCTTTGACTTTACTGAAAAATCCTTTTGATTTAGCATCGGATTGTTTTCCCTTTGGTTTTAAATGCTCGGAAGCTGAAAGTTCCCTGAATGCTTCTTTTTCCTTATTAGTAAGTTTTGTAGGGATATAAATATTTACATGCACCAATTGGTCGCCTTTGCCTGAATGGTTCAGATGTTTTATCCCCTTATCACGCAGCCTCAGTATTTTTCCCGGCTGAGTGCCCGGATCAATTTTAAGCATAACATTTCCGCCAAGTACCGGAATTTCTGTTTCTGTGCCAAGAACTGCATCAGTGATACTTATGGTAAGTTCAAGATGTATATCATCCTGCTCGCGGATAAAATACTTGTGTTCTGCTTCTTCTATAAGTACTATCAGGTCACCCGGTGAGCCTCCCCTGGCGCCTGAGTCACCTTCTCCTCTAAGCGGGATATAATTGCCCGTAGAAACACCTGCAGGAATATTTACTTTTATGGTTGTTTCATTCCGCTCTCTGCCTTCACCGTGGCAATGCGGACACTTTTCCTTTATTACTCTTCCTTCGCCGTTGCATGAAGGGCAAACCTGAATATTTACAAATTGTCCGAACATTGAGCGTGATACTGTCCTCACTTCGCCGCTCCCGTGACAGGTTGTACACTCAGTTGTTCCGGATGAAGATTTGGCACCGCTCCCGTGGCAATGAGCGCATTTCTCATATCTTTTTAACTTGAGGGTCTTTTCTACACCTGTAGCAATTTCCTCCAGCGATAACCTCAAACTTATCTTCAAATCGTTACCCTGAATACCGGGCTGTTTATGCCTTCCGCTGTGGCGCCTTTGACCTCCTGAGCCGAATATCTCATCAAATATGCTTCCCCCGCCAAAAATATCACTGAAATGAGAAAATATATCATTTACATTCCCGAATCCCTGGTCAAAACCGCTTCCGCGCATACCTGCGTGACCGAACTGGTCATATCTTGCTTTCTTATTGGGGTCACTTAAAACTTCGTAAGCCTCGGCGGCTTCTTTAAATTTCTCCTCAGCTTCTGTATCTCCCGGGTTCCTGTCCGGGTGATACTTCATAGCCAGCTTGCGGTAAGCGGTTTTTATATCAATTTCTGTTGATTGTTTGCTAACTCCCAATACTTCGTAATAATCTCTCTTGGCTGACATAATAAATTTATTCCGGTTTTGATGAAACTACTACTTTCGCGTGTCTGAGTACTTTATCTTTCAGAAAATAACCCTTTTCAACAGTATTCAGAATTGTTTCAGGCTCCTTGCTCTCATCAGGCTGCTGCAAAATTGCTTCGTGGAGATTAACATCAAATTTTGTTCCGTCTGATCGCATCGCTTTGAGGCCCTGCTTTTCAAGCACGCTTGTGAACTTAGCGTACACAAGGTCTATCCCTTTCTTAAGCGCGTCCTTATCATGGCTCTTTTCAAAGGATTCCATTGTTCTGTCAAAATCATCCAGAACCGGCAGCATATCAGCAAGCACTCTCTCGCCCGCATACGCAAAAAATTCAGCGCGCTCAGCATCTGTCCTGCGTTTGTAATTTTCAAACTCTGCAGCCGTTCTCAAATACTGGTCTTTGAACTGTGCCGCCTGTTTTTCCAGCTCTTCAATTCTGTTCTGTTCCGAACCCTTCGCGGCCGGTTTATCATCGGGTAACTCCGGCGCGCTTTCATCAGTGCCGTTTATCTTTATCTCTTTCTCTTTTATTTCTTTTTCCTGTTTTTCTTTTTTTATCTTTGTCATACTAACTTTGTTTTATATCTTTTCTCCGGTGCTCTTATGCTATACCCTTTCGGTAATTATCTTCGAAGTAAAATCAAGCATCGATACCATTTTAGAGTAATTCATTCTCTTGGGTCCTATTAACGCTATTCTGCCTTTTATATCACCAACATTATACTCCGATGAGACAATACTGTAATCTTTCAGCTTATCGTCTTTGTTTTCAGCGCCAATGGATATTGATATCCCGTTCTGATCTGCCGGCATATTGTTAAGCACATGCACAACAATGTTCTTCTCGTCTGTAAGCTCAATTATATTTCTGTAATTCTGCGTATCACCAAACTCAGGCTGTGCAAGTATCTCTGTGGTGCCGCCAAAATAAAGCGTCATTCCTTCCTTTTCATCCTGGAATATCTTATCTATTGAATCAATAAAAACTTTAAGGATCTCTTTTGAATCGCTCTGGATGTCTTTTATTCTTTCAATGAAAGTGTTCCTGATCTCTGTTAATGTTAACCCGCTTAACTTTTCGTTGAGAATACCCGTTACTCTTTCGATCTTATCGCGGGATATGCCTGACTCCACATCAAAAAGGAGTGTACGCATTAACCCTGATTTTATAGAAACCACCACAAGCAGCTTGGTTGATGAAAGATTTACAAGTTCCAGTTTCTCAAAAACTCCCTGTGAAAGATAAGGCTGAGATACTATACTGATCTCTTTTGAAAGTCTTCCGAGAATTCTTGAAACTTCTTTATATATATCATCCTGTACGGGCTCAAGCTCATTCAACTGCGCTGTCAAAATGTCCTTTTCGTTCTGTATAAGAGGCTCAGTTTCCATTAATTCATTTACAAAATATCTGTAACCCTTATCAGTAGGTACCCTTCCGCCAGATGTATGATTATGAGTAAGGTAGTTAAGTTCCTCAAGGTCACTCATAACATTTCTGATCGTGGCAGGTGATAGCTTGATATCAGAGGTTTTTGAAATGTACCTTGAGCCAATCGGATTGGCAGTATGGATAAACTCCTCTATTATACACCTTAGTATTACTTTTTCTCTGTATGTCAGGTCGCCCATGATTTTAGCACTAATATAGATTAATTGCTAACAAACAAATTTAGTTCCTTTTGGCAAAATTAGTCATAATTAGATAATTCTTCAATGTATTATTGAAGAATTACAGCCTATTCACGTTATATAGTGGAAAACTCACGGTATTTCCATTTAAATGTATATTTTACATCACGTAATATTAGTATTCTATAAAAATAAGTTCTTCTAACCTAAACACGGTATTACGTAACTTCTTTACATTAGTTAAATTTGAATATCTAATTAACTAAAACTATTATAATGAATCACGGGGATATATTAATAAGAATTGGAGGAATCATGTTGAACCATACCAAGTTTGCACTAAGTATCATTCTATTTCTGGTACTTGTCAACTCATCATACTCTCAGCCGCTCAGCGGGAGCTACAATGTAGGTTCAGGACAGACTTTCACAACATTGACCGGCTCGGGTGCTGCAGGTTTCTTTAATGCAGTAAACACAAGAGGCTTAAGCGGCAATGTTACACTAAATGTTACATCTAATATAACAGAATCGGGTTCAGTCGCTCTTCAGCAGTGGTCAGGCGGATATACAATAACCATTCAGACATTAACCGCTTCTGTCAAAACACTTTCAGGAAATATTGCAGCTCCGCTTTTCGATCTGAACGGCGCTGATAATCTTACAATTGACGGAAGAATAGGCGGCTCGGGCCGCTACCTTAGATTCATGAATTCTAACACCGGCGGCCAGACATTCAGATTTATTAATGACGCACAGAACAATACAATTACATACTGCACTATTGAAGGAATGAGAGTTTCAGCAACAAGCGGTATGATCGACTTCAGCACTACCACAGGCTCAAACGGCAATGACAATAATACAATTTCATACTGCCTCATCAAAGACGCTTCGGGCGGAACACTTCAGAATGCGATAGTTTCAAACGGCACAACAACTACAACAGCAAGGAACAACAGCAATATTACGATTTCAAATAATGAAATTGCCGACGTATACAGAAACGCGCAGTCATGTTCAGCAATTATGCTTCTTAACGGAAGCACAAGTTTTACAATCTCAGGCAACAGTTTCTACCAGACCTCGACTAGAACACCTACTTCAGCAACCAGCTGGAACGTGATCTATGTAAATACATCGGCGGCTAATGACATTACTATAAGTAATAATTATCTTGGCGGAACTGCGGCCAATTGCGGAGGAACGCCGTGGAATGTCACAGGTACTCAGTCAAATTCAATATACTTCATCAGAATTCAGACTGCGGGAACAACTACAGCATCAAGTATCAACGGAAATACAATTGGAAATCTTACTTTTACTTCAACGCCTTCATCAAACGGTGTAACGTATTTCGCAGGTATTGTTGTTGAATCAGGACTGGTGAACATAGGTTCAACCTCCGGAAATACAATTGGCAATACAACATCTACCGGCAATATAACTCTCACATACAACGGCACGGTTGATAACATCATTAACAGGGGCATAATACACACCGGCACCGGAAACATAGAAAATAACACTATAGGTTCATTAAGTTTTGCAGGCAATAATAACAAAACATTAAGGCTAGAAGCCATATATTATTCCGGAACACCCTCTGCGAATATTAACATAAATAATAATATCATTGGGAGTCTCACAACTTCAAACAGCCTGCAGCAGACTTCAACTACTTTTGAATTTCAGCTTACGGGAATTCACAGCCAGGTAAATACAATACTGGCTACTATAAGCGGAAACACTGTTTCAAACCTCAGTGTAACAAACACAAGCGCAAGCTCCAGGATCCGCGGTATTTACCAGTCAAGAAGCACAAGTGCTTCAATTTCCATCACTAACAATACAATCTCAAATCTTTACTGCGCAAGCAGCAGCACTGATAGATATCCTGATAATACATCGCTCATCGGGCTTTTTTCAGGATCAAGCTCAGCTTCACAGCTCGTATCAGGTAACACAATAAGCGGTTTATACGGCACTAACAATTCTGATTCATATGTAATGGGATTCGGGTTTTACAATAACCTTGCAAAAGGTACATTCGAAAAAAACAGGATATATAACCTGAACCATTCATCAACAACCGGTGCCGCAAAGATATGGGGAATAAATGCTTTCTGGGGAAGCTGGAACATTTACAACAACCAGATCTCAATAACCAACGGCGAACCGCTGGATAATAACAGCAGGAACACAGGAAACGAAATTTCCAATGACAGCGATGTTCCTGGATCCAATTCTGTTGTTTCGGAAGAAGTATATGGTAATTATCTCAAAGAAGTACCGATGGTAAAAACATCGGTTGATAAGCAGAGTATCCCCCAGCATGATCTTTCAACGAACGGCGTTGAGATTAAGGGTATTCACGATGAAGCTGAATTCCCGAGTCTGTATTACTACAACTCAATTTATGTTGGCGGTTCAGCATCCGGCGGGTCAGCCAATTCATGGGCTTACGATAGACCGCTCCTTGCATGGGCAACTTCTGCTTCACTCAGAAATAACCTGTTCTTTAATGCAAGAACAGGCGGCTCAGGTAGCCACTACGCTATTGGTAATGAAGTTGGTTACGACAACTGGACAGGCACTTCAGCAGATTTTAATGTTTACATTGCACCCATTTCTTCGAAGATCGCGATCTGGGGCTCAACAAACCAGAATATTTACCAATGGAGAGATTCATCACTGGGTGATAAACACACATGGAGCACAATTACAAGCGATGTATCAGCCACCAATCTCTTCACTAATGTTGCCACAGGCGATCTTTCTATCAAATCCGGTAACTGGGAAGCATGGATAGTTTCAGGTAAGGGTATTGCGATCGCAGGAAGCGGAAACGACTACAGCGGCAATTCGAGGTCAACCACAGTTTCCGGCGGAACAACCGATATCGGAAGTTATGAGTTTACAGCAACACCCCCGGGTAATCCTTCAGCGTCTTTCGATAACGCGCCAGGCAGCGGAGTTAATTCAAATTACACGCTTTGGGGCAGAACACTTATGTCCATAAACTGGGGCACAGGCGGTTCAGCTTATCCTTCATCAGTTGACGTTAAATATTATTCCGGTGTTAATCACTCCGGCGTACTTGGAGGCGGATATTCAAATTCATACTGGTCTATAAATCCAACAGGTTCATTAACCGGCGCAACATATAACATCTCAATCAATTTCGGGACACACGAAACATATACAATTTCAACTCCCTCAACAAATACAAGACTGGCCAAATATAACGGAACCTGGGAAGTATTTTCAACCCCGGGCAACGGTACATGGCAGTCAGAATTGAACTGGGGATCCGAGATGATAACAACCAGGGGCATGAACAGCTTCTCTGATTACGCGTTAACCGATCAGGGCAATCCCCTTCCGGTTGAACTTTGTTCATTCAATGCTGTAGTACTTAAAAGACAGGCCGACCTGCTTTGGACAACTTGCTCTGAAATAAACAACAGCGGATTTGAAGTTGAAAGAAGAGACTTCAATCCTGTAAATGACGCATACGGTTCATGGATAAAAATTGGTTTTGTTCAGGGTAACGGAACAACCAATCAGCAGCATAATTATAAATATTCCGATCCAAAACTTAACGCCGGCAAATACCAGTATCGTCTTAAACAGGTTGATTTCAATGGTAACTTTGAGTATCACAACTTAACCGCTCCAAGCGATGTGGTTATCGGCACACCAAATGTTGCTGATCTTTTCCAGAATTATCCGAATCCTTCAAACCCGACTTCCAAAGTTGATTTCCAGATTCCTTTTTCAGCAAAGGTTTCTCTGAAGGTTTACGATATAACCGGAAAAGAAGTTGCATCACTTCTTGAAAAAGAACTTGAAAGCGGCTTCTATACAGTTGAATTCAATGGTTCAAATCTGTCAAGCGGTGTTTATTTCTACAGACTTTCCGCAAATTCAAACAACGGAAATTCTTTCAGTAAGACAATGAAACTAATATTGGTAAAATAGGTTTATACAGATTGTTATTTCTCCATTAGAGGAAAACAGTTACATATCCCCCGCAAAAGGCAGGTAAATTCCTGCCTTTTGCATTTATTGTTACCCATTTTAGCTATTTTTAACCTCTTGATTAAATTTCACTTACAATATTATTTTTTTTGTATTATTTTGAGAGTGTAATATTAATCACATCTGCTATGAAAACAATTTTAGTAATTATACTTTTCTTTCCTGTTATTACTTTATCTCAGTGGGTAGTCAGACCCTCAGGTCACACTGATATTATTTACGGCGTCTCATTTTCTGATATGAACACCGGTATGGCTTGCGGCGAAGCCGGCAGAATATTAAAGACTGTAAATGGCGGCATGACATGGAGTCAGGTAAACCAGAATAATACCTACTGGCTTGGCGGAATTGATATGATAAACAACAGCACTGCATTCGCTGTTGGCTATCCCCAGAAAATTCTGCGTACCACAAATACCGGCGGCACATGGCAGCAGCAGGGCGGAACTAACTTTATCCCGTACTATTCCGTTAGTTTCAAGGATGTAAACACAGGCCTCATTTCAGGGTATGTTGGTACTCTGCTTCGCACAACAAACGGCGGGCAGTCCTGGGTACAGGTCGCAGGTGCGCCGCAGGTAAGCTTAAACACTGTAAAATTCATAGGCGGTGATAAAGCTATTGTTCTTGGATTCTACGGCCTTATGATGTATACCGAAGACGCTGGCGCTACTTTCAATAATCTTTCAAGCGGTACTACCGCAGACCTGTACGGCATTTCTTTTGTTGATGTTAATACAGGCTATGTATCAGGCTCTAACGGTACTATCATAAAAACCACAGATGGAGGCATAAGCTGGGAACCCCAAACTACTCCGGTTGTAAATACACTTAACGCAGTATCATTCGCAAATGAGAATACTGGTAATGCTGTCGGGTATTCTTCGGTGATAATAAGAACCACTAACGGCGGAGCTGAGTGGTACCAGCAGCAGTCACCCGTAAGCAACACAACATGGTTTGGCGTTCAGCTAAACAGCGCATTAACAGGAGTGATTGTAGGCGGCGCAGGGAAAATATTGTTTACCACAACAGGCGGAGACCCTATAGGAATTGAACCCATCAGCAATGAAGTCCCTGAAAGATTTTCTTTATCACAGAATTATCCAAACCCTTTCAACCCAACAACAAATTTCGAATTTACAATTCCCATCTCGAGAGGAGTGTCCGAAGGACGGGGTGTGTTCGTCAACCTCACAATTTACGATGCCATGGGGAGAGTTGTTGAAATACTGCAAAATGGAAAGATGAAACCGGGAGTTTATAAAGCCGACTGGAACGCATCAAACTTCCCAAGCGGTGTATATTTTTACACATTAACTGCGGGGAATTTCACAGAAACGAGAAAAATGGTACTCGTCAAATGAAGAATTCCGAATTTTTCTTAAGCCTGCCAGCTCAAAAAGTACGCTTTGTTATTTAGCCAGCTCTTCCATTTTCTTCAGAAGCCACTTTTTGTTGTAAACGTTGTTATCAGTTTCAATTTTTGCCCATAGCTGTTCAAAATTCGACCTGTTGAAAAAAAGCCTGACACTATCTATTTTCTTCAGGTACTTAATGAATGCGGAATATATTTTCTTTCTTTCCCTGTTCAACAGCTTATCATTCATTACAAAATGGTTAAACGCGTCAATGTGAGAAAGAAGCTGTACTGTATAACCAAGCTCATAGAAGAGCATTGCTGTTAAACACTTGCATTTCAGCTTATGATAGACGTCGTTATACTTAACCAGTGAAAGAGTCTCCAGTGATTCTGTGTAATTGCCAGCGGAAAAATCATACAAAGCCCTGGCATAATTATAAGAATTAGCCCGTATTTCTTCAGGAAGCCTGTTTTTGAAGCTGTTAATAAAATACAGGGTCCATTCAAACTCGCCAAGTTTCAGCGCCGTTTCTGTAACTGTTGTATAAAACCTGAAATGAGACGTGCCGTGAAACGGCAGAATATTTTTTTCAAGACCCTTTTTGTACAGCTCAAATACTTCTGTTTCAAGCTCTTTATGGCCTGCGGCTATTTTCCTGTTGCAGAAATTTATAAGGTTAATGTAAATGTTATACACATGATCGCTTTCAAGCGTTTCTTCATACAGTTCCAGCTGTTCTTTTAACCTGTAAAAGTACTTAACATCACCTTCATTCATAAAAAGCAGCAGCTCATAATAGCTTATAAGTACACAGGGGGTTTTGATCAATGTCTCCTCAGATAGCAGGTCCACAAACTTATCAAGCCTGCGTGTATCAAACTCAAAATTGTAAATGTTCTTCAGATTACAAAGTCTTGTATAATCTCCTGCAATGCAGCTGTAATAAAATATGGATAAATAATCCGTCATCTCATTCAGTTTGGTCTTTTTCACAATTTTTTCATATACATCAGGCTTTTTCCTGAAATAATAAAGGTACTTTTCGTTCTCAAGGTTATACTTATCAAGATAAAACTCCGAATCTCTTACCTTTTCTGATTCAAGTTTTCTTGAGATCATTTTGATATTCTTTTCCAGGTGCCTGTCAAGCCGTCTGTCATTCAGCTCATACAGCAGAAATGTTTTATCTTTGTAATATGAGTTTTTATATCTGGTATATGACAGAAAATTTTCTGCAAGAGCTGATAACCCGAATATAAGGGTCCGCATGAATCCATCATTGTATTTTACCTTTGGAAAAAGTTCCTGAAATACTTTTTTCTTTTCTATTTCATTTTTATCAAACACAGGGTATTTGATCCTCAGGTAATTGTTCAGCTTTATGATGCTCTGGTTTTTGTTGAAAAAAGGAGAATTTACGTATTCGCTGAATTCCCTTATTTCTTTTTGGGAAAAACCTGTAAGGATCTCTATTAATATACTTTTCTTCATGATCCCGCTCCTTAGTATACAGCAATTAAAGAAAAAAAAGTATAGCCTGGGCCCGTAACATATGCTTAACAGAATTGTATGCTAAACATTGCTGAAAAACATTCATAGTGTCAATTTCTGAAACTTGATGATTTATGTTTCCGATTTTTTGAATGATTTCCTGCAATTACTGTAAAATACTATACAAAAAGTGCATTTTCGGTACAAAAATCTCTGCAACAATAAGCAAATAGTTTCATTGTATAAATTATAGCGCGGAGTCTATTTTTGTTGTAGAAGGAAAACTAGAAAAATGAGGTCATCCCCCGAAACATCAATACTCAATTGGCGGCATGATAAAACAAAAAGCAGAAGCGTATCCCCCATAGTTCTAAATGCCGCCGGGGGTGATCTTAAAGGTGAAATTCACCTTATGTGGGAGCCATGCAAAAATGCGAGATACTATTTAATTCAGAAGAGTTCATCTATTAGCAAACCGGTACGCTGGAAATATGAAGATATAATCATTACTTCAAGTTATACAGTATCTAACCTGAAGAGCAATAAGAACTATATGTTCCGTGTGGCCGCAATGACTCAAACAGGCAAAACCCCCTGGAGCCGCCCGGTGCTCAAAAAAGCTCCCTGAATCTAAAACAATAAAAAAATAAAAAATGAAAACTATCCTTCAATTTTTTATTATATCAGTTTTTGCCGTATCTGCCTTGTTCACACAATGGCAGAATGATATAAGACTAACCAATAACTCCGGTTCCTCGCTGACAAATTTAGGTAAAAGCATAGCAGTTGAAAACAATAATCTGCATGTTTGCTGGATAGATAACCGCGACGGAAATTTTGAAGTTTACTATAAACGCTCAACTAACGCCGGCGCCAACTGGAGCTCAGACCAAAGACTTACAAATTCAGCTGCCGTTAGCTATGCGACATCAATCTGTATAGAAGGAGCAAATGTCTATATTACCTTCAGTGATGACAGAACCGGATATTTTGAGATCTATTTTCTTAAATCTACCAACAGAGGATTAAACTGGTCATCTGAAGCAAGAATCTCAACAAATGATCTTTATCATTCTTATGAAAGCGATATAAAAGCGAACGTATATATCTATGCTGCATGGCTTGAAGAACGGGCAGGAGATCTTGATATATATTTTTCCAGGTCAGCTAATTATGGTTCCACATGGAGCAGCCCTGTAAAGATAACACCTAACTTATATGCTCAAAAGTATCCGGTACTATCAGCATACGGTTCAAATGTACATGTAGTTTTCCAGGATGAACGCGCAGGCGGTATAACAAATACTGAAGTTTATTATATGCGCTCTACCAATAACGGATTGAACTGGTCAGGTGAAACTAATCTTTCTGAACACAACGGATTTTCTTATAATGGATATGTTTATACTACCGGCACAACTGTTCATGCGGTTTGGGATGACGACTGGACTGGAAACAGGGAAATATTTTACAGAAGATCTACAAATAATGGCGCTAACTGGAGCGGTGATGCGATATTAACTGTAAATTCCGGGGTATCTGCAGGTCCTTCGCTCACAGCCTCAGGAATTTATGCTCATATGGTTTGGAGCGATGAAAGGGACGGGAACCGTGAAATTTATTATAAAATTTCCACTAATAACGGTTCAACATGGAGCAGTGATCTAAGGCTCACAAACAGCTCGGGGTATTCAGGTACTGCTTCTATATGTTATTCAGGAAATGCTTTGAATGTTCTGTGGTATGATGACAGGAACGGGAATAATGAGATATATTTCAAACGTAATCCCACAGGAAACCCAACCGGCATCGGGATTATCAGTTCAGAAATACCCAAGAAATTTTCTCTTTCTCAAAATTATCCAAACCCGTTCAACCCGGTGACTAAGATCAGATTCTCAATTCCAGCTTCTTCAAAGCTTTGGGAGGTCTCGCTCATAATTTATGATATGCTCGGGCGTGCAGCCTCTACTCTTGTTAACGAAGAACTAAAGCCTGGTACATATGAAGTTGACTGGTCCGCAAAAGGCAGTGAGTCAAACTTCCCCAGCGGAGTATATTTTTACAGGCTTGATGCAGGGAGTTTTTCTGAAACAAAAAGAATGATCTTGCTGAAATAATTCAGCCATTCAATCCGCAAACCAGCTCACAGCAGATCATATACAGGTCACACGACCTGTATATGATCTGTTTTTTTGTAATTTCGTCATGACAATTAAATATTTTTATCATTGAAAAAACTTCAATTTCAGAGTTTTTTCAATATTTTTAAACCACTTCGATAATAATACCCTTTAAAATCATGGTACTTTCCAAAATGCAAATTCAGATTTCTCTCTTTGTTCAGGGGTATACCCGTTTCCTATCTTTGTAGCAGTTGAATGAATTACAAAAAATACAATTAAAAAAAAACAACTAAACAAAGAAAGGATTTACCAAAATGAAAACTTCAACAACATCAACAAAAAACGTTTTAAAAGCAGCAATATTATTTACATTATTCGCTTGTTTCACTTTATCACTAAAGGCTCAATATTCACAGCAATGGGTATCCGCTCTGAATTCACCCGGCAACCAAACTGGTGTTTTAAAGGATTCTTACAACAACTTATATACCTTCGGTGGTACAACACTTGCAAAGATCTCACCTTCAGGCTCTGTAATTTGGAGCGCTTCAGTGAGCAATATTAATGTAATCACCCTGGATAATTCCGGTAATATTTACGCAGCAGGAGGAGCCGGCAACTACCCTACCGGTTATATTTTTGTAAAGAAGTTCAGCAATAACGGAACAGAAATTATGTCAAAACTCAGCGGAGGCGGGGCGAATTATATTTACAGTCCTGTAGATATTACCGTTGATAATGGCGGAAACATTTATGTTTATACTTCGTTTTTTGTCACCGGTACATATCATTCCGGTTCTTCCCGGTTATTCAAGTTTGATAACCTGGGAAATGAAATATGGAATTTATCCCCCTCCGGAACCGGGGCAGTTAGAATGAAACCCGATAACGCCGGTAACCTGGTAGTTGCAAGCTATACCATAAGTTACTACGGTTATTTCCCGACTTATACAACTGTTACAAGATACAGTCCTTCAGGTATTGTTTTAAATAGCCTGATGATCGACTCAACCGGTACCAACGATTTTTTTGTTGGCAATTCAGGTTATATATATTTAACAGGTAACAGAACAACTAAAATTAACCCGGGCTTTAGCGTAGATTGGGAAGTGAACAACAGTTTTAACGGCGCATCTGTAAAAAGTGATGCTAACGGAAATGTATTTGTTACCGGAAATACAAGCTATTCACCAAGCCTTTCAAACATAGTCACACAAAAATTATCTCCTGCCGGACAGGTTATGTGGAGCCAAAACTACGACGGACCCGCAAACGGCGCGGATTTTGTCAATGATATGCTGCTTACTCCAAACGGAAGTGTTCTTATTACCGGAACAACAGAGGTCAATAGCGGTAATCTTGATATATTCCTCATAAAATACAGCAGCACCGGCGGATTTGTGAATTCAAATACATATAATGATATGTCTGAAGATGAAGGAAGAAAGTTAATTCTGCTGGGTGAAAATGATGTTGTTTTGTGCGGATTAAGCGGAACAGGATATGCTTTTGATAAAACCGTTCTTATAAAATTCAGTGATGTAACTGCAATTACACCGCAGAACAGCCAGATCCCCGAAGGATTCAGCTTAAAACAGAATTACCCGAATCCGTTCAACCCCAATACAAAGATCGAATTCAGTATTGCAATGGCATCTTTTGTAAAAATGGCAGTGTATGATGTAACGGGCAAAGAAGTCGAAGTTCTGGTGAATGAAAATATGAATGCGGGAACATTTGAAGTTGATTTCAACGCTTCAAAGCTCACAAGCGGTGTCTACTTCTGCAAAATCACCGCAGGTGCTTTCACTGATGTAAAGAAGATGATATTGATTAAATAACCAGGTTATATACCAGACCTTATTTCCATGGATCAAAGCATAAAGTGAAGAAAAATATTGTACAAGCCTGCGGTTTTACCGCAGGCTTTTTTCTATCTTATCAATTCTTTCCAGTAACCACCATTTATTCACCATTGCTTTGCTGTCTGATATTTCATTTCTTATCTTAAACAGGTCATAATCACGCTCACCTAATCTGTTCTTTATATCAAACAGCTTTTTGGTATAATTTACATAACTGTTAATAACATTCCTTGTTACTTCCGGAATGTGCTTTTCGTTCAGCAGAAAATGCCTGTAACTATCCACGTGACTGTAGAACGGTTCTGTTTCATTCATATCGTAATATATCTTAAGGTAAAGAGACTTCAGCTGGTGTTTGTAAGAAAGATCGTCTGTTCTTACTTTTGCCGCCATATTCAGCGCATCATCATATAGCGATTTGTGGTAAAATACCAGTGAACGGCTGAAGTTATATGAATTTTCCCTGTTAGTATCATCAAGCTCCGCTTTGTATTTCTCAATGAATTCCTCTACCCAATCGATCTCTCCCGCATCAAGCCCGGTAACCGCTACATTCAAATACTGAATGTGATCAAGGTATTTTCTGCTTCCCTTATAAAAACCGCGCTCAATATTTTCTTTAAAAAGCAGAAAATGTTCTTTCCTGAAAATAAGTTCACCCTTGTTCACTTTAAAGTAACAGTAGTTTGTAAGTATAGTAAATATGTCTCTTCTGTCCTGGTCCCTGAACTGATCATACAAAGTATATACTATTGATTTAAGCGCGTAAAAATATTTTTCATCCTGAGTTCTTGCAAGTTTAAAAGCATTATAATAATACTGCAGGTAAGTTGCATTTGGATATTTTGAGATCTCCTTTTCAACGTAAATTTCCAGTTCACTTAATGCGGTATCCTGTTCAAATTTGAACATTCTTAAATTAGAATTGGCTATATTAGTTTCACTCCTTAGCATTGAAATTAAAAAGGAGATAGTAAGTTTTTCGGCGCCTTCTTTAAGCAGATCGTTTGAACTGTATAGTGCGCTTTTCTGGCTGGTCAAGAATCTTCTTTTTTCACTTATCAGCACAAATTTATCGTAGAAATATTGTTCATCTTTTGCCGTTGCGTTTTCAAGAAGCTCATTTGCTTTCATTTCAGCTCTTTCAAACAGCTTGACCATTTTCTTTTCACTTAGTTCCCTCATAAGTGCAATCAAACCGGAAAATTCATTGGAATGCTGCCTTTTAACTCTCAAATAGCTCTCAGCAAGCTCTAGTGTTTTGGAAAGGATATTCCGCATCACACCGTCATTATACTTTTTACCCGGGTAAAGCCTGGCAAATACTTTCTCTTTTTCAAAGCTGCGGTTGGTGAACGACGGGTAATATTTTTTTAATATTTCATAAAATTTAATCTGCACAGCCTCTTTGTTGTAGAACGGTGAAGATACAAACAGGCCGAATTCCTTAAATTCAGCTTCATCAAATGCACTTACCAGGTCAATAGCTTTGCTTGAGATCATTTTTTGTAATATAATTAATGCAAAGTTAAGGTTTTCTTATGACAATTAAAACAAAATGAGGCTTATATAAGTAATGGTTATTTATTGAGTTAAAAGAAATAACTCTTTCTATTACCTGAATATTTGTGGTGCAATAATTCCAAATGTTTCTTTGCCGGTGTGATAAAGGTAATATATTTTTGAAGCAATTAATGATCTCCATAAGTGAGATAGAAAGGATCAAAATCATGAAACTATCAATAAACATTTTTATCGGCTTCTTAGTCTCATTTATTTCAATCAGCATTTATTCACAGCCAGCGCCGCCGGTCGCATGGATGAGAGATAACACCAGCGGCAGGTCCAATGCCATGATAGTTGACGCAGCAGGAAATGTATATATTTCCGGCGAAACATATATCAATGGCTACACAGATTTCTGCACGATCAAATATAATTCCGCGGGTGTGCAGCAATGGCTGGTCACTTACAACGGCAGTGATAACCTTGATGATTCGCCCTCTTCAATCGCTGTTGATAACCAGGGTAATGTTTATGTTACGGGAACAGCTAACAAAGATTTCAATAACCTGGTGTTTTCAGGTGATTATTGTACAATAAAATACAATCCCGCAGGTCAAGAGCAGTGGGTAAAAGTATACAGCGGAAATGTTATGGGCAGGGATATACCTTTCAAAATTGCAGTAGATGGCACGGGGAATGTTTACGTCACAGGTCAATCCTACATTGATAATCAAAGATCTGATGATATTGTAACAATAAAATACGCCCCGGATGGTACGCAGCTTTGGCTGGTTGCTCACGATGGCACTGGTACAAATCCGGAGCAGGATGCAGGAAGGGATATGGTACTTGATCCGCAGGGAAATGTTTTTGTTTTCGGTCACAGTACCAGGCTCACTACATGGTATGACCTCTGCCTGATAAAATATAACACCTCAGGCGCTCTGCAGTTCATAGCGCATTACACCGGACCCTATAACAATACTACCGAGTACGGTGTTGCATTAACATTGGATAACAGCGGTAATATCTATTGCATTGGTGAATTGAGTGACTACAATCTGGCTGTGTTAAAATACTCACCTTCAGGCACACAGCTTTGGGCTTACATATATGAACAGCCGCCAATTGACCATGCTAAAGATATTCAGGTTGATGCCGCGGGAAATGTATTTTTCTGCGGCTCAACCGGAGCTACAGGTTTTGTTGCCAAGCTAAACAGCGGGGGCATGCTTGAATGGAACAAGATCATTACAGGAACCGGTGGTAATGAGATAGTTAACGACCTGCTTATTGACGCCCCGGGTGATGTTTATATAACCGGTAAAGTAGCTGCAGGCAGTTATTTTGATCTGTTGACTGAAAAGATAAATACCGGCAGCCAAACGCAATGGCGCGCAACTCATAACGGTTCAGGTAATTATAATGATTTTGGCAATGCGGTTGGAATGGACGGCTCAGGAAATGTGATTGTTACCGGCGGAACCAATATTGGCGGATTTAACAATATGTGTACTATCAAGTTTGCACCCGGAACAATTGGCATCAGTCCTGTTTCAAATGAAATTCCGAACGGGTACTCATTATCACAAAATTATCCTAACCCGTTCAATCCGGTAACCACTATTGAGTTTTCAGTTCCAGTCAGCGGAATTGTAAAGCTTGTGATATATAATTCACTTGGCAAAGAAGTTGAATCACTTGTAAATAACCAATTAAACCCCGGCAAATACAAAGCAAATTGGGATGCATCAAAGTATTCAAGTGGTGTTTACTTCTTTAAAATACTGGCAGGCAGCTTTACAGAAACGAAGCGCATGATACTGGTTAAATAACATATTTATTTAGCCGCCTTGTTTTTATGGTTGGTTAAACAAATACGCTGATAAACATTTTACCGTATTCACGGTAGGAAAACAGTGCCAATATTAGATGATATTTGCAGTGTTACTGAAGTACCTCCAATAGATTCAAATGATTTTATTAATGGGGCAGGTCTTACAACCTGCCTTTTTTTATTTACCATCACTTATTCCTTATTTCATCTACTTTATCCAGTAACCATTGTTTATTCAGATATCCTCCTGATGATTCAATTTCATTTCTTATGAATTCACAATTATCACTTCTGAATTCATCGGTTCTGAGTTTATTTATTTTGGTCAGATAATTTACAAACCCCGAACAAAGCACTTTGTACCTGTTTGAAATGAATCTGTTATTCATAATAAAATGCCTGTATGTATCAGCAGCCGATATCAGTTCTTCGTGATACCCCAGCTCATAAAACAGTTTTAGCTGCAGGTTTTTTATATCTATTTTAAAATGAAAAAGCTCGTAATCTATCCTGTTGAGTTTATCCAGTGATAATCCAAACTTGCTCCTTTCAAATAAAAGCAAAGCATCTGCTAAATTCTGCATGTTCCGCTGTGATTCTGCAGGCAGCTTAAGTGAATAATCTTCAATGAACCTCTCCAGCCAGCCATACTGTTTAACCAAAATAGCCATGTGAACAATATTTCGGAAAATACGAAGAATAAATTCACCACCCGGCTGATACGAATACAAACCTTCTGCCAGCATTCTTTTATAAACTTCAAAAAGGTCACCTGCAAACCTTTCATCCCCATTTTCTATCTTTAATGTACATACTGCTTCAAATATTGAATAAAAATTTATCCTCTCTAAATGAGTAAACATTTCCAAATTCCCGTTTATAACTTCTTTGAACTTGAAATAGTAATTTTCGTTTTCTGGTTCTATCAATGCCATTGTCTGGTAATACTCCGCTGCCAGCACAGTGTAGAAATCCGGGTTCCTTTCAGCCAGGGAGTTTATAAAATTATCAAGCCCGATATTTTTAACAAGCCGGTAAAAATCACTGTTCGTGTAATCTGTGTTAAAGTTCTTTTCATTTATATAAAGGCTTTTCAAGCTTCTGCAAATAACCGCTATAGTATGATAAGAAAACATATCAGTCCTTGTTATTATAGAATCAGATGCAAGGTGATCATTACCAGTATATGAGTACAGCGAATTTTTATGTCTTTCTATGAGATATCTTTTCCAGAAATAGAATTCATAGTCGCCTTTATTTGCGCTGTGTTTCATGTCTGTAAACTCCAGCTGTTTTTGTGACCTGCTGTAGAGCCCCCGCTCTGAATACTGAATTGAAAGCGAGATATCTAAATAGAACGGGTCGTTCTTCAGACCCTTATAAGCAAGGTATTGCTCAGCAAGTTTCAAAGTGTAAGAGCTTAGCCTCCTTACTTCAGCAATATCAAATTTCCGGTCAGGATAGATTTTGCGAAATATAAACTCTGCTGTAAGATTTTCACCTGTAAAATCCGGGTAAAACTTCTTCACAACTCCCCAAAATCTTGCAGAATCTTTTCTGCCATTAAAAAAAGGTGAATTAACAAATCTGGTAAATTCCCGTATTTCGTGCTTATTGAATGAAGATATAACTTTAATAAATGCTAAATTGGTCATTATTTTTGCGATTTAGTTTCCCGCTTATCTGCATAAAATAGCCATAATTCAACAATATTGCAACAAAATATCAACAAATCTTTGCGATAAATGTACTAAAATTTCTTTGCCTTGCTAAGTACTTTAATATAAATTCGCCACAAACAATCAGGGACAGTCGTAAATGAAAGATCAATTTCTTTTCCACCGCTCAATTATAAATAATTTTTTCAATTGCCTAGCCCAACGGCAGAAAAAAATACTACCATCCGAGGGTGGACTGTCCCGTATTTAACAATCTGCTGGGGGCAGGCAATTTATAAATTTTAAGATCAGGAGAAGAATTATGAAACATTGGATCTGTAGTTTAGCGCTCATCATCAGTTTTTATGAATTGACCGATGCGCAATGGTTTCCGCAATCTAGCGGCACTCCATACAACCTAAGTGCAGTTTACTTTGTAAACGATAACACCGGATGGGCTGTAGGCAATCTTGGTACGATAAGATATACTACAAATGGCGGAATTAATTGGACAGCACAATCCGGACCAAGTGCATTAAACTCTGTATATTTTATAAACACTTTAACAGGATGGGCTGCCGGTCCCGGCGGAGTTATTATTGCGACAACAAACGGAGGTCTGAACTGGGTATCACAATCAAGCGGAGTAACAACCATTCTCCGGGCAATTCACTTTATCAACTCCTCAACCGGTTGGTGTACAGGAGATGGCGGAGTAATAAGAACAACGACTAATGGAGGGGTTTCGTGGACTGCGCAGGTTAGTAATTCCACAAGTTCACTGTTAAGCATTAGTTTCCAGGGTGCCTCAAGCGGATGGGTTTCCGGCAACGACGGCACTATCCTTAAAACAGCTAATGGAGGGATAAACTGGACTGCTCAGTTTACCGGCGCAACTTATCACTTTTACAGTATAAATTTCATTAACGTCACAACAGGCTGGGCTGTAGGTTACCAGGGTATTATCAGGTACACATCAAATGGCGGAACAAACTGGGTTTCCCAAACAAGTCCGCTAAGTTCATGGTTATTTTCTGTTCAATTCATCAACTCTTTAACAGGATGGGCTTCAGGACAAACAGGCGCGATAATAAGAACTACAAACTCGGGTATTAACTGGGTACAGCAAACCAGCGGCGTTGGTGATAATATGTACGGTCTCCACTTCCCATCTGCGTTAACAGGTTACTCAGTTGGCACAACGGGAAGAATAATTAAGACTACTAATGGCGGATTAACATTCATTTCTCCTGTTAATAATCAGCTGCCGCAGGATCTTAGTTTAAGCCAGAATTTTCCCAATCCTTTTAACCCGGTCACCAATATTGAATTTTCTATCCCGGAATATGGACTTGTCAAACTGATAATTTATGACGCTGCCGGTTCAGAAATTGAAACTCTGCTGAATGAAGAGCTACTCCCCGGGAATTACCGCATTAATTGGAATGCAGCAGATCATACCAGTGGTGTATATTTTTATACGCTCAATGTCTCAGGAAATATTTTCCGTACCAAAAAAATGATCTTAATTAAATAATAAAAAAATGAAGAGAATAATATTTTTTCTGGCGATCTTAGTTTCCGGTATTTATGCTCAATACAGAGTTGAATGGTCTGCTGAGCATACTTCCCCCGGAAACATAAGTATTGATAAATCCCAATTTATAGCTGCAGACGGGAACGGGAACGTTATAATAACAGGCGTTACAAATGGCAGCGGTATAAATGATGATTTAACTACCATCAAATATGATAACAGCGGAAAACTGCTGTGGGCTGCAGTATACAACGGAACCGGTAACTACCATGACAGACCAGGCGGTATGGTTATTGATAACCTGGGTAATATTTACATTACAGGCGGCAGCACAGGTGATGAAGGAACCGCGACGGATTACTTCACCGTAAAATACAATCACCTTGGTGAAGAAATGTGGACTGCCCGCTTCGCAAGCAAAGGCGGAATTCACGATCAGGCAAATTCGATCGCTATTGACGAACTTGGGAACGTTTATGTTACCGGGGGCGCAGGGCATATTGTTACTGATAATTCAGGTATGGACTGGTACACTATAAAATACGATAATAACGGAAGGCAGATTTGGGCCGTTGGATACGATGATAACATTTCAACTGATGAAGCGGACGCGCTGGCTGTTGACGCATATGGAAATGTATATGTAACCGGCAGGTGCAATGCACCTGCTTATCATATTGCTGTAATCAAATATGATTCAACAGGCGCAAAACAGTGGATCGCTAAGTATGACGGAAGCGCAATTGCCGGTGACAAGCCTGTAAGCATTAAAGTTGATAACCAGGGATTAGTGTACATAACAGGGTACAGCTCAGAGTCGAACAAAGACTTCATAACTATCGTTTATGATAACAATGGTAATGCAGTTTGGAAAAAGAACTTCAACGGACCCGCGAACATGAACGATGAAGCTGAGAATATGCTTATTGATGAAAACGGGAACGCGTATGTCCTGGGTTACTCAACCGTTAAGAAGAATCACCGGAACAGCTGTTTAGTTAAATACGATAACACAGGCGCTGAAAAATGGAGTGTATTATCCGGGCAGTCAGTAAAACTCACAGACCAGGGAATTGCGGGACTTGCAATGGCATTTGATAAGGATGGCAATATTCTTATAACCGGGTCACGGAAAGTAATGAATAATAAATATCCCACTCTGATGGTTATTGATTGCTACAGCAAAGACGGGGTATTGTTATGGCAGTCTCAATATAGCAAAGAAAACTCAATACCAGTAGCTGCTGGTATTACCGCTGACTTGTACGGCAATATTTATGTAACCGGGTATATCATAACCTCAAATAACATGTATGATTTCTGCACGGTCAAATTTGTAAAATAAATAATTTCCGCGCTATTTTCATTGGCAGGTCAAACCCTCAGAGGGTTAAAAACCTGCCTTTTTTATTTATTGTTATTACTTTACTATAGTTAATTAATTACTGCAAAAAATGGATCTCTTTGAAGCAATTGTAAACCGCAAAACTGCAAATTCACGTTTTGCAGATAAAAAAGTAAGTGATGAACATATTGAACTGCTAATCAAAATGTCATCCCACTGCCCAAGTCATTTTAACAGCCAGCCATGGCGGTTCATTGCAGTTACTGATGAGAAAATTATCGGAAACATTGCAAAAATCGCGGGTGATTCAATGGTGCAGCTTATGGATGATGGCAGGTTCTGGAAGCAATATCGTAAATATTTCCGCTTCAGCGAAGAAGAAATGGAAAAAACCAAAGACGGAATTCATATTGACCACCTGCCAGCAGTGTTAAAGCCATTCGTAAGAACAATATTTTCCGAAACCGGCGGTAAAGTAATGGCAAAATTCAAAGTACCGCGCATTCTTGGCAGCGATGAAGAAAAACTCGTGGCTTCTTCTCCTCTTCTGTTCGTAATTTGTTTAACCAAAGATGAATATAAAAAAGAGGAGCTCTCAGGTTTTTATTCTGTAATTTCGATGGGCGCTGTAATTCAAACTCTCTGGCTTGTTACAACCGCAATCGGAATGGGTATGCAGTTCATTTCCACCCCGGGAGAAATTCCGGAAAAATGGGATGAAATATCCGGCATTCTTAGTATCCCTGATGATTATGAAATGTGCGCAATATTCAGAATGGGCTATGTTGATGAAAAAATGAAACGTCCAACTATTGACTGGCGTTCATCACAAAGAAAACCTGTAAACGAACTTTCTTTCAAAAATACGTGGGGTAAAACGCTGAAATGAATACAAATATTACAAGCTTACTTACGGTTTCGGGGCTGGTTATTTATGCAATAAATTATCTGGCCGGCTGGCTTGTCTATTTTAAGGTTCTTAAGCTATCAAAGTTTATGCATACAGTTTTTTTTGCAATACTGTTAATTGTTCTGCTTGCTTTGATCTTAAACCTGAATTTTCTTTCAAATAAATTTCTGTTATATTCAGCGTCTTTTATAATTATGCTTATTCTGCCTGCCGGCACTAAAGGCGGCCTGTATCATATCGGTGTATCATCTGCCGGTATGCTCACCTATATATTCACTATGCTTAATTATCAGTTTTTCAAACTGCTAAACTAGCTGTTAAACTTTTTAGAAAGCTGAATGTCTAATCTGCATATAACTTTTTAAATTCTAAAGGAGAAATAGAAAAATGTTTAAATTTTCATGTTTTTTTGCTTCATTATTGTTGATTTTGTTTATTACTTCAGGGGTTACAGCTCAGAATCTGGGTAAAGTTAAGGCAACAATAAGCGATATGCCCGATCAGATGACAGCCGGGCAGAGCGCAAAAGTGACAGTAACAATAACTAACACGGGCAAGAATACATGGACCAATGAGAACATTTACGCCCATGAGCTTAGCGTTTTTGAGATCAAAAAAGAATGGTCAGGCGAGTGGAAGCTTGAGCCCGGGCAGAGCAAAGAGCTTCAGTATACCGTTACAGCGCCTGATAAGTCAGGTAGTTTTAAAATGAGAATTGTGATATATGACGGAAACAAAAAAATAGGTTACCGCAGCAAAAAAGTTGAAGTTGTGAGCCTGACAGGCAAATAATCACTGATTTTTTCAAAAAAGGCAGGTCAAAAACGCATTTTTACCTGCCTTTTTTATTAAATTGAATTACAATTTTAAATACCCTAACTTTGCTTAATTTCCTATTAAAACCGAAAAATGATTAAAATTACTTATCACGGGCATTCTGCCTTTGAAATTACTGCAGGCGATCATTCAATTCTAATAGACCCGTTTTTCAACTATAACAAAAATGCCAAAGTTAAACCGGCTGAAGTTAAAGCTGACTACATTATATTATCTCATGCTCACGGTGATCACATTGGCGATACTATGGAAATAGCAAGGAATAACGATGCTGCTATTATAGCGGTGCATGAGCTTTCCGAATACCTGATCTCGAAAGGTTTCAAATCTCACGGGATGGGAATTGGCGGACAAAGGGTGTTTCCTTTCGGAAAAGTGAAGTTCACAATCGCGCATCACAGCTCTTCGCTTGAATCAGAAAAATTATATATGGGTGAACCGGCCGGAATAATTCTGACAATTGGCGACAAAACCATCTATCATGCCGGTGATACCGGGCTTTTCCTTGATATGAAACTCATTGGAGAAATGTTTAATATTGATCTGGCCTTGCTTCCAATCGGCGATAATTATACAATGGGAATTGATGACGCTGTAAAAGCTGTTGAATTCCTTAATTGCAAAACAGCATCACCAATGCATTATGGCACATTTGATGTAATTGATACAAACCCTGAAGAATTTAAACGCAAGGTCGAATCAATTGGGAAAAAATGCGTAATAATGCCGTATGGCGAAGCCATAGAGATCTAAAATTTTACGAAAACGAACCGGGGATGTATCCACCGGGCAAAACAGATAAATTTGTCAAAGATAATTTCAATAGCTAATCAAAAGGGCGGAGTTGGTAAAACTACTACGGCGGTGAACCTGTGCGCGGCACTTGCCGCCTGCGGATGCAAAGTACTGCTTGTGGATATTGACCCGCAGTCAAATGCCACATCCGGACTCGGCTTCCCCACAAACTCAATGGAAGGCTCTGTTTATGAGCTTTTAACAGGAGTTACCTCACCAAGAGCGTGTGTAACCGAAACCGAAGTTCCAAACCTGTTTATGATACGCTCAAACATCAATCTTGTTGGAATCGAAATTGAAATTGTCTCAATGCCTGAGCGTGAGTTCATACTTAAAAAAAGACTGGATGAGATCAAGGAATATTTTGATTTTATTTTCATCGATTGTCCCCCATCGCTTAGTCTCATCACACTGAACTCACTGGTTGCATCTGATTCAGTATTGATTCCCGTACAAAGCGAGTATTATGCTCTTGAAGGCTTAACAATGCTTCTCAATACGATCAAAATGATCAAATCACGGCTTAACCCAAACATTGAAATTGAAGGCTACCTGCTTACAATGTTCGATGCAAGGCTGAGGCTTTCCAACCAGGTTGCCACCGAGCTTGAAAAATATTTCCAGGATAAATTATATCCCGTGAAAGTTATGCGTAATGTTAAAATAAGCGAATCTCCTTCTTTCGGTAAGCCGGTTGTAGTATATGACCCGCTTTCGGTGGGCGCTAAGAATTACACAGAGCTTGCAAATGAATTCCTGCGCCGAAACGGAAAGGAACACTTGCAGAAATTTGATAATATCCTTACTTATGATGCGCCTAAATTTGAAGTAGTGAACAAAGATAATCCACCTGAAAAGGAATCAAATAATATCAACCAAACAGGCAGGTAAAAATGTCAAAAGATAAACCCAAAGGCGGACTTGGCAAAGGACTTGATGTACTTTTTGGCGGCTCTGAAGCCGCTGAACAAAACAATATTGCCCCTGAGTTTCATAAGAACATAACCGAGCTGAATCCCAAAAGCGATGAACAGATATTGTTCATAGAGCTTGACATGATAAAAGCCAATCCTTACCAGCCAAGAAAAGAGTTTGATGCAGAAGAACTGGGCGACCTTGCTGAATCGATCAGACAAAAAGGTGTAATACAGGCAATCACTGTCAGAAAAATGGATGACGGTAACTATGAGTTAATATCCGGTGAAAGAAGACTTCGGGCATCCAAACTTGCGGGAATTGATAAAATACCCGCCTTTGTGCTTGATGTAAGCTCAAAAGAAGACCTGCTTGAAATTGCACTGATAGAAAATATTCAGCGCGCCAACCTCAACTCGCTTGAAGTAGCCGAAGGCTACAAAAGACTCATTGATGAATGCAGCCTGAAACAGGAAGAAATTGCAGCCAAGGTAGGCAAATCAAGAAGCGCAGTTGCAAATACTTTAAGGCTTTTAACTCTCCCCGAAGAGATAAAGCTGAGCATCAAAAAAGGAGAAATTTCCGAAGGGCATGCCCGTTCAATTCTCGCGATGGATAGCGATGTTGATAAGCTGCTTCTCTGGAAGCGCATAACA
>JBHEKV010000086.1:0-14825 GCA_041859235.1 Ignavibacteria bacterium | reverse complement strand
GCATCTTCCAGCATCTTCATATCGTACTGCGTCATGTACTGGTTATCTGATTGCGGAGCTTTGGCAATAGGCACGTAATTGGAAATGTCAGAAGGAGCAATCACTACGCCAGAGGCGTGCATACTTACATTCTTATTCAGGTTTTCAAGAACTATCGCGTAATCAAGCAGCTTTTTCTTTTCCTTTGCCTGGTCAAAGTATTGTTTGAACTCAGGTATCTCGTTGTAGCAGTCGGTCAGTGACTTTATCTTACCGAAAACTGACGGCACAAGCTTGGTTATTTCATTAATTGTATCAAACGGGTAATTCAGAACCCTGCCAACATCCTTTAATACAGCCTTGGTTTTAAGCTTGTTGAAAGTAACTATCTGCGAAACAGAATTCGCGCCGTATTTCTGCCGGCTGTACTCTATGACCTCGTCGCGTTTATCATCCTGGAAATCGATGTCAATATCAGGCATAGAAACACGCTCGGGATTAAGGAATCTTTCAAAAAGCAGGTTGTAATCCAGCGGATTTACATTCGTAATACCAAGCGCATAACATACCAGCGAACCTGCGGCGGAACCTCTGCCGGGGCCAACATATATACCGGTGCGTTTTGCGTGATTAACAAAATCAGCCACAATAAGGAAGTAACCCGAAAATTTCATTTTCGTTATGACATCAAGCTCTAGATCAAGCCGTTCAGTTTCTGCATTTGTAACATTTCTGATTTTTTGCCTTAATCCTTCATGTGAAAGCAATCTGAAGTACTCATCTAGCGTTTTCGCTCCTGATTCCTTTGGGATAGGGAAGTCAGGCATGTGATATACACCGCGCGGAAGTTCAAGGTTGCACTTTTCGGCTACTTCCAGGGTTGATTGGATCGCTTCCGGGAAATCCTTGAATATTTTACACATCTCTTCAGCTGATTTGAAATAAACCTGGTCAGTTTCATACCTCAAATCTTTTTCAAGGTTTTTGCCTTCTTTATCTTTCGAGAGATCTGTGCTTATATAAAGGTAAAGATTGTGCGGGATGTGGTGCTCGTATTTAATGTAATGAATATCATTGGTTGCAATAGTTTTTAAGCCAAGCTCTTTTGCAAGTGCAGGGACGTGCTCACGAATTTTGGCTTCTATTGACATGCCGTGGTTCTGCATTTCAAGGTAAAAATCCTCAGTGCCGAAGATATCTTTGTAAATCTCAGCGGCTTCCTTAGCCAGATCCAAATCACCGCGCGCTATGTGCGATGAAACCACTCCGCCTGCGCATGCAGAAAGGCAAACCAGCCCTTTGCTGTAATCCCGTAATATTTCTGAGTCTATCCTAGGTTTGTAATAGAATCCTTCGGTATGCCCTATAGAACAGAGCTTCACAAGGTTCTGGTAACCCTCAAAATCCTTTGCCAGCAGAACCATATGGTCGTAATTTGATTTACGCCCCGAAAGTTTGCCTATTGTTTTACCTGATTTATCCTTGCCAAGCATTGTATCAGAGCTATCATCGGATTTGCCTTTTTCGAACCGTGAGCCTTTTGTCACTATATATACCTCGCAGCCAATGATGGGTTTCACCCCGGCCTTTTTGGCTTTGTTGTAAAACTCCATAGAGCCGTACATTACGCCGTGATCAGTTAGCGCAATAGCGGGCATGTTATGCTCCTTAGCAGCGTTTACAAGCCCCTCTATGGTGCAAATTGCATCAAGCAGTGAGTAATGCGAATGGTTATGTAAATGTATGAATTTAGACAATTGTTATTCTGTGACCTCACCCCCCAGCCCCTCTCCTACTCCAAAGGAGTCCCCTTGGGATAAGGAGAGGGGAGGAGAAAATCTAAAATTATTGCTCTCCCTCTCCTCTCAGGAGAGGGAGACGGAGGGTGAGGTCTATAATTTAAATGGAATGATTGCAAATATACGAAAACTTAAATTCTTAAATTAGAACAATTATATTCCTAATTTTTAATTTCCATTGAATCTAACAATTACAATTACTTAATTGCATTATTACTCATAACATTAACTTCAGAATTTATGACTAAGGATACCGCAGAAGTAAACAAAATGCCTAAAGGCATTCCCTACATCATAGGCAACGAGCTTGCCGAGCGTTTCAGCTATTACGGAATGAAAACCATACTCGTTGTATTTATGACGCAGTATATCATGAACCGTTCTGGTACGATTGACCCAATGAGTGATGCCGATGCAACAACATGGTATCACTATTTTTCAATGGCAAACTACTTTTTTCCCATACTCGGAGCAATACTAAGCGATGTGCTGTGGGGCAAATATAAAACCATTATGACCCTTTCCATTGTATATGTACTCGGTCACGTTGCGCTTGCTGTGGATGATACAAGGCTTGGGTTATCAATCGGCCTAACACTCATTGCAATGGGCTCGGGCGGTATAAAACCCTGCGTCTCTGCACATGTAGGTGACCAGTTCACAAAAGCTAAAAAACATTTACTCGAAAAGATCTTCGGTTACTTTTATTTTTCGGTAAATCTTGGAGCAGCCGCATCATCGCTTCTGACTCCTGTATTGCTTGATAAGTACGGTCCGCATATTGCGTTCGGCGTGCCCGGTTTTTTGATGCTTGTTGCAACCGTGGTATTTTTTATGGGAAGAAAAGTATTTATAGCTGTTCCACCGGTAGGGTGGAAGCAGTATAAAAATGATGTTTTCAGTAAGCAGGGCAAGAAAGCTATTGGCAGCCTTTCATTGATGTACGTATTTGTCGCGGTATTCTGGTCTCTGTTTGACCAGACCGGCTCCAGCTGGGTGCTGCAGGCTGAAAGAATGGATAAATTTGTTAATCTTGGGTTTGTAAAGTTTGAGCTTCTTGCTTCGCAAATACAGGCTATTAACCCGCTTCTTATCATGCTCTTTATTCCAGGATTTACATCTTTTGTTTATCCTGCCATCAATAAGGTTTTCAAACTGACTGCCCCCCGAAAGATCATTATCGGAATGTTCATTGCGGGATTTTCATTTGCTCTTCTTGGAATAGCACAAATGGCAATAGTTGGCGGAGCGACTCCCAGTATTCTATGGCAGTTCTTTGCCTATGTCATACTCACCGCCGCTGAAGTAATGGTATCTATCACCGGACTGGAATTCTCATACACACAGGCGCCCAACAGCATGAAATCATTTGTGATGGGATTATGGCTGCTTTCAGTCGCGCTGGGTAATTTCATAACTGCCCAGGTAACATCCAGACTCGAAAATATTATAGTAATAGGAACACCAACGTATTTCTGGTTCTTTGCAGGCCTGATGTTTGTTACCGCTTTGATATTTATGCTTATAGCCTCCAGATACAGGGAAGAGAGTTACATTCAGAACCGTGACGAAAAACCAAAACCGCTTGCCGGCAGCGAAGGAATGGTAGTTGATATGGACGGAGTGGATAACAAATAGCAGAAAACAAATAGCAGAAAACAGATTACAAATTACAAATAACAAATTACAAATAACCTTCCTTCACTGTCGCTCAGTATTACGCGCAGATTAATGATTAAAGCCGTATAAAACAAAACCCGAAGCTAACAGCTTCGGGTTTTGTTTTTCAAAAAAATTATCGATTCACGTTTCACATTTGGCGTTTCACGTTAATATATCCCTTTATTAACCATTTCCTGTTTTACTTCAGGTTTGCCAATCATAATAAGTGCTATTATTCCAAATACAGTGCTGGTTATGTTGAGCGTCAATATTACAATAATATCAAAAATAGATGCAAACTTTATCAGGCTGTATGTACCGGATTTATTGTTATCTTTTAAGCGATTGTAGACCATAAAATCCAATACGCAAGCGATTGTACTTATTACAGGCAATACCCCCACCACGCACCCAAGTCCGCAGAATGCAACCGCACCCACTATAGTATTGAATAGCCAAACAACAGCGGTTATCAGGTTTAGTATAGCTGAGATCAAGAACAGCATCTTCAGTACGTTCAACTGGTTATTATACATGTCAATTCCTCTCAACAGATTTTATAAATTTCTATTACCACATTAAAACATCACGTTTCATGCCTGCCTTACTGAGCGCGAGCGAAGGAAGGTTTCACGTTTTCTTCTAGTAAATTCCTTTTTCCTTCATGTACTGTTTTACTTCCTCATTATTAAGGAAAACAAGTCCGACTATACCGAAAACCATACTTGCTACATTACCGGTTAATACCGATGCAATATCAAATATTGAAGCAAACTGAACTGAACTGTACGTACCTGAACGGTTCATGTTATTGAGCCTGTTATATGCAACAAAATCCATAACACAGGCAATAATGTTTATTATGGGGAATGCCCCGAACAGGCAGCCTAAACCGCACGAAATAAGTCCGCCAATGAATGTATATCCCGTCCACCCAAATGCGTAAAGTCCGTTTACAATACCGGATATAAGAAAAAAAGTACGTAATAAATTTAACTGTTCGTTATTGTTCATTCATTATATTAAATTACAAAATGAATCCGCCGATTGCCCACCTGATGAAACCAAAGACCAGTGTTATCAGGTTAAGGATCATGCCGGTTACAGCAGGTGTTTTACTTGGATTGTAACGGTCAGTATCCTGTATCAATCCAACAACACTCAGGATCGACCCAACCAATGCGACAGGCAAAGTAATCCAAAATGTCCAGCCCAGGCACGGAATGTACCCTATTATCATAGCTATTATGACTATGATCCCAATTATTAAACCGCCTTTACCCATTTTTGTTTCCTTCTTTTTAAAAGCAATTTTAGTGATTTTTTGAATTTGAAAAGGTATTTGACGAATAAAACTGAATTCAGCAGAAAAACCGTGAAAACATAAATTGAACCGCCGTTTGAACTTCTTGCCTCAGCAAATTCAAATTCAGAGATGTGAACAAACCCCCGCGTCATGCCGCAGGCAAAACACTCAATATTATACTTTGAAATGCTTTCGCATAAGGGAGTATTGCTCAATATCATACCGCCGGGTAAAACAAACAGAAGCAAAAGCAGTATCGCAATTGCCGTACTGTAGATCATCCAGGCAGTTTTAACAGCACTATTCATATAAGCAGGTAATTGAAATAAATAAAAAGGCGCATTCATTATCTGAATGCGCCTTAAATAAAACCTGTAAAAAGCGTAAATTATTTATTTGACAAGGTTGAATTTTTCGCCAAATTGCCCAACCATAGGAAGCGGTTTGCATTCGCCTTTAGACGCATTCATCATACCCATGATCAGAAATATTATCCATGGAATATAAAGTATGAAACCTATTCCGCATGTAATTGTACCAACTATTCCCGCAAGAATATTTACTATCAGCAATACAATTGACTGCTCTGTATGGTACATTACGAAATTATTCCTTTTCATGTCATCCATCAGTAACGGAATGAAAAATACGAGGTAGGCTATGATAGCCATTGTTTTTCCGTTGTTTACATCTTCCAGCGTGAAGCTAACCTGTCTTGTTGATTCTGCCATTAAATTTTCTCCTGTTGAACCTGTATATTATTTTGTAAAACTGATTATCATTTTCAAAAAAAGTGATCATTTCACCAGATTGAGCTTTGCTCCCCACGCGCCAATCACCGGAAGTTCTTTTATCTTACCGCCAATTGCGTTGAGTAAACCCATTATCCATAATACAACGTATGCAAGCCAGGGTAAAATACCAAGTATTGAAACAACGCACCCCAGTGTGCTGCTTATCTGATTAACAATAATAGTCAGAATGGTCATAACTATGTAAATAAGAATAAAAGCTATCCATAAAGCAATTGCCTGCTCTGTGTGGTACATTGCAAACTTTTTATCTCTTGCTGCCAATAACGGAACTAAAAAGAAAATGTAAGCAAGTATTGCCATCATTTTCCCGTCTTCAATTTCTGCCTGTGTTATTGAAGCTACTGCCGGTCTTGTTGATGTATTGTCTGTCATGACTCTCCTTTAGGTTAATTATGAAAAAAGTGAATTTGTATTACTGTTAATTGGTATAACCTAAAATATCAGAAAGAAGGGTAAGTTGGTAATTTTGTATAGCCGCACGATGTAAAGAAATCCTGTAACCGTCTGCTATCTGAAGATAGCCTTTATGCTTCCCCAGGTATCGCGTACGCTGGAAATAACATGAGTAACGGTTATTGTCTGCGAATATACATAATTGCCGTTATTATCTACTATCTTCAGCCTGTAATAATATACCGGGGCTGAGGTGTTCTGCACGGAAGTATTATCTCTGTAATAATAATATGAATTACTTCCAATTGCTGTTACACTGCCAATATTCACATAGTTGTTTGGCTCAGATGCACTTCTTTCAATCTCAAAACGGTTCAGGTTATCTTCTGTGCCTGTTTTCCATTCTAAAAGAATTGAATCTGATTCATTCTTACCTGTGAAATACTGAAGTTCAGTTGCCGCATAAACTACACCGGCAACCAATATAATCAGCAGACAAGCTATACTCGTTATTTTTAGTGGCTTTTTCATTGGAAATTATTCAAATATATATGCATTTATTAAAAAATGCAAGTATTTTACAATTAAATATCAGTTAAATTTAAGGAAATTTCAAAGGAAATGTTTGGAAAAACGCGGGATTTCTGTCTTCAAATGCCATTACCATTTAGATAAACGACAAATTGCTTTAAAATAGCAGCAAATCATTTCATTTTTGCCTTTTGCCTTCTCATTTTTGCTTCTCAAGACTATTCCAGTTTCTTATTAAAGCGCAGTGAACTCAGCGCAAGTATCACAACTCCAAAAATAAACAGCGCTAAGAACTGGTCATATAAATTTTCCATTCCAACCCCTTTTAATATTATTGCCCTGACAATAGTAATAAAATACCGCAGGGGGATAAGGTATGTAATGTACTGTACCCATATTGGCATGTTTTCAATCGGGAACGAAAATCCGCTAAGATATATCATTGGCATCATTACACCAAAAAAAGATGTCATTGTTGCCTGCTGCTGCGTTTTGGAAATTGTTGAAACAAAGAGTCCCAGCCCCAGTGTACTTAGCATAAAAAGCAGAGCTGCAAAATAAAGCAAAGGTACGCTTCCCTTTACTTCTATGCCAAACCAGAACCGCATCACAGTCATAACAATTGTAACGGAAACAAATCCGAGAATTGAAAACGGCACAAGCTTGCCGATTATTATCTGGTATGATTTTAACGGCGTTACAATCAGCTGTTCAAATGTCCCGATCTCTCTTTCTTTCACTATTGCAAGCGAAGTAAGATTAATTGTAACTACCATGATCAATAACCCGACAATTCCCGGCAGCATGTAATTTCTTGTAACCAGATCCGGGTTATACCACGCACGGGTTTCTGCTTCTATAACCGGGATTTTCATAACGGGCATATTTTTTCTGCCGGAGCGCTCAATAAATTCGCTCACAATATTTGATGCGAAGCTGATGGTAATACCCTGTGAATATCCGGCGGCTATCAATGCCTTGTTGCCATCAGAGCCATCGAATATCGTTTGCAGCTTAGAAGTTCTTCCGCTTCGTACGTCTTTTTCAAAATCCGGAGGAATAATAATTGCCATAATAACTTCGCCGTTATCCAGCAGCTCTGTTATTTCAGTGTAACTTGAAACATGATATAGAAGCGTGAAGTAACCTGATCTTTCATATTTCTCAAGGAACTCCCTGCTGGTTGCGCTTTTATCCTGATCCCATACAACTGTTTTAACGTTTTTTACATCAAGCGTGGCCGCATAACCCAGGAATATGAGCTGAAGTACAGGCGCAATTAGAATTACCGCGAACATTCGTTTATCGCGTTTGAACTGCAGGAATTCCTTCTTTATGAAATTTAATATCAGGTTCATAATTACACGTTAGACTTTCTCATCCTGATGGTTGATATGCCGATGAAAAATGCAATGAAAATCAATAGACTAATTATCTGTTTCCAGAATGCTTCAATTCCAACTCCCTTTAGAATTATTGCACGCAATATAATTATATAAAATTTTGCGGGAGTAATATTGGTAAGTATCTGTATCGGCCATGGCATACTTTCGATAGGGAAGATAAACCCTGAAAGTATAAATGTAGGGAGCATTGTTGCGATTGAAGCTATCTGAAACGCTACCTGCTGTGAATCGGAAACTGTTGAGATAAATATCCCCAGGCTTAATGTACCGATCAGAAAAATTATCGTAGTCCAGAAAAGCGTCAGGTAATTTCCTTTTATCTCCAGACCGAAAGCGATATTGCTGATGAATAATGTAAAAACCGCAACAAACAGCGCGACTATAGTGTATGGAATGGTCTTGCCGATTATCAGCTCAAATGAGCCTAACGGCGAAACCCTGAGCTGTTCCATTGAGCCAAGCTCTTTTTCACGGACAATTGAAAGTGTGGTCAATATAACTGCCGTTGTTATTAATATCATGCAGAATAAACCCGGTATCAGGAACTTTGTGGTATTCAAGTCAGGGTTGTACCAAAACAACGGCTGCGGATCAATTGGTACAAATGATCTTGCCCCGGTTCTTGCCAGATACTCCTGTGTTATCTTGTTGTTGTAAAACCGTGTAGCCGAGCTCACATAATTCATTATAACAGTAGCGGTATTCCCGTCAACTCCATCAACGAGGAACTGCAATTGAACATTCTTACCGGAACGCATATCTTCGGTAAAATTTTCGGGAAAAACCACGACACACTGAACAAGCTTTTCATCAAGCATACTGTTAATTTCTTTATCACTATGGAGGTAGCCAACAACATTAAAATAACTCGAGCTTTCAAGCATTGCAATAAAATCACGGGTCTCGGGTGAATTATCATTATTTTTTACTGCGATTTTCACGTTCTTTACATCCAGCGAAAGCGCATATCCGAACAGCATTAACAGGAATACAGGAAATATAAAGATCAGGTAAAGCGTCCTTGCATCACGCCTTATCTGCCTGAATTCTTTCTTTACCAGTGCGTATATCCTGTTTATCATCTCAATTAATAATTAACAATGAGCAATGAACAATCAGTAAATTAGAAACGAAGAAATTAGAATCCTGCAATCTGAAATCTGTAATCTGCAATTTATTCATCTTTCTCCAGCAGATTCACAAAAACATCTTCAAGTGATGGTGAAATCCTTTCAATTCTGCTTACTTCAATACCGGCATTGTTAAGTATATCAACTATTTCGTTTCTCCTGTCATTTGCCTTCTGCAGTTCATCTTTGTTCAGCGTAATGTGTATATATTCACCAAAGTATGCTGTGCTTTTTATCCAGGGTATAGTATCAAGCATCTTTATTGCGGCATCAGCGCTGCTTGTTTCCGCTTCAAAGATCGGGTTTGAAAGATACTTGGTCTTAAGTTCACCCGGCGAGCCACCTGCGATTATTTTCCCCGCATCGATCATCATTATCCTGTTGCAGAATTCCGCTTCATCCAGGTAATGAGTTGTGACAAAAACAGTAGTACCATTAGTTGAAAGATCATTTATCAGGTCCCAGAAGTTTTTCCTTGATATCGGGTCAACACCGCCGGTTGGTTCATCAAGAAATACTATTTTTGGCTCATGTATCACTGCGCAGCCAAGGGCGAGCCTTTGTTTGAATCCTGTTGATAGTGTTCCGGTTAATGAATCCTTTCTGTCAGCAAGTCCCGCCGTATTCAAAACCCATTTCTTCCTCTCTTCCAGACGGCTGCCTTTGAGCCCATATACGCTTGCGAAGAAATTGATATTCTCTTCCACTGTGAGATCAGTATACAATGAAAATTTTTGCGACATGTACCCAATATTCCGTTTCACCATATCCGGTTCTTTTTCAATACTGTATCCGGCGACTGCTGCATCGCCGCTTGTCGGCTCAAGTATTGCGCACAGCATTTTTATTGTGGTTGATTTTCCCGCGCCGTTTGCGCCCAGAAAACCAAATACTTCACCTTGCTCAACTTCAAATGAAATGCTGTCAACTGAAGTGAACTTACCGAACTTTTTTGTCAGATTTTTAACTTCTATCGAATTCATTGTTTTATTACCTCACCCCCCAGCCTCTCTCCTGTAAGGAGAGGGGAGAAGAGCTCCAAAATTACCGGGTTAACTCCCCCTTGTCCTTTTCCCAACGGGACTCCTTTGGAGCAGGAGAAGGGGACGGAGGATGATGTTCTAATTCTCCTTCAGCACATGTATAAAAACATTTTCAAGTGATACCGGCTTAATTCGCTTATCTGCAATTTCTATTTTGTTTTCCGCCAGCAATTCTTCAATGACCGGTACATCGCCGGTATTATCTATTGCTATATCAATTCTATCTCCAAACAGTTGTGATTCAAAATCAGTTTTTTCAACAATGATCTTATATGTATCTCTTAGCAGGGGAGTCACAAGTTCCAGAATTACCTTATTCATTGCAGCTTTTATAGCGGCGGGTGAATCATTCATTAACAGTTTACCGTTATTCATCATCGCAATGGAATTGAACCGCTCTGCTTCATCCATATACGGAGTAGAGATCACGATGGTTACTCCATCATTATGCAATTCCGAAAGTATTTTCCAGAAATCACGCCGTGAAACAGGGTCAACTCCCGTAGTGGGCTCATCAAGAAAAATAATCTTGGGTTTATGAATTAGTGTGCAGGCAAGGGCTAATTTCTGTTTCATCCCTCCGGAAAGTTTTCCTGCAAGGAATTTACGGAACTTGGTTAAGCGTGTGAATTCAAGCAGCTCATTTCTTCTTTCTTTAAAATGCTTTACGCCGTGCAGCTCAGCAAAAAACTCAATGTTTTCGTCAATGGTCAGATCAGCGTACAGACTGAACTTTTGTGATAAATAACCAATTTCATCTTTGATCTTTCCTGTTTGCTTAAGCAGGTCAAAGCCCAGCAGGGTTGCCGTACCGCTATCAGGCTTTATTAAGCCGCAGAGCATTCTGATAAGTGTTGTTTTACCGGCGCCATCGGGACCCACAATACCGAAAACTTCTTTTCTTTCAATATTAAAAGAAATATCATTTACGGGTATCATCTCATCAAATGCCTTTGTTAATCCTTTTATTTCAATTGCCTGTTCTGTCATTTTTTTAATTCCCCTCTAAAGAGGGGTGGCACCGCTGAAAGCGGTGACGGGGTGTGTATAATTGTTTATTGCTAATTGATCATTGAAAATTGATCTTTGCGTCTGCCGGCAGACCCGGTTTTAATTCAAACTGCGGATTTGGAATTTCTATCTTTACCGCAAACACCAGCTTTGTCCTTTCTTCTGGAGTCTGTATGTTCTTCGGAGTAAACTCAGCTTCGGGTGAAATGAAAATTACTCTTCCTTTATAATTCTTATCTTTGAATGAGTCAATTGTGATATCCGCTTCCTGACCAAGTTTTATTTTGGCAAGTTCAGTTTCGGGAATATATATTACCAGGTTCACTGTCTCAAGGTTGCTCAATCTTAACAAAGATCCTCCCATTACCGCATTTTCACCTTCTTCAATGAATTTCTTTGAAACAAACCCGTCTGACGGCGCGTATACTTTGCAGTCTTCGATATTCTGTTTAAGCAGGTCAACCATTGAAACAGCTTTTTTAAGGTTTGCCTGCGCCTGCTCAATTTCTTCGGGTCTGATAATAGTTTTTACTTTTGCAAGATTTTCTTTTGTTGAGTTGTACTGCGTAACCGAAAGGTCATATCTTCCCAACGCGTCATCATACAGCTTTTTGGTTGTTGCATCCTGCCTGTAAAGCTCTTCGGCGCGTTCTTTATCCTGCCGGGCAAGTTCCATATTTATTTTTGCCTGTTTAACCAGTTCTTCAGATTGTTTAATATCCTCGCGCCGTGCGCCGCTGCGCAGCAGCTTTAGCTGTGCATTTGCAAGCTCAACTCCCGCTTCTGACTGTCTTAACTGAATATCAAGCAGGTCATGACTTATCTCAACCAGCAGGTCGCCCTTTTTAACCCGGTCGCCTTCTTTGAAATTTATTTTGTATACAGTTCCGGATGTTTTGCTGCTTATGGTTACGTTAACCGATTCAATTGTGCCCGAAGCGCTTATTGAATTGGTTTCTTTGCCGTTTCCGCAGCCTGAAAAATGTAACACGAAGTTTAAAACAGCAGCAATTGAAATTATTCTTAATTTCCTTTTCATAACTTTATTTTGTTAAAAATTACCTGTCCTTTTTCTGTGAGTATACCGTTGAGCAGGATCTTAAATGCAAAATGCACCGCGTCGTTGTAACTGAATCTGGTTGAGATCAGAAATTGCGGATTTACTACACCTCTTATAGCTCCGGTTATCAATGTAATTATCAATTCTGGCGGGTATTTTTTTATTAATTCTTCCTTTTGGCCCTGTATTATTATCCTGGATATATTTTCATACAGCAGTAGTTTCCGGGTTTCATCTACCCTAAGCCATATTTGCGGCGCGTGATGCTGAAGGTCGCTCATGAATTTATCCGAGAACTTTGTTATTGTTGCTGTAAGCAGCCTGATCACCATTACAAATTTTTCTACTGCGTTCTCATTTGAAGCGATCGAGCTTCTTACCCGGCTTTTGACTGTTGAAATCAGTAAGAAGATCGCTTCGTCAAGTAATTCAAGTTTCGAAGGAAAGAATTTGTATAGTGTACTTTTGCTCATGCCAAGCTCTTTGGATATCTCGTCCATGGTTATCTTATAGAAACCTTCTTTAAAGAATCTATCCTGAGCGTAGTTTAATATTTTGAGTTTATCTTCGGGTAAAGGTTTAAGCTGCGGTTTTATCAGTTCTTCTGTTATCATATTATTTTTATTGTGAGTACAGTGGAAACGATTTTCGTTCTATTAGTTTCCAAAATAATACAACAAACTTGATTTGTCAAGTTAATTTATGATGAATGACCACAAAATTTTATCAATATTGGGATTTTTTAAGAAAATTACGCATTTGGAAACTTCAACTATCCGGTTAACGCTGTTTTTTCAGTTGTATAATTCCTCTTTTATCCATAAAATTGCCTGCCCTCTGTAATCTCAATTATATGATACTAAAAGGTTACCCCGATTATACAAAACCCGGTTTTGATATCAATGCGCCATGCCCTGTTTATAAATGGCCCAATATGATAATTTACAATAAAACCTGCTCGGCTTATTACCCGCTGCATACTGGTCCTTTGACTTTAAAATTCACAATAAAGGGCGAAGAATATTTTGCCACCAAACAGCGCAGCTACAGAGTACAACCGTATAATTACCTTATATTCAATGCAGGGCAAAGATACTCGGCGCGCATTCAGTCTGAAACTGAGTGCGAAACACTATCAGTATTCTTCCGTGACTCTTTTGCTGAAGACGCACTGAAGAGCCTTGTTGAATCAGATGAGAACATTCTGGATAATATACATAACAACACTGTTATATCTGAGCAGCCTGTGACATTTATGGAAATGATTTATCCCTTTGACGGCAGGCTTATGCCGTACATCTACAAATTCTGCCTTGCGGCTAAAACCGGATTTGATGACGATCAGTGGCTGGATGAGGAGCTTTTTCTTATGCTCAAAGTCCTTTTTGAGATCCATAAACAGGTGGGAGAGGAAATTAAGAGTATTCCGGCAGTTAAACGCTCAACTAAAATAGAAGTATACAAGCGCATTAATAATGCAAAGGACTACATCGACGATAATTTCAGCTCTGAAATCAAAATAGAAGACGCTGCTAAAGCAGCCTGTATGTCAAATTTTCATTTCCTCAGACTTTTCAAAAAAGTTTTTAATGAAACTCCTTATCAATACATTACATATAAGCGTCTGGCTAAGGCATCCAGACTCATTATGAAAACGGATATTCCCATTACCGATGTTTGTTTTGAAGTAGGTTTCCAAAGTTTAAGCTCATTCAGCTGGCTCTTCAAACAGAAGTACGGTATGTCACCGGAAGTTATGAGGAACGGTTACAGCTCCTTTGAACACAAATTAGCAAGAATTAAGAAGTGAGTTACCCGGCAATACATTAGATTTGTATTATTATTAACATTCATCCATAGAAAGGTTTTACTTACAATGAGAAACACAATAAACTGGTTTGAACTGCCCGTTACAGATTTTGACAGGGCTAAAAAATTTTACGAAGCTATATTCGAAGTTAAAATGGAGGACCAAATGATGGGTCCGTACCGTATGGGCTTTTTCCCCGGTGACCAGCAGGGCGTAAGCGGAGCGATTGTTCATGGTGATGGATACGTGCCCAGCGATAAAGGCGCAATGGTTTACCTGAATGCTGACGGAATCATTGATGAAGTTATTGCAAGGATCGGCAAAGCCGGCGGAAACGTCGTTGTTCCAAGAACACCGATCACACCTGAAATAGGTGATTTTGCCATATTCCTCGATACAGAAGGCAACAAAGTTGCGCTTCACACTCCGCCGCCAAGGAAGTAATTTCTCAATCCTGAGAGATTGACTGCGTAGCGGTCAAGAACGAAGGATCTCATTCAAAAAGCGATTCTTAAACACAAAACCTGTCCGGATGTAAAATCCGGACAGGTTTATTTTTTCCAATTTTCTGCCTACTGAATCTTTGAACAATCTCCTTCTTTAGTAACAAAGTGGAATTGCAGATATCTCTATTACTTTGCCCCCCTCTCCTTACAGGAGAGGGGACGGGGGTGAGGTCATAACCTACGCAAACAATGGCGTATTATCAATAAATATCAAATACCTCTTTATCAGATCACCTTCCATGTAGAAAATATTGGTAAAATTTACAGGTACAACCTTTCCGTCAAGCCTGGTATATGTGACTTTTCCTTCCCAAATAATATGGTCGCCTGTATTCCAGCAGTTCGGAATCTCATGTTTGCTTCCGCCAATCATT
>JBHEKV010000249.1:0-4517 GCA_041859235.1 Ignavibacteria bacterium | reverse complement strand
GAACTTACTGCCATCATCCCGCATCATCGTATAGCTGCCTTCCATTGTGCCCCAGTTTGTGTTTATGGGGCAGTGGCTGGAATACTCAAATGATTCGCCCGCTTCAAGCTCCGGGGTATAGCCAACAACACCGGGGCCATCGACCTTTTCCTGGTCGCCTTCAGCGTTAATTATCACCCAGTGACGGGAAAGCAGCTTTACTTTAGCCGTGCCAAGATTGGTTATAATTACCCTGTAGGTGAATGAAAAGCGACTTACCTCCGGACTGGATTGCTCCGGGATGTATTCAGGGAAAACCTGAATTCTTACCATTTCTGTGGTGGTATCAGATCCTATCTGATGGGATGTGGTAGTATTTTGCATGTGTAATTTTAACACAATATTTAGATATAATCAATGAGTTTAAAATGAGTGACAAATTTTTGGATAAAAAAATCTATCACTTAATAAGCTCTTTTTGCTTCATCTCTGCATTTGGCAAGCCATTGCCTTCGCGCCTGTGGCGTTCGCCAATCTGCTGGCGCCACATAGCGTAGTAAAGACCCTTCATCTCAATCAATTCCTCATGCCTGCCTTCTTCTACCATACTTCCTTTTTCAAGCACGTAAATTCTATCAGCATGCATAATTGTTGATAGCCTGTGCGCTATCAATATTGTGATATGATCTGTCCTTGCAGAAACATCGCGTATGGTCTGGCTTATTTCTTCTTCAGTTAATGAATCCAGCGCGGAAGTTGCCTCATCAAACACAAGCAGCCTTGGCTTCCTCAATAACGCGCGCGCTATGGATAGCCGCTGCTTCTCGCCGCCTGATACCTTCACTCCGCCTTCACCTATGACCGTATCTATACCTTTATCAGCACGCGCTAAGAGATTCTGGCATGCAGCTTTATTCAGCGCGTCCATAATATCTTCATCCGTAGCATTCGGATTCACAAACAGCAGATTTTCCTTTATCGTGCCGGCAAACAACTGTGTATCCTGTGTTACAAAACCTATCTGATTGCGAAGGTTATCAAACTCAATTTCCTTACCCGGCACACCGTTGTAATACACAGTGCCGCTTTGCGGCGAGTAAAGTCCGACCAGTAATTTTACAAGCGTTGTTTTCCCCGCTCCCGAAGGACCCACAAATGCAACCGTCTGCCCAACACTTGTCTTAAATGATATATCCTCAAGCGCATGTGTTGATGCGCTTTGATGTTTAAATGTTACGTTTTCAAACTCAAATGTTTCTATCTTACCGATTGAAACAGGATTCTCCGGTCTTTTTTCAAGCGGTGTTTCTATGATATCCTTGAAGTTATTCAGGGATACTTCAGTTTCTCTGTAAACATTTATTATGTTACCAAGCTCCTGGAGCGGCCCGAATATAAAAAATGAGTATATATAGAGCGAAAAGAATTCACCTGCCGTTATTACCCGCGAAAATATCAGGTACATCATCAAAAACAGGATCGATGTCCTTAAGAAATTTACAATTGTACCCTGAATAAAGCTCAGGCTTCTTACAAACCGCACTTTTTTAAGCTCTAAGGCAAGAATTTTTTCCGTGGTAGTGTTCAGCCTGTTAATTTCCTGGCCGGCTAATCCCAGACTCTTAACAAGCTCAATGTTTCTCAATGATTCAGTTGTAGTGCCTGCAAGCGCGGTGGTCTCGCCAACAATTTTTTTCTGTATGACCTTAATTCTTTTGCTGAGCTTTGAGCTGATAAACGCTATCAGCGGAGCAGTCAGCGCATAAACGGGGAAGATAACCCAGTGAATGGAAAATGAATATATGGTCACAAATATGAGTCCAATCAAAGTAGTATAAACTATATTTATTGAAAGGGCGATGAGCTTTTCTACATCTGTTCTTACTTTCTGAAGCACCCCAAGTGTCTCGCCGCTGCGTTTATCTTCAAAAACCTGGTAGGGAAGTTCCAGTGAGTGCTTTATGCCATCGGCGTACATTCTTGCCCCGAGCTTCTGGGTTATCATGTTAATATAGTAATCCTGGAAGTTTTTGGCTACCCTTGAAACAAATGCCGCGCCGATTCCCAGCCCAAGCAGTAAACCAACCCCCTTAAAGAACTGCTCTGAGGTGTATTTATCGAATTTTGTGGCGTAATCATCAATAATATACCTCACTATCAGCGGGTCCATCATTGAAAACATCTGGTTTATGGCTGCCAAAACGAGGGCAAGGATTATAAATCCACGGTAATTTTTGAGATACGAAAGAAGTAATTTCATCTAAATTTGGTTAGGCTGCAATTTTAACTAAATTATTTTAACTAAAAAAGGTATTACACATTAATCTTTCCATGATAACAAATCATGGAATATTGGCTCTCCTCTACTCTCAGGAGAGGGGCTGGGGGGTGAGGTTCAGCACATTAATTCACGCAATAAACCATATTATAGAATTATTGCTCCCCTCCTGCGTGCTGAGTCCCAAAGGGACACTTAATCAGCAGTCCCGCTTTGCGGGATCCATATGAGCACATGGGGTTGGGAGTGAGGTCTATAATGCATAAGACGTAATTAACTATTTTTTATTTTGTTAAGAATTAGTTATCTTTGTAGAACTTCCAATAAATAATTAATAACAATTTAACTTTCAATCAAATGACAAGAGAAGAAATTATTGCAAAAATGGCAGAAGATGCAGATACTACAAAAGTAGCTGCTAAGGCTGCATTAGATTCATTCATAGGCTGTGTTACCAAGACGCTTAAAAAAGGCGGAAAAGTTTCACTTGTTGGCTTTGGAACATTTTCAGTTTCAAAAAGAGCTGCAAGACAGGGCAGAAACCCGCAGACCGGCGCAACAATTAACATTGCTGCAAGAAAAGTTGCTAAGTTTAAAGCTGGTAAAGGTCTTTCAGATACAGTTAACGGCAAATAATTTTATTTATTGTTAATGAAAAAAGGACGGCTCTGCCGTCCTTTTTTGTTTATTAAACCCGGGGACTCTGCGGAACGGGTGCTTCTACATCTCCCTGAAGTGTGTACTTACAACCAACAGCTTAACTGTTAAATAAATTACTACGATTGTTGAAAGCACCAAAAACCAGATCAAAGCTTTTGAAACCAGGCTTGTTTTTTTAACTGTTTCTTCCATAATAAAAATAGTATTTAGTTATTGATCAAGTTTTATTGAAGTTACTTTTTCAGGCTTGCCGGTAAAATCACCGGGTTCACCGTCTTCATTGCTGGTTTCACCCACTTCCCTTTTCATTACAATTATTTCATTATCTTTTTGAATTGCCCAATAGTCAATTCCCGCGCCTGCCCACCAGCCGCGTGTCGCGATTATCGCATCAGCCGGAATTTCGTAAGATTTATAATCCGATGCCGGCATTTCACTGAAGCTGTAATACTCCTTGGCAAGAAAATGTTTTTTACCGTTCACAATTATGTTAATATCGTTTATAGGTGTATCATACTCGCCAGTTCCTACGCGCTTGAACTCCCATTTCAGCTCAGGCTTACCGGGCTTTGTGTTTTCCGTCTTACCCGTTGAACCGGGCTCATCTTTCTTTTGAGTGGTGCTTCCTGTTTCTTGTTTCGTGTTCTGCGTGGTTGTGGTCTTTTCCTTTTCCGTTGATTCAGTTTTATCTGACTTACCACAGGCGATAAGTATACAAACAAAAATCACAAGCGAAAATATAAATTTTGTTTTATTATGATTCATTGGTTATTAAGTATTATTTATTAATAAATTATTTTCCCAATACAAATATTACCGGCTCTTTGCCAAGTGTAATATTCTTACTCCTTAACTCTTCAATTGTTCCTGATATTACCAGCTCGGTTTCCATAGTCAGGTTTTTTGAAATCGAAAGAGTAATATCACCCGGTGAATTACTCAGTATATCAGCAAGCAGTTTATCGTTCCGGTGTGGAGCCTCGATAAAAATCTGAGTCTGACCTTCCTGTTTAATTTTGCTGCCAAGTCCTTTAATTTTTTTCACCCTCGCAGCCTTATCAATCGGCAGGTAGCCAATGAAAGCAAAGTTCTGCCCGCTTACTCCCGATGCCATTAGTGCCAACAGAATTGAAGATGGCCCGCTTAAGGGCACGACCTGTATCCCTTTTTGATGCGCCATTTTTACAATCACGCTTCCCGGGTCGGCAATGCATGGCAGCCCCGCTTCTGAGATCAGCCCAGTATCATTGCCGCCCTCGGTTTCATCAAGGTAGGTCGTTATATCGGACTCCTTGCTTTTGGCATTCAGCACATAAAACGTAAGCTCGCGCAGCGGCTTATTTATGCCCGCAAGTTTAAGGAACTTAGCCGCAGTCTGAATGTTTTCTACTATATAGTGTTCTATTGTATTAATTACCTCTTTGATATATTGCGGAATAACTCTGCTTAAGTCATCGCTGCCTAGAGTATTTGGTATTAAATACAGTTTTCCTTTTTGCATTATAGAATTTGCAGCATTAAAGTATATTTACAAAAATCAAAAAATACAACATGAATCTATTAATATATATTATTTCGTTCTTCTCTTTGTTTGCCTGCA
>JBHEKV010000030.1:0-10650 GCA_041859235.1 Ignavibacteria bacterium | reverse complement strand
CTCAAAAGCGCGAATCCGTAACCAAGACCCAAGCCTATCAAAAGACCGATAGTAATAATAAGGAACCTGTTTGGTTTACTTGGCGCTTTAGGCACTTTTCCGTAATCAATGATTTTAACGTTATTTGGCTGTGATTCTTCGTTTATCAGCGCTTCCTGGTATTTTTCAAGAAGCATTAGATAAACCTTTTCATTGGCCATTCTTTCACGCTCTAAATTAGCGTATTCAATGCTCTGCGCAGGAAGTTTATTGAACTTTTCCTGGTACTTGTTCAGGTATCCTTTTAAGAGACCTTCTTTTATCTTATTCTGATTATTGAGTACCTTTGTTTCGAAATATTTGTTTGAAAGGCTTCTGAGTTCTTCGGGAGTATTTGACTTAGCGCCGTCCATCATCACATTCAGCTTTTCATTAAGGCTTTTCTTAAGCTCCGCAATCTTATTGTTTGTTTCAATTAAAGATTTATTGTTCTTCAGGTACTCTTCATTTCCTGTTTTAGCCAGGTCACGTGTTATTTCAAGTTTTGCTATTTGTGTCTGCAGCTCTGATATATACGGATCGGTGATCTTACTTTCGTAATAATCGGTTGATCTCGGGTCAAATTTATCAAGTTCTGTCTTAATATCGGTTAATGCCTTGCTGGTTGACTGCAGGTCAATAAGCGCGCCGTTATAACTTCCTTCGATGCCTGAAAGCTGGTTAATGATAGAGTTTGCCTGTGCATTAAGCTCAACAACATTTTCTGTTCTTAAGAAGTTGGTAAGTTTGTCTTCAGTCTGTAATAAAGAATTATATTTTTCCTGAACCTGTTTTTCAAGAAACTCGCGGTTCAATGTTAAGTGTCCTCGATTGAATTTTAATGAATAATCGGCATACGCTTCAGCATAGCAATTTGAAATAAGCGCGGCTTCCTGGGGTGACGGACTTTCAGTCTTAATGCTTACGATATCGAGTCCTCTTTTCTGTGAGATCTCGGTTACAGTCTGCAAAACATTTGCAATCTGGTTTTTGCTTTTAGGCTCAACCGGGTTTTCGGGATTCACAACCAGTAAGTAGAACTGCATTTTACCCTTAAGTACCTGGAAGGAATCCAGAAGGGAAGTGGCAGTTTTTTCTCTTATGGCAAATGATTTTAATATTTCAACTTCATTGTTAATATAACGTTCCGGTAATTCGCCTTCAATATCGCTGAAGATCTTATTTTCAAGCACATTTTCCTTGGGCTTTGAAAGCCTCATTGATGAAGCTGAAGCGTATATATCCACCTGGGAATATGCATAAAAATAGGAAACGATCAGTCCCACAGCAAGGCTCAGAAGAATGGGCACCTTGTTTCGCAGGATCAGGTTAAAATAGAATCTAATACTGTGTGAAGACTTAATATTAGAATCTATAGTATTGAATTGTTTACTGTTTGACTGTGATTCCATATGTTATATTATAAAAATTAATTACGCGATATTGTGATAAGAAGTGTTGCAATTGAAACTATCGAAGTGACAATAGGAACGTATATCTGCAAATAATCACGGAATGTATAGCGTTTTTCTCTTAATACTACCACCAGATCGCCGGGCTGAAGAACAGGGTTAGGCTTGGTTTTTGTAGAAACCCGGTCTTCCCAAAGCAGATCATCATAATTTATTTTGATTACAGTAGCTTTTTTAGTTGAGTCGTTAAGATTTCGCAAGATCCTGATATCATCAAGGTTCGAATCCTCTATTGGGCCGCCGGAAAATGTTAACAGATCAAGAAATGATGTATTAACCGGCACTCTGTATCTTCCCGGATACCTGACAAAACCCCAAAGATTAACCTCCATGTTTATGCCTGTCGGGTCACTCAAGTCAAACACAGAAACTGTGGAATTCTTCTGTGACAGACCAAGTATGAGACTGCTATCTATTTGAGCGTAGGATGTACCGGAAAATACTATTGTAACAAATGCGGCTACTATCAGGCTTACTGAAAATTTCATCAAAATTTCTCTATATTTCTGGGAAAATTACAAATAAATATGATATTTGCAATACTATATACCGTAATAAAATAATGATTTTTTGCCGCTTTTACAAAGTTAATAAATACCCCTAATACCCCGTGTTTATTGTGAAAAATATGCTCAAAATATCTTCATTTCGTTTTGCTATATAGCTAATTCTGCAATTTGTACCAGTATTAACAGATCCATACTGATAATCTGGTAATTGGATTTTGACATTTCGCATTTTCGTGTATATTTGCATAATATGAGTACAGCATTTGTTTACCCGGGTCAGGGATCTCAATATGTTGGGATGGGACAGGATTTATACGAGAATTACCCTGAGATCAAAGAGCTATATCTTCAGGCAAACGAAATTCTTGGTATAGAAATTTCCGCAATAAGTTTTGAAGGACCTGAAGATAAACTAAAACAGACATTTATAACACAGCCGGCAATAGTGCTTCATTCTGTTGCAGCAACAAGGCTATTAAAGAACAAGGAAGCGAATTACACCGCAGGTCATTCATTAGGTGAGTTCTCCGCTCTGATCAAAGCGGGAGCATTGAGTTTTGAAGATGGACTGAAACTTGTGCAGCTTCGCGGTGAACTTATGCAGAAAGCAGGCGAAGAGAACAAGGGTACCATGGCGGCAATAATAGGTCTGGATACGATCAAGATAATAGATGTTTGCCGTGATGCATCTGAGGTTGGGGTAGTGCAGGTTGCCAACTTCAATTCCCCGGGACAAATTGTAATATCCGGCTCAGTTGAGGGAGTACAAAGGGCAATGGCACTTGCCAAAGAGCGCGGCGCGAAAATGGCAAAAGAACTTGTTGTTCATGGTGCATTTCACTCTCCTTTAATGGAATCAGCCAAAGAAGATTTTGAGGTCGCACTTGATTACACTGAATTCAAAAAAGTTGAAATTCCTGTTTATACAAATGTTCACGCAAAACCAATAACCAGAGATACTGAACTGGAGTTTATTAAAAGATCCTTATATGATCAGCTGACTTCATCTGTCCGCTGGGATGAGAGTGTAACCAATATGATAAATGACGGAGCAAGGGAGTTTATTGAGCTTGGTCCGGGAAAGGTGCTGCAGGGACTCATAAAAAGAATTGACAGTACTGTTACTATAAAAGGCGTTGATAAAGCAGAAGATCTAAACAAATTATAATTACTTAGGAGAACTTAAATGGGAAATTTGCTGCAAAACAAAAGCGCAATAATTACGGGAGGCGCAAGAGGAATTGGGCGCGCTATAGCCGAAGATTTTTTATCTGAAGGAGCAGATATTGTAATTATTGACAAATTTTTCCCGGATGATTTTGAAAGCTGGGTGCAAAGCAAAGCCTCCACAGGCAGAAAGATACTTTCCCGCTCACTTGATGTAACCAGTTCCGCAGAAACCGAAGCAGCGTGCACGGAACTTGCCAAAGAATTGGGAAGGATAGATATTCTTGTTAATAATGCCGGTATAACAAGAGATAAACTTATAATGCGTATGGCTGAAGAAGACTGGGATGCTGTACTTACTGTTAATCTTAAAGGATCATTCAATATGATGAAAGCATTAGCTGCAATAATGGTTAGACAAAAAGGCGGAAAGATCATAAATATAAGTTCAGTTGTTGGTTTAACCGGAAACGCAGGTCAATCAAATTACTCGGCATCCAAAGCAGGGCTTATAGGTCTATCCAAATCGATCGCAAAAGAACTTGCATCCAGGAACGTGAACGTGAATTGCGTTGCACCCGGATTTGTTGAAACTGAAATGACAGCAAAACTGAACGCCGAACAAAGAGCTGCCATGCTGAGCGTTGTACCTTTAAAAAGAACTTCACAGCCTTCAGAAATAGCCGGGGTTGTGACGTTTCTCGCATCTGATAAAGCCAATTACATTACAGGTCAGGTTATAGCTGTTGATGGCGGTATGGTAATGTAACCTAAAGGCTCTCTATTGCAGGATTATTTTAGGAAGTCTCTTCGGGACTTCCTTTTTTATTAATCGTTTTTTTATGCTCCTTATTTGTTTTAATAATTTTGCAAGGTCAACTCCATGAAAAACTTCAGGAAATCTCACGAGTTTTTCTTCTGCCTTTGTTAACTGAATAATTGTTCCTTTAAAATTATTTTTCTTTGTAAGATGGTAGAAACCTACTGCTATGTGAAGTAATCCCTGGTACAGGTTTCTTGAACTGCCGCGTTCATCAAACCAAATATCTTCAAGAATTTCGTGGCACTCAAAAAAATCTCTTTGATTGAACTTATTTACAGCAGCAATCAGCCTTGAGCGGTTATAATCACTCATGCAATTTCTCTTAAGGAATAATTTTTTCTTCTTCTTTAACCTCGTTTAAAGGTTCGACAATTACTTCTGCTGTAATTGTTTTTGTTTCAGGTATCACATTCTTATCAACAGGCTCAATTACGTTCTTCTTTTTCTTCCTGTCAAGCAAAGCGTCAAAACTGATTATGCCTGCCCCTGCGAAGAGTGTTGTAAGGAAGCATACAAGGAAGAGCATATCCTTATTGAAGGGTATTCCTTCGGTCGGGAAAAACCCGCGTGACGCAATTTTAACAATTGATATCAGCGCAAGGGAGAAACTTGTTATCGGTGTAAAAAATCCCATAATATAAAGTCCGCCAAAGATGATCAGCAAAAAAGGAGTAATGAAACCAATAATGAAAGCTGTGTTTTCACTGAAGAACTGAAACGCCTTGACCTTATTTATGTAATCTTCGATATTGCTTGCCTGCATGATGCCAAGGGACATTGTGTATGTGCCAACAACTAAACGGATAAGAAGTAATCCGATGGATGGTTTTCCGTGGGCTTTAAAAAATAAACTCATAATTTGCAGAGTTTAGTTCATGGAATTTTTTTAGTGAACGGATAAATCAATAAAAACAGAGGCGACGATCGGATTCGAACCGATGAATAAAAGTTTTGCAGACTTTCCCCTTAAGCCACTTGGGTACGTCGCCTTATTAATGAATATTATTTAATGAACAATCCTTAAGAATCTTTTTAAACGGGCAGTTTCCCCCTGTGCCACTTGTGACTTACTGGCTGTTTACAGCCGGGAAGTTGGGTACCTTGCCTAAAAAAGTACATTTTTGAGCTAAAAAAAGCCTTAAATAGCATTCAAGGCTTTAATTCTGAGCGGGAAACGAGGCTCGAACTCGCGACCTCAACCTTGGCAAGGTTGCGCTCTACCAACTGAGCTATTCCCGCTTATTGTGAATGCAATAATAGCATTTTTACTGATTTATTTCAAGGAACTCATTTTTCCACAAAAGTGCAATCAAAGGCTTACTATTCTAAGAACAATTTACCCGGTTTAAAAATCCCACCCGAAAAAGAACTGCTGAAATATCCCGCTCTGGAAATGTTTAAAATTGTTCTCAATTCTTTTGCCAATATCATAGCGCAGCGCAATTATATAAAACAAATTGATACGCATACCTATTCCGATACTTCCTTTAGTTTCACCATACTCCTTATCCCATGCGTTACCCGCATCAAAGAAAGCTGCGCCGCGTATATATGGAAAAAAGAAATTGATACCGAAGGGGAAACGGATATCAACCAGGTCAATGAGCGGGAAGCGAAGCTCATTGCTGACGATCAAAGCTTTTTTGCCCCTCAAACCAAAGCGCGGCCAGCCGCGCAGGTCCCAGCTTCCGCCAATAGCCCAGCGGCGTGCTTCATCGCCTTCATTCATTAAATACGCAAACCGCGAGCCGACAGCAATAGTATTGCTTAGCCTGAAATATCTGCGGTAATCAAAAATGAAAGTGTAATAATTTACATTGCCAAACTGAATATCGGTTGTGTAACCCAAAGTCACATTAAGTCTGCTGCCGTCAAGCGGTCCCGTGGGACCCCAAATAGCGTTATCTTTTGTATATGCAATTGAGTTTGTTAAAAGCAGCGCGCGCCGGTTCACTTTCTCTTCGGTTACACTTCGCCTGCTGTTGGCAAGCGAGATACTCGCGTCAATGCGCCTGAAATATGATAGCGGGTAACTTAAAGCGAAGTATCCGCCAAAAGTCCTTTCGTAATAAGAAAACGCGTCGCCGTAATCGTACCTTCTGCCGGATAAATGAAAAATGCCGTAGGCATAGTTCAGCCTTTGACCGCGCGATACTTTTGATATTGCGACATTAAAACTTTTAAAGAACTCCTCACCGGTTTCGGAATTATTGTAAACCAGGAAATAGTACTGGTCATTGCCCAAAAGATCGCTCATAGCAAGTATGCCGCCTGCGGTTGCGCCGAATACCGGGTCAGCGGAAATATTGGTAGTTGCAATATCAAGCGAATACTCTTTTTTGTATTTAAGATCGTTCTTTTTGCCGAGACCTTTTATTTTGTTGAATGTCCAAAGATCCTTTGCATCTCCGAAAGTAAGTATCCTTGTAGAAACAGGAGTATCGATCAACTTCGGTACATTGTTAAGTATCCTTACGGATATGCCGCCTTTTTCGTAGGAAGCGAAGACGAGTTTATCATCTCCTGCCCACTTGGGGTCAAATGATGCGGTTGTGTAGTTAGTTAATTTTTCCGTCCGGCTGCTATCTGCGGTAATAAGCACGCTGCCATCGGCAGCTGTTGTGCGTGTGAGTTTTGTCAGCCAAATGTTCTGCAGACCGCCGGTGGTTGAAGTATAAACAACTTCATTGCCCGAAGGTGAAAATTGCGGTGAAAAATCAACCTGTTTTCCCGAGGTGAGATAGTTTATGGTATTCTTTTCAACATCATAAATAAAAAGATTATACATATTGTTCACACCTTCCGAAGTGCGGTCAGATGAAAATACTATGAATTTGCCGTCAGCGGAAATATCCGGGTCGCGGTCATCGTAATAATCGTTTGTAAGGCGTGTTAATTTTTTGTCTTCCAAAGCGAAAGTATAAAGATCACTCTTGCCGCCTTTATCCAGCGCAGGGAAAACCAGGCTGTTACCATCGGCGGTGAAAGCGGGTGAGCCGATCTGAACAAGATCATCAAAATGGAAACTGGTAATCAGCCTGTTCAGCTTTACGTCATACAGATGCAGCGCATCGGCTTCGCCTGACTTAGTAGCAAACGCCATGATGCCTTTTGAAGAAATATCAAGCCCTGTTCTGAAGAAATGGAATTCTTCGAAATCCTCCGTACGTTCGCCTTCAATTACCGTAATGAGTTTACTTCGGTTCTTTAAATTTACTTTGAATATACTTGTATAACCAGAGCGGTTACCGATAAAATAAACTTCTTCGGTATCGCCGTGTTTATAATATGCGGGCTTGTGCCCGAAACCGCCGGAGTAAACCGCGGTTGTTTTTACCGAAGCCGCGTCTTCTGTGGAAAGCTCGGGGTAATATTGTTTCTTTAATGCGTAAAGATACTCCCTGTCAAACTCTTCATATCCTTTGCCAATGGTTTTTTCCATCACCACAGAAAAATCGTCGCTCATCCAGATATTATCAATGAGCAGAAGTATTTTTTCCTTTCCGTACTTATTGCCAATATATGTCAAAACGTTCTGCCCGAACTTGTACATAAAAAATGTCCCGTAGAACTGCTCCCAGTCATCCAGCCCAACCATGTAGTCGTTCAAAACGGCATCTTTAATTACCATTTCAGCAGTTGCGTCCCAGTCATTAGACCAGTATTCAGCAAGCCCTTCTGTGAACCACAGCGGCATCTGCCGTTCGGCGGGCTGCCGGTGAAGCCTGAGAGTATTGGCAACCTTGGCTGTCATAAAAACATGGCACAGTTCATGCCGGATAACGTGCTTAAAGTTACCCAGCGAGCCGTCAAAGGGAATTACAACTCTTCCTTTGATAAACTCAAAAAATCCGCCAACGCCATCGGGTATCAGGCCGGGTGTTGTATTGGTTTCCCTGAAGTGGGTAGGGGATGAATAAAAAATTATCGGTACGGTATCAATTAATGAATAATCAAAATTCTGCTGGTGTATGCGGTATGATTCTTCAGCGTAAGCCGCGCCAATTTCGGCGAGTTCCTTCATTTCGGGGTAGTAGTATATCTTAAAGTGTTCGGTTGAAAGGGTGTGCCAGTCAAAATCGTTATACTGCACTTTATTCCGCCCGAAACCGACGTACTGAGCATTAGTTGTGCCCGAGATCAATAATATGAGAGCTATCAGTATACCGGTAAATTTTACAATATGCATATCTATAAAATATTGTTTCAAATGATGAAAATCAACGGAAAATTTAGAAATTATTAAAAAAACAAAATGTCAAATTTCAAAGTCCAAATGTCAAAAAATTAAGAAACCTTCCACCGGCTTCGCAGGATTAATTCTTATCATTCAACAAGGCATTGCACCAACAACGGGGGAAAAACGTAAAAAAGCAAATATTAATCTTTTTATCTCCCCCTGCAAGGGGGAGACTAAGAGGGGGTCTGCTTCTTGTTGAACGAAAATATATTCCAGCTCCGCCTTTCTTGATTGATCACTCAACCAGTCTATCTGAACATTTGGAATTTCCAAAAATTCAAAATATTTTTTTAATTGTTGACCGATTGGAATGGGAATTATGAGCTGTTTTGCAGAGAATTCCAGCCTTCTCATGTTTTTGGAAAGGCTTTTTCCAGGCGTTGAAAGATTGGAAAATCTTGATATTAGACCCCCTCTAGTCAATCGCAACGATGGTGCGATTGACTTTCTCCCCCTTTGTAAGGGGGAGATTCTTTAAGTCCCCTCCCGTGTCAAAGCCAGGTCTGCGACTTACCAAGGAGGGGATTTAGGGGAGGTCTTACAACACTCATTTTATGCTTCTGCTTTTTAAAAACCGCACAACATCTTCACGGGTTGTATTGGGTGAAAAATGTCTGACAGCCATATGAATATCATCTAGGTTGTAACCTCCTTTTGAATGATTTTTTTCGTTATCAGGCGAAGTTTCAGCAAGGCTCTTGCGCACTGACTCAAGCTGCTTTACTCCACCGGGCGCAATATAAACACCTCTTCTGTACATATCTGATTCATTGAGAAGGATGGCCTCCATATTGAACCTGAAAATCTCTTCCTTGCTTTTTCCGCCTGTTTCACCCGATGCCGCCAGCATATCAAAGAAGCTTTTTACCATTGCTTTATTTACCGGGAAAACATTGCCCTCCATATCTATCCTGATAGTCCTATCCTTGCTTATCTTTTCAACATGAGAAAGCCTGTAAAAGAACTTTCTTATGTTGCCTTTGAACTTTACAGGTTCAGCGGGTTCTGGATCTGCCGGTGTTTGGCCGGGACCGGTCCGGTCAATTTCGGTTTCATCCTCATTCAGTATCAGCGGATCCAAAGGTTTTCCGTAAGAGTTGAGTATGTATTTTACTTTTTTAAGCCTGATATCGGAATAACTGAAACCAAGCTCAATACTCATATGGTTCTTTATGAAATCAATTGTTTTTCCCGCTTTAAGCAGTTCTCTTACAGTATCAATTTCCCGGGGACTTATTTCCACAGTGCGGCCTTTGGATTCGTAATCTTTGTACGAGCCGGGTACTTCTTTGGCAAGCTCATTGTAAATGGTGGATTTTGAAATTCCGTGGAACTGCATGATGCCACTGAACACTTTTTTATATCCAGGGGTACCCTTGGCATGTGCAATTTTTTTCAGCAGAAGAATATCTTTGTGGAGCTGTTTGTTGAAAGGTTTTGGCATGGTGGATTGGGGTTTTTTTTATAAAAGTGTATGCCCTTAAATATGCTTAGGGCATTTACGCAAAGATAATATATGCATATTGCATATGCAAGGGAACGGAGAACTCAATTAACCGGGAATTTCAATAATTATAATAATTACATGCACTTGCGCGGGGGCACTCTATTTTGATAAATGGAATTTTATTGCGATCTTATAATGTTTTGGTGTATTTTAAAATACCAAATACAATTGGGAGATTTAGAATTATAAAAATCACCAGAATATATTTCCATTTCTCTTTAACTATACTCCAGTTTCTTTTTATTAAGGGAATATATATAAGTATCGGTATAAATACGCAGATTACAACAGAAGCTATTTCATAATTCAGATCTTTATCATTAACAAAAGTAACGGCGTTTAAAAAATCCTGTGACTTTGCAAAAAACCAATTCGAAAATGACTCAAAACCAGAGGCCAAAGATATAGCAATAACGCAAATTAATAACAACAGCAATATAACAGAAGTATATTTGAATTTTCTTTTAGGCAGCTCATACAAAAACACCCATGAAACAGGAATAACAATATAGAATACGATTATATTTATTTCACGGTAACTTAAGCTCGTTAGCCAAGCTAAACCCTGAAGCCATAAAAGAACTATATTAAAAATTGTATTCATTGATCAAGTTCAAACAATTAATTTAAGTGGATTTTAATTTTTCAATCTTAGCTTTGATCTTCTCTAATACATTATTAAGGTCATTATAATTTTCGGGGTTTGTAAATCTCAGAAAGGTAATTTTACGTTTTTCAATTATGCTCTGTCTTATCGCATCGTATTTAATTTCTTCCGGGCTGCTGTGTGTAACTCCGTCTGTTTCAATTACAAGTTTTATTTCAGGTGAGTAAAAATCAACAACAAATTTTTCAATACTGTATTGCCTTAGAAACCTTACACCAAGCTTTTTGTTTTTCAATTCATACCATAA
>JBHEKV010000055.1:0-7239 GCA_041859235.1 Ignavibacteria bacterium | reverse complement strand
ACTAAAAGATACCAAAAAGTAATATACTCTATTATACTTGCCATAGCAGTATTATGGTGCGCGGGTATTATCATTGCCCCGTACTGGGCGGGCCATGAGGGCATAAAAGGTGATATATCCGAAGGAATTTATGGATTCTATTCTAAGTCATGCCACCAGGTCAGTGAGCGCTCGCATCATCTGTTCGGCGAAAAGCTGGGAGTATGCTCGCGCTGCACAGCTATTTATTTTGCGTTTATGCTTGGAGTAATTTTGTATCCGTTTATCCGCAAACTGAGCAATATCGATCTGCCATCTTTGTTCTGGCTGTTTATTCCGGTTGGATTAATGCTGCTGGATGTTGGTCTCGATCTTGCCGATGTGCAGAAAAATTCATTCATAACCCGTGAAATTACCGGTGCAGTTATAGGTGTTGTGCTGCCGTTTTTCATTATCCCCGGCACCATCAGGGTTTTTTATGAGTATTTTACTCCACCTGATGTAATACCTAAGAAGTAAAATCTCTTTTTAACATAAATAATTTATCCCACATTGCTCCCCTCTCCTTTAAGGAGAGGGGCTGGGGGTGAGGTTGAAAACAAAATCCATTTAATAAAAACAATTTTGCCCGCTTTGCTCCCCTCTCCCTTTGGGAGAGGGGCAGGGGGGTGAGGGTCATAATATGAACCATCCAAGTAAATTTACACCCGTTATTATCAGTTCATTTCTAATGGTATTCATTTCCATTTTTCCTGTGCTTAATATGCTGAACCTGCTGTGCTGCGCCGGAATAATCATAGGCGGTGCCGCAGGCACTTGGTATTACGCGCGCCAGCTTGAAAAAGCTGGGCAGTTCATACAGAACAAGGATGGCATCATGATAGGGCTGCTTGCAGGGATAATTTCCGCCATAGTGTATGTGATCTTTTCCACCACAATTATGATGATCGCTAAACAGAATCCGGTAGAGCTTGTTTATAAAATGACGGAACAGTGGGGATTCACCATTCCGCCGGAATCAGAAAAAATGCTGCGTACTGTGTATGAAGATTACCAGAAAAATGGCTTTAGCCCCATTATGATAGGGGTTGAATTAGTCTCACGTATAGTTTCTCATTGTATCTTCGGTCCAATTGGCGGACTTCTTGTCGCATCAATACTAAACAAACGCAGGAATAAATTATGAAATAAATCAATTTGGTTTACCTCACCCCTCCGAAGGAGTCCTTCGGACTAACCCCTCTCCTGTAAGGAGAGGGGAATAAATACTCTAAAATTTTCTCCCGATTCTATATTCTGAGAAGTAACAAAAGGTGGGGTTCCACAATGAAGCAAAAGCAAAAGCAAAAATTTTTCCCACATTTCCCCCCTCTCCCTTTGGGAGAGGGGCTGGGGGTGAGGGTCTAGAATGCAGATATTATCAAACTAACTAATAAATACATCTCAATAACACAAACCACCCCCCATCAAAGCAGAAAAACAATTTACATCCTTCTTCTGCTTATGGCGCTTGGTTTGGTTAACGTGTATTTCGCTCCGCTGAAATCATTTCTGAATGATGTTGCCGGCGTTGAAAGTATCAACGGCTGTCCTTTACTGACCTTTACCGGAGTGCCTTGTCCCTTTTGCGGAACCGGCAGAGTGTTTTCTTGCATAACTGATCTGCATTTTGCCGAGAGCTTCTATTATAATCCCCTTGGATTGATTTTCTATATCATCTTTGGTTTCTTTTTCTTTATGGTACTTGTTCTTGCTTTCCTGAATAAAAAAATTGTACTCAAAAAACCCGCGCTCAGATTATGGTATATTCCCGTGTTATTTCTTGTATTAATGTGGATTTTGAACATATTATACGGGCACCACTGATTGTAATATGTTTTACACTTGTTTTCACAAAGAGCATATCTTATATTTGAATATATAACCGATACTATTATTTAGGCAAGTGCCTTTATGTGAAATTTTATAGATTTTATGGCTAAATTACTTTAAACTTATAAAAAGTAATTATGCAAAAAGTGTTTAATAAAACCCGGGTTTCTTTTTTCCTTTCGAAAATCTTCCGAATAATTTTCTATTTACTCATTATTGTTACTTCATTCTCAATGCCTGCAAATGCACAGTGGGTAGATGCATACATTCCTGATTTTAAAGTTAATGATGATATTGGAATAAGCTCACAGGTTAATTCACAAATAGCGGTTGATAGCGCCGGAAATTTTATAATTGTATGGAATGATGCAAGAAGATTCCCATTGGCTGGCTATCCTTATGATATATACTGCCAGAGATATGATAAAAATGGAACTGCAATCGGTAACAATTTCAGAATTGTGAATCAGGATTCACTTGGACTTGGAGGAATTACAATGCAGAAAAATGGAAAGTTTGTCTTAACATGGGCCAGAGCTTTTAGAATTAGTTCAAATTCCTTTTATGAAATATATTATCAAAGATTTGACAAAGATGCAAATGTAATTGGAACATCGCTACGCGTAACAGATACTAGTTATTCTACAAGTTTCCCAGTCTCTCTTCAGGGAATTTCAATTTCTTCAGATAGCCTGGGAAGATTTGTAATATGTTGGGCTAAAGCTCATACTTTTAATTCCAAGATACAGGTCTTCTTTCAGCGATTTGACAGCAACGGTACTAAGCTGGGAGGCATTGACAGCGTCAGTCAGACAGATGCGCATTGTTATGGTCCCAAAATAGCCATGAATAATGACGGGAGTTTTGTTATCACGTGGGATGATGAAAGAAATCCGCAAACACTGCCTGATGTTTATATGCAAAGATTCAATCCGGCTGGGCAGAAATTAGGGAACAATGTTAAGGTAAGCGATGATAATTCTACTGGTATCAGACAGGCGGGAAATGTTGTTAGTACCGATGGATACGGAAGGATTACAGTTAGCTGGATAGATGACCGGAACTCTGAAAACAGCATATATTATCAAATATATGATAACACAGGCACACCAATAGATGCAAACAGAAAAGCTAATATTCTTTCTTCGCAATTTTCAAGAACCTCACCCCGCATATCAGTAAGAAATGACGGTAAGTTTTTTATTGGTTGGCTTGATGTAGGATTCACAGGCAGAGAGCAGGTTTACGGCAGAAGGTTTAATGAATTAGGCGAACCTATTGGTACGCCGTATATGATACCTTCAACATCAGTTGCCCCGATAAGTCAAAGAATAAATGACCTTAAACTATCCGGCGACAGGGTATTTACGACATGGTCTGAATATCCGGGAAGCGGGAACAATACTGATATTTGGTGCAATGTACGCGGATTCCAGAATCCCGATACCGTAATTGGTATTAATAATAATTCAGAAATAGCCGGCGATTTTGAATTATTCCCGCCATACCCAAATCCATTTGACCCTGTATCTACGATTAAGTATGATATCCCCAAACAAACCCAGGTAACAATCAAATTATTTGATATCATAGGCAGAGAGGTTACTACACTAGTAAACGAACTTAAAGAACCGGGATATTATGAAATTAGTTTTGATGGTTCGAATTATTCAAGCGGTGTATATTTTTACAGGATAGAGGCAGGTTCGTTTACGGATGTTAAGAAAATGGTATTATTAAAGTGATTTTTATCAAATCTTTTATAAAAGCAGGTCAAAAATGACCTGCTTTTTTTATGGCATTTTCATTAAATTGAAAAGACCCTAAATTTTAGCTATATTTGTAGATAATCAAATAATTTAAAGGAATTTCTTATGAAAATATTCATTGATACCGCTAATTTAAACGAGATAAAAGAAGCTGCAAGTTTTGGTATTTTAGATGGTGTTACAACCAACCCGTCATTAATGGCCAAAGAAGGACATAAAGATGTCCGCAAGACCTATGAAGAAATATGCAAAATGGTAAGCGGTCCCGTGAGTGCGGAAGTTGTTTCAACCGATTATGAAGGAATTTTAAAAGAAGGCAGAGAGCTTTCAAAAATCGCGCCGAACATTTATGTTAAGGTTCCCCTTATAATGGAAGGATTAAAAGCCGTAAAAACATTCGCTGATGAAGGCATTCGCACAAATGTAACATTATGTTTCTCGCCCTCGCAAGCTGTGCTTGCCGCAAAAGCGGGCGCAACAATTATCAGTCCGTTTATCGGCAGACTCGATGATATCTCAACTGACGGCATGCAGCTTATCGAGCAGATAGTACAGATCTACGGCAACTATGGCTATGAAACTGAAATACTTGTTGCAAGCGTACGCCACCCTATGCATTTTGTTGATTCATGTTTAATTGGTGCGGATATTTGCACCATACCGTTCAACGTAATAAAGCAGCTTGTGAAACATCCGTTGACCGATCTCGGTCTGGAGAAATTCCTTGCTGACTGGAAAAAGAACCTGGGATAATATGAGAATATTAAATTACAAGCTGCTTTTGAAAAAGGAACCCGAAGGCGGTTATACTGTAACTGTACCTTCTCTGGAAGGATGCGTGACCTACGGTGAAACAGTCGATGATTGTATCAAAAATGCCAGGGAAGCTATTGAGTTATATGTGGAAACGCTGAAAGAATTCAACGAACCTATTCCAACAGAAGATGATATTCTTGAATATACTCTAAGGCTTGAAGCTAATGTCTAAGAGTTTGATCCTTAATTCTGATGAGATCATTAAAGTTCTGGTGAAAAAAGGATTCAAACTTGTCAGGATCAAAGGAAGTCATCATATTTACAGGAATTTTGAAACAAAAAAAATGACAATTGTTCCTTATCATAAAAAAGATCTGCCGAGAGGAACATTCATGGAAATATTAAAACAGGCAGGAATTAAAAAAGAGGAATTAAAGGACTTAATATAAATTGGCTAAACAAACAGCTTTTTACGATTTACATAAAGCATACAATGCTAAAATAGTGGATTTCGCCGGCTTTGAAATGCCCGTACAATATGACGGGATCATTGCCGAGCACATGGCAGTTCGCAACTCAGTTGGCGTTTTTGATGTATCGCATATGGGCGAGTTCTTCGTTAAAGGAAAAGACGCGCTCGCATTCATACAGAAATGCACGACTAACGATGCTTCAAAACTTACTCCTGGCAAGATACAGTACTCAGCAATGTGCTATGAAGATGGCGGAGTTGTTGATGACCTGCTGGTTTACTGCTATGGTGAATACTTCATGCTGGTGGTTAACGCTTCTAACATTGAAAAGGATTTTAACTGGCTTCAGTCTAACATAGGCGGACTTGATGTACAGCTTACAAACCGCAGCGATGATTTTTCGCTGCTTGCAGTGCAGGGTAAAAATGCAATTAAAACTCTGCAGAAATTAACTGATACAGAACTTGAGCCCATGAAATATTATACCTTCACCGAAGGCAAAATTGCTGGTGTTGATACAATAATTTCACGCACGGGTTATACAGGCGAGGGAATTGGTTTTGAATTATATATTCCTTCTGATAAAGCAACCTCAGAAAAAATATGGAAAGAAATTTTTAAAGCCGGTGAAGAGTTCAATATAAAGCCTATCGGCCTGGGCGCAAGAGATACATTAAGGCTTGAAGCAGGATATTGCTTATACGGAAACGATATTGATAAAACCACAAATACAATTGAAGCGGGCCTTGGCTGGATAACAAAACCCAAAAAAGGTGAGTTCAACGGTAAAGCTAAGGTTGATTCAGAACTCGCAAACGGCACCGCCAGGAAACTTGCCGGTTTTATTGTTGAAGGCAGACTTGCCGCCAGACACGGTTATGAGATATATGCAGACGGCAACAAAATAGGACATGTTACAAGCGGAAGCATTTCACCCTGCCTGAATAAAAATATCGGGCTTGGGTATGTTGAAACAAAATACTCAGCGCCGGGCACAAAGATAAAAATTAAAGTAAGAAACGATTTTATTGATGCGGAAGTTGTGAAAATACCATTCGTAGGAAAGGAATAACGCAGTAAATATTTAATGGAAATATCAGGGCAAACTAAAATGGAAACAAAACCCCTTAAGATAAGCTTGTATTTTGCGCATGATTATGTTGAATCAGAGCTTGTTCTTAAAGATAAAAATGTAGTTGTAATTGATGTTTTAAGGACATCAACAACAATGCTTACCGGGCTTGCAAACGGTGCGAAAGAAATAATTCCCACAGATAGTATCGCTTCTGCGGGGATGATAGGCAGGAACTCCGAAGGGCAGGCGCTTTTATGTGGTGAAAAAAACGCGAAAATTATCCAGGGTTTCAATCTTGGGAACTCAATTAAGGAATATAACGAGGAAACCGTCAAAGGAAAAATTCTCGTATTCCACAGCACCAACGGCACGCCTTCTCTTATCAAATCAAAGTTCGCGCACAACTGCGTTGTGCTTGGCTTTGTTAATATGGAGCGTGTTGTGAATTACCTGTATGAGCTGAATGAGGATTTTATCATTCTTTGCGCGGGTAAAAGCGGTGAGTTCTCACTGGAAGATACCGTATGCGGTGGTATGCTTGTAAGCAGGCTTAAAAAACTTGCAGGAAGAGGGAAGTATATACTTACCGATTCTTCCCGCGGCGCATCCAAGCTGTACTCGGCATACAAAAATGATATAAATAAAATGCTGCATGATTCAGAGCACGGGCAGTTCCTTATATCGCTCGGTTTTGGCGATGACCTTACTGCCTGCGGCGAAGTTGATAAATATAATATTCTGCCTGTTTTAAGGAACGGTGTAATAAAATCTATCGAAGCATTCGCATCTGACCCTAAACTTACGATGAAAAAAGTATCTCAAAAAAGCGCCGGTTAATTGCCGGCGCAGGCTTTGTACTTCACGGGTACTTATCTTTTTTTGAGCTAATATATTTTATTTATAAATAATTAAACTTCTCACAGACTATCAGCAGAATTAAGGATAAAAAAAGTCCCTCCCGCAGAGAAAGCAGGGGCGGTTCTTCCGGCTCTTCCCGGAAATTTGAAGAGGGCTTGCCGATATCTAACAAAAAACAGATCCTCGGTTTCTTTCTTATTATATTCAGCGTACTGATAGTGCTGAGCATTGTATCATACTCCGCCGCCGATGAAACCCGCCTTGAATCACTGAGCATCACCGAACTTTTCAAAAAAGAGAACCAGTCTTCAAACTTCACAACATCCAACTGGCTTGGTATAATTGGTGTGGTAATATCCGGTGTATTTGTGCGCGGCGCATTTGGTTATTTTTCGCTTATCATTCCCGTGCTGTTCATAATTTTCGGCATCCAGATGATGCGCAAACGCAGTTTGCT
>JBHEKV010000051.1:0-10777 GCA_041859235.1 Ignavibacteria bacterium | reverse complement strand
GCGACAGCGAGGAAGCCGAAAACGGCTCCGGTAGTGATCCAGTAATTTTTCATTTCAGAACGGATTAATAGAAATTATTGCGTTTAACGGGTGTCCTTACTGTTCTGAACGCCGTTATATATACAATAATCATTATTATTCCGAAGAATATAAATGCAAAATAAAGTGCTCCAAGTGATACAAATACATACGAGTATAACTCAATTATCTCGCCCTGTCTTTCGAAAACAAACTCAACTTTTTCGCCTAAAGTCCTTGAGCGTTTCTTTTCTTTTTTGGTGAGAATTTTTTCGCTGACTGATTTGTTATAAGCAATGTCGTTAGCATCCAGAATGGATTTAAGCTCATTGACATGGATCGCGTAGTTTAATGAATCGCCATAAAAGAATGTATTTACTCCCACAACTTCTCCGCGGATATTAAGCAGGGGTCCGCCGCTGTTGCCGGGCTTTATCATAGCCGTATGCTGTATTACGAACGCCTCGTGGGTATAATCTTCATCCTGGTCATAGAACCATGAATCATCATCAATTTTCTTAATCCTTCCCTTGGTTAAATGGAAGTAATCAACATTCATATCTTCATCAGTTGGATTGCCCAATGAGTACACATCATCCAGATAATTAATACCGCTTTCATCTGCCAGCGGTAAAATGTCATCACACTCGCTGGATATTTCTACTATTGCAAGGTCACAAAGTTTCACTTCCTTCACTATTCGTTTAACTTTGTAGACCCTGTCGTCTTTCATTTCGATCTTGGCTGTTTTCAGATCAAGGTCCTCTGTTACGTGATGATTGGTAACGAAGATCTTTGAGTTAATAAAAAACCCGCTTGCGACCGCGCCTGTACGGTCAGTTATTAATCCCACAGAGGCCACAGTATTTCTGTATACTTCAGATTTATCCTGAGCTATCAGAGAGCCCACAAGGATAAACAGCAAAAGGACTAATCGCAGCCTATTTACGGATGATACGAGTATTGATGATCTGTTATTCATATTATTAGTGACGCAATATATAAATTTAAAAAGGGCCACATCAATGCAAATACACCGGTATGACCCTTTAAATACATATATTCTTACCGTTTAGAAGTTAAACCTGCTGTGATAAGAAATTGTTCCTGCAAAAAGAACGAAAAAACGACGAAATTAGAGCAAAAAAACGGAAAATTGATGTTATTTTACAATTACCATCTTTTTGGTTTCAGTGAAACTTTCTGTTGTTAGCCTGTAAAAATACACACCTGAGGACAAATTATTTGATGTAAATTCCACACTATAAGGTCCAAAATTAAGTTCCCTGTCTACTAAAGTTGCTACCGATCTGCCAAGGTAATCATAAATCCTGAGATTAACTTTGGTATATGACGGGATTTCGAAATTTATGGTTGTTTTAGGGTTGAATGGATTTGGATAATTTTGAGACAACTGATATTTTAAAGGCAGTATATTTTTTAATGTATCAATATATACCGAAGAGCCTTCCCAATCATATTTGAAAGCACGGTACGAAAACACACCCCGGGGAAGTGATATTTCCTGTACTACATTTCCGGCCGGGGTCACTTCTGTTGCACTTGGGTTTGTTGCTCCCCATGATATAAATGTGTTTCCGTTACTGAGTCTTTGAGCAAAACCCATAGCGAAACCGAAAATTTCCGGATTATTTCTGTATTGCCACACAAGTGTTGCCACTTTGTTAGTTTCATCGAGAGAGTACTCAACTGCACGTGAATGAGGAGGCGTATGGAAATTACCGTTATCAAAAAGAATAATATTGCCATTAGCAAGCCTTCTGATGCCGTGCTGGTAGTTAAATTTCCCCGGGTCATTCGGGAAGCTGAATTGATTCTGCGTTCCGCCGAGTCTCCAAATAATATCACCGGTACTTCGGCTGATTTTTGTTATTTCATCCAAATGTCTTGATGAAATAAGGATATTACCGTCATTATCCTGCTCTATAGCATTGCCGTGTACATAATCTATTGCCGCAGAAGTGAGATCCTGGTGCCGTGAGTCGGTGATTGGAATATGGTCCCAGCTTCTCCACTGAAAAACAACGTTCTTATTTTCGTCAATTTCCTGAATAATTAATCCTATTACTGTAGCATTCGGATTTCCCCCGGTGACTATTGCAGACATATCAACCAATTGCGCATCATAGCTCATAAGAAGCGCATGAGAATTACCAAGTACTATTAAATCATGGATATCTGTTGTATAGCCGTTTCCGCAATAGAAGCTATCAATGATATTGTATCTTACATCCATTTCGAAAAACTTTGCTTCTTCGTCGCTGAAGTATGTAAGGTTACCATTTTCGATCTTCTTGAAATCAGCAGCGTTATCACGCATTCTTATTGCAGTGTAAACGCTTCCGTTATTGTTCAGCATCAGCAGGAATGGTGTATTAGGAATATTTGAAAACGGAAAATTTGACAAAAATATTTTGCCTTCAGTCGGGTTATTGTTTGTTACAGTGATCTCAGGAATATTCCCAAACTGAAATGGTACAGGTGTAAACTGGTTGTTCATAAGATAAGAACTGTTATTCTTATCGTAAAGAAGTGTCCTATTGAATTTGACAGCGGCTTTCTGAGTTGTAAAGTTAAACTCATTTGTTCTGGTCCATTTGCCGCCCTGAAAGTACTTATCTACTTTAAGATGTACTGTTACCTTTTCATCATATTCAAATGGCTTATCAGGTGTGAAAATTATTTTCCTGCTGTTTTCTGTAAGAATTAACTTTCCAATGTGAATACCGCTTTTGCTGCCATTAATAACCACTGAGGTGTTATCATTTATTACAGAGCGGTTGATTTGGCTGTCAAACCCAATAATAATGCTATTATAGATATTTACATATTTCGCATTATTGATAGGATCAGTATAAATCACATCCGAATTAAGGTAAAACAAATTGCCAAATACGAGCAAAAACAAAAAAAATCTGAAGAGCTTTATCATGCTAATTTATTTGATTATTGAAAAATCACCACAAATTATTAATTTCTCAACCGAAATGAAATACATGATATTAAACAGAAACTAATGTAAAACCCTATAATATATAATGCTTACAGGTAATTAAATACACTATAAAGGTAATTTAACAAAAAAAGGCCGGTCCGCAAATGGACCGGCCTTAAAATTAGCGGAGTTTCTCAACCAATCATATCAAAACCAGTATATTTCTGGAGAATTTTTGGTATAATGATCTTTCCTTCGGGTGTTTGGTTGGATTCTAACAGAGAAACATACAGCCGTGAAGTTGCAAGACCTGAACCATTCAATATATGTACATACTCAGTTTTTTTATCGCGCTTAAAACGTATCATGGCGCGCCTGGACTGGAAATCAGTGCAGTTACTTACGCTTGATGCTTCAAGCCATTTTGTTTCGGCGGGTGACCATACTTCAATATCATACTGCTTGCTGGCCGCAAAACCCATATCGCCCGTGCATACATTTACAACACGGTAATGAATATTCAGCGCTTCAAGTATTCCGCATGCATGGCTTAGCATTTCTTCCATCTGTGCATATGATTCTTCCGGGAGGCAGAAATTGATCAGTTCAACTTTGTTAAACTGATGAACTCTCAGGAAACCCTTGGTATCCTTGCCGTAACTTCCGGCTTCCCTGCGGAAGCAGGCGGTGTAACCGCAGTATTTCACAGGAAATGCTTTTGCATCCATAACCTCATCCCTGTGAATATTTACGATCGGAACCTCGGCGGTAGGAATGGCGAACAGGTCGTCAGGCTCTGTACGGTACATATCTTCTTCAAACTTGGGCACTTTCTCGGCAGCTTCCATTGATTCACGGTTAACAAGAAATGGCATGCCGACTTCCGTATACCCGTTTCCCTTATGTGTATCAAGCATAAAGTTTATCAAGGCGCGCTCTAAAATTGCGCCCTTACCTTTGTAGAAGGGGAATCCGCTGCCGGAAATTTTTGCGCCTATGCCAAAATCAAGAATATCAAGTTTCTTACCCAGCTCGACGTGATCGAGATATTTGAAATCTCCCGAAACCCTTTCGCCCGAAATTTTGAACTGCACGTTATCATCACTGGATTTACCCAACGGAACTGAATCTTCTGCTATATTTGGTATATCGCGCAGAATGTTATCTATGTTCTTTTCCGCTTCTGCCAGTTTGTCATCAATTGACTTTATGTCATCCGAGACTTTTTTCATATCTGCGATCTTTTCATCTGCGTTTGAGCCTTCCTTCTTCATTTTCGCAATTTCCTGAGATACTGTATTGCGAAGACTTTTGAGTTTTTCAACTTCACCGATATATTCCCTGCGCTGTATATCAAGCGCAAGTATCTTCTCGACGCTATCGGCAGACATGTTTCTTGCTTCAAGCTTCTGTTTTATGAGTTCGGGATTTTCTCTGATTAATTTAAGATCTAACATAATATATATATTTTGATATTGTGGCGTCAGGTCTTACGACCTGACGCGGTTAAATTGGAGTTACCTCAATAATTGAATTATCATTCAAGTTATAATTTCTTGCGCTTGAATATACCCAGTCTTCCGGTTTTTCAACAAAGCCTGCTCTTACAGGGTTCATGTGAATATAATCAAATTTCTGCTGAATCGTTTTATCTTCTGTCAATACAAGATCATCATATCTGTCCATCCAAAGCTTAAAAACCTGTTTTGGGTATTTTTTGGCATTCTCTCTTAATCTTTCAATTTGCACGGAATAATTATCTGTTTCTAATTGTTGCCTTATTTTTGTTGAAGTATACTTTTTGAAATCCCTCATAAAATCAATTAGACTTTCATTTTCGGGGATGAACACCAGCATGTGTAAATGATGGGGCATAATAACATATGCCGTCAAGACTGCGTTATGCTCAAACAACTGATGTTTTAAGGAATCTATGACAATATTGTTATATGTCGCTCCCAGAGAAAATATTTTATCGAAATTCATAATAGTAGTCGTGATAAAATATAAGTTTCCCTGTTTATCAAATAATGATCTTCCTATTAATCCCATGATTTTTTTTGTGTCGGGAGGAAACTCCCGACACCACTTCGTGTGTGGCGTCAGGTCTTACGACCTGACGCGATTAATTTACAATCCAAGCTGTACCTTCAGCAGATTCAGGCCCTCGGTAACATTAAGAGTCTTAATGCCAAGATCCGTTTCAGCTTTAAGCAGAATGAAGCTTGAGTTCATGGGGCGTTCAGCCGCCTGGTTCAAATCACTTGTCTTAATAGGTTTTATCAGGTTTTCATTCAGTCCGAAAATGCCTGCAAGCTTAACCGCGAACTCATAGCGGTTACAGTACTCACTGCCGCAAACATTATAGATCCCCGATTTGTTAAGATCGACGATCTTAACCAGTGCCCAGCCAAGATCATCAACCATGGTTGGCATACCAAACTGGTCATCAACAATTGTTACGGTATTCTTTTCAGATAGCATGTTAATAAGCCAGATTGCGAAATTGGGTCTGAGGTTTTTGCCTGTGCCGTAGATTATCATGGTTCTCATAATAGCGAAATCAACTCCGCTGGTAATGAGCGCATTTTCAGCGGCAAGTTTGCTTTTACCGTAATAACTCAGCGGATTTGGTTTTGAGCTTTCGGTGTAATTACCTGATTTTCCGTCAAAAATATAGTCTGTGGATATATGAATTATCTTCGATGAATTTGTCCGTGCAGCAATAATAAAATTCTTAACAGCGTCCACATTCACCTTCCAGCTCAGTTCACGGTCAGTTTCGCAGCCATCAACATTTGTATAAGCCGCTGTATTTATGATAAGCTCCGGCTGGTATTTCTTAACCGCTTCTTTAACTTCTTCCTTCCTGGTAATATCCATGGGAAAGTAATCAAAACCCTTTGAATCGAATGCGTTTTCGTGCAGGTCTGTGAGTATAAGCTCATGCTGGGTTTCATGCCTGAAAATTTCTGTTGTTTTCTGTCCCAGCAGACCGTTTGCACCGGTTATCAATATTTTTTTTGGTTTATTCATTTAAATACCTCATCCCCAACCCCTCACCTAAGAAGGAGAGGGGGGAGGGATACTCATATATCTATTAATTTCGGCAGATCTTCAACTCCATGAAGGGAAGCATTCAGACTTGCCATCTTATTTGCATATTCCAATGCCAGTCTTACATCATTGAGTTTCTGCTCAGCGTTTTTGTAAAAATAGCTTGAAGCAAAAACATCACCACATCCCGTAGAATCAATGAAATCAGGGCTGTCTATTCTTGGAACGTCGTATTTATCAAGCTCGTGACCCAATGTGCCCGGCTCTTCTTTCATTCTGAAAAGGCTAACCCCTGACCTGCCGCGTGTAATTGCAAGAGACTTAACATTCCCGCTGTTCAGGATCTTCTCAGCGGTCTGGTATTCAGTAACATTATCTCCGGTTACAATATTCAACTCAGATTCGTTCATTTGCAGCGTATCCGGCTGGGAAACCCAGCTTTGCCAGTCCTTTACGGGCATCTGCCTGCGCGTTCCATCGGGAAAGGTTTGCATCACAAGATTATGAAGATCCATATGGATATAACCGGTAAAGTTTTTTCTTATTTTCTCTAAAGAGCTTAAAGTTACATCAACTCCTGATACAAGATTGATAAGTATGCCGTCCAGTTCAGGAAGCAGATTTTTTATCTGTTCATATTCCACCGGCAGGGTCGGTTCAGTGGAATTTTCTTCCCTGTCATACGTTTTCTTTGTGGATACGTTAAGTACGGAATCTTTATCCTTATAAAAAAGATTTACCACTCTGGTTTTATGAGGTGTTTTTTTTATATAAGAAAGATCAATGTTGCCTATTGATTTCAGGAAGCCTGTAACATTATCGTACTCATCTTCACCAAGATTCATAACCGGGTAGACAGTCGCTTTTCCTTTTGAAATTACGGCGAGCGAAACAAGTGAATACAGAATTCCCCCGAACTGCTTTGAGGTAGTTTGCTCACCCCTGTGTATATAATCCATGCATGGCTCACCAATTACCGCAAGTTTCAAATTACCCGAATATCTCCCTGATCTGCTGCTCTAACGCAGGCGAAAAATCTATATCAGCCGCGCCGCAGTTTTCTATTACCTGTTCCGGTTTAGAAGCGCTTGTAATTGCGCTTGTGATATTATCTTTGCGCAGGCACCAGGCCAGCGCAAGCTGGGCCGGAGTTGCGTTAATACTGTTTGCAAGCTCAGTGAATTTATCAACCTGTGCCAATAATTCAGAATTACTTACGCTATCTTTTATGAAATGATTTACTTTTTCATTTGCCGCCCGTGAATCCTTGGGAATTTTGCCTCCGGAATATTTTCCGCTCAACAGACCCTGCGCCAAAGGTGACCAAACCACTTCTCCCATTCCGTATTTTTCGCATGCCGCCATAACGCCGTTAGTTTCGATCTGAGAACGTATGATACTGTATTGCGGCTGATTGCTGACGGGTCTGTGCAGATTATATTTTTCACAAACTGCTGCCGCTTCATCAATATTTTCGGCTGACCACTCACTGACTCCCCAGTACAACAGCTTGCCCTGCTGAATCAGATCATTAAATGAGCGGCAAATTTCTTCCATTGGAGTGTTGGGGTCATGCCTGTGGCACTGGTAAAGATCTATGTAATCTGTCTTAAGCCTTTTAAGTGATTTATGAACTGATTCAAACACATGCTTGCGTGAGAGTCCCTGGTCATTTGGATTTTGTGACATTGGCCAGAAACATTTTGATGCTATCACAACATTTTCACGGGTAATTTTGAGTTCATCAAAAAATATCCGCCCCAGTGATAGCTCCGCTTCGCCTTTATTATAGATATCGGCAGTATCAAAGAATATAATTCCATGATCAATTGCTGTTTTTATGCAGTTTAATGCTGTTTTGTCATTAATTGACATCCCGTAGGTCAACCAGCTTCCGATCCCGATGGCAGAAAGCCTGATGCCGTATTTTCCAAGCTGCCTGTATTTCATATTAAATTCTGTAATATTCTACAAATATACAAATTAGCAAATGCTTAATATAGTCAAGTTTATGGTTCAATATTTCGGGCATACGCCTTTAAATTGCTATAAGTTTGATTTTTGGTTAGTTTTGTTGGTAATAAAATGAACATTTTACACTGAATTTTACGATGAATTTTCTGCTTTACGTATTGTTTGAATTACTGAAGACGCTGATACCTTTGTTTCCTTTAAAGTTTATTCAGTTTGCAGCCCGCGTTAAAGGCAGGATGTTCTATTATTTACTTCCAATACGCAGGAAAACAGCAATAAGTAATTTGAAACGTGCATTTCCGGATAAAAGCGATAAAGAGATAAATGAAACAGTAAAAGGATGTTACATAAATGTGATTACTGTGATTGCTGAATTTTTTTACATGAAAAAACTTTCTGTTGATAGATTACAGAAGATCCTGAAGGTGGAAAATGCGGAACTGATAAATAGAAAACTTGAATATGGCAAAGGTGTGATTTTGATAAGCGCACATTTCGGTAACTGGGAATTGACTGCTTATGGAGTAAGCAAAATGGTAAACATACCTTTTAATGTTATAGTGAAGGAACAGACCAATAAGAGAGTAAATGCCGGGATTAACAGAATCAGAGAATCCGGAGGCAACAGGATGATAGATATGAGAAATTCACTCAGGGAAATTCTGACAGTTTTGAAAAATAACGGAATTACCGCGATGCTTGGAGATCAATCAGCCCCTAAGGAAAACACAAAGGTTAGATTCTTTATTGAAAACGTGCCCACCTATGAGGGTACGGCCAGAATTGCGATCAAAACCGGCGCGGAAGTATTGTTCGGCGTATCAACAAGAAATCCGGACGGAACATATTCGTTAAGGCTGCATGAAATCGATACATCAGCATATAAAGAGCCAACCGAAGAAAATGTTAAAGCTTTAACGCAGGCGCATGTTGACCTGCTGGTTGAGTATATTAAGCTTAGACCGGACCACTGGCTGTGGTTTCACAGGAGATTTAAGAATGTTTAATCGACATAGAACTTGAAATATCCGGGATACTTATACACACTCCGTCACGCTAAAGCGTGACACCCCTCTTGAGAGGGGAATTCTGTAATGTAATTTGAAAAATAAGAAAATATTAATAATACAAACAGCTTTCCTGGGTGATGTAATACTTGCATTGCCGATGGTGCAGACCATCAAGGCGCATTTGCCCGATGCGCTGATTGATTTCCTGTGCATTCCTTCAACTGAGAGTGTGCTGCAAAATCACCCCGCCATACATAGTATTATTCCTTACGATAAAAAGGGCGGCGATAAGCTGGATAAATTCATTGAGGTTCTGAATGAAATACGCGAAGTGGAATATGATATCGTAATTTCGCCTCACAGATTTTTCCGCAGTTCACTGCTGACGTACTACAGCGAAAGTAAAGTGAGAATCGGGTTTGAAGAAAACTCACTGGCGTTTTTACTTACCAATAAAGTTAAGTACGTTAAGGATAAACATGAAATTTACCGTAACCTTGAGCTGGTTAAACAAATTCCCGGACTTGAATATGATGAAAAAAAAGTTTCTCTCAAAGCTGAGCTGTACCCCACTGCTGAACAGAAAGAAAATGTCAGACATTTGCTTGTACATAAGTCAAATCTTGTAAGTTTTGCACCGTGCTCAAAGTGGTTTACAAAGCAGCTTCCCATTGAAAAGGCTGCTGAAATTGCCCGGAATCTGCTTTTTAAGGGATATAATGTGGCTTTGGTTGGCGGCGAAGCTGATACTGAATACTGCAATGAACTTGAGTCTAAAATAAATGATGATTCATTTATGAATCTTTGCGGAAAGCTGAGTCCGCTTGAATCATACGAAGTAATGAAGCAATCTAAAGCTCTTATTACTGCTGACTCAGCCGCGCAGCATTTAGGTTCCGCCAGCGGCATTCCAATTTTATTGATCTATGGTTCCACAGATATATCCTTCGGATTCTACCCGCTTACATCAAAATATAAAATAGCTGAAATTGATTCACTTGAGTGCAGACCCTGTACCGATCACGGGCGGGACAAATGTCCTTTAGGGCATTTTAAATGTATGATTGACCAGAGTGCTGAAAAGATTGTTGAGATGATGGAAGAGATTATATAGAAATGAAATGTCAAATGACAAAGCTCAAATGACAAATTACAAAATCTAAAAACCGAATGGTAAATAAAGAAGAAAAATTAAGTAGTGATGATAATAACAATTCAATAAAACAAGAGAAAGAAATAGAAGGTAAATTACGTATCGGTTGGGAAGAAGATTTTAAGAAGAAAACAAAAAACGGGAAAGTTAAAAATGAAATACTTATCGAAGATATAAAAAATGATTTTGAGGATCTAGAATGGAAATTTTGATAGACTGGTAGATTGTTTTAAATAGACACTATGATCACAATGTTTTGTTTTAAAAACAATTAACAGCTAAATCCAAGTAAGAAGTAGTCTATTATCAACGACCAAACTGAAAAACCAATTGAGAAAGTCGTGGCAATAAAGTTAACCCGGCTCTTTAGAGTGGGGGAAACAGCAAAGCCACAATCCCGGGACTTTAGTCCCTTTTACAGCATTGTCACAAGTTAGCGCCGCTCAAAAAAATCACTTCAATTCCGGTTTCAGGAATTTTGCGGTAACGGATTGTTTCATATAGTTTTTGACAATATCCTCAGGGGTTCCTTCTGCGATTATCTTGCCGCCGGCATCGCCGCCTTCCGGTCCCAGATCTATCACCCAATCAGCCGTTTTGATCACATCA
>JBHEKV010000140.1:0-17412 GCA_041859235.1 Ignavibacteria bacterium | reverse complement strand
CCTATTGATAATACTTTTTACGCTATGACATATACAACCGGTCCTGAATTGAGGAAGCTGGATACAGCCAGCGGAAATCTTGGTCCGGTATTGTGTACATATGCTTCCCAGGCAACTGGAATGACTATGAGGGAGCTATCACTACCACCCAATGGTGCACTCACAACTGTATGCAGAACGGGCATTAACGTACCGATACCTGATCATGGAACTGCTTTAGATTCAGTAAATCTGGTTTTGGGTCCCGCTACCAACATTTTGGATGTGAATGTCAGGATTACTAATGTTACTCACTCATGGGATTCAGATCTTAGATTTTATTTAAGAAAAGACAATGTTGGTGCTTTGATAATTAATAAAGTCGGAGGCTCTGGGGATAACTTCATTAATACAGTATTGAACGATTCCGCTACGGTTCCTATTGCATCAGGTTCAGCCCCTTTTACCGGGAGCTTTATTCCTTCTTCATCCTTAACTCCTTTCAATTTTTTGGGTGGACTGGGCAACGGATACTGGAAACTCGCAATTACAGATACAGCGGCAGGTGATCCGGGCGTTTTGACCGGCTGGTGTTTGATAATTACTTATGAAGCTTATCTCGGCGGTATTCAAACCATAGAAATCCCCAATTATTATTTCTTAGAGCAGAATTATCCAAACCCGTTCAATCCGGTTACAAATATTAAGTTCGGTATACCCGAAAGCGGAAACGTACGGCTTGTGGTGTATGATATACTCGGCAGGGAAGTTACCATATTAATGAATGAACACAAAAATCCGGGCACGTATGAAGTTAAGTTTGACGCTTCGCAGCTTGCTTCCGGGATTTATTTTTATTCACTGCAGACTGAACGGGTAACAGAAACAAAACGAATGCTTTTGGTAAAATAGTAACATTAATGTTTGATGTAAAAACATTTCTTTCATAATTTTTAAATTGAAACTCAGGTAAAATATCCATAACCTTGTAATATGCTTAATAAATTAATTGCTGTACTCATCCTCATTGCAGCGTGTTACTCCTTGTCTTCGCAGGATAATCCATTCTATATTGAGGATAGATCCGGGAACAAAGGAGAGATAGTTTCCTCTCCTTTCCCTGGAGATACAACCATAAGTGTTCAGGGTGTATGGAGCAATCTGAACAGCCTTCCCATTTCTTTAATGGGAACCAATACATATTACGATTCACTTTCCGGCAGGATATTTATCTGCGGCGGAGCTAACCAAAGCGCTGTACCAAATGATACATGCTGGTGGTATAACATTTCAACAGGCGTATACCAGCAGGCAGCTTTGCTGCCGGAAGGCAGATGGTCAGGGAAGCTGGTGAAAGTTAAAAATAACCTTTACCTGGTCGGCTCCATTGATTCTTCATTCAGCTCAGCCGATGGCAGGATATTCAGGTATTCCCTGCAGCAAAACGTATGGTCTGTTGCGGATACAATGCCTTCTCCGCTGGTACATGAACCCGCAGTGACAGTTATAAATGATAGTCTGATAGCTGTAATTGGCGGATCAACAACAGGTTTCCAGGGTGCGACCAACCTTGTGAGGATATATGAGCCGGAACTCGGCATATGGAAGAATTCCAGTCCGCTGCCGGTAAACAACTCAACCGGTCATGCGGAATTGATAATAAGCGGCGGAGATACATCAATATTTGTTTTTGGCGGTTATAATGCCGGATTCCTGAACACTGTTTATAGGGGCAATGTTACTTTCTTAAACCAGGATACAATATTTATTGACTGGCAGCTATATGGGAATGTGCCATTGAACTACCCGGTATACAGAGTTGCAGGAACGAAATGGAAAAATTACATGCTTATGGGTCCCGCAATGAACTTCAGTACATCTTTAAATGATATTTGGGGACTCTCGTTTGACGGTTCAATTGGTTACTGGACGAATTTCCTGCCAGCTTCAGGAGATTCTGCTGCTATCATTTCTACTTTTTCAGCGGTCACAGGTACAGATTCAAATTATTTTTATCTCTTCGGAGGATTCAAAAATCCGAATGTATTAAACGCTGCGCAGAAGTATTCATTTATGACGCCGCCGCCGATAGGAATTGTTAATATTTCAAACAGTATTCCTTCAGGTTTTATTCTTCATCAGAATTTTCCAAATCCTTTTAATCCCGTAACGAAAATAAAATTTGACTATAAGAAAACTTACGGCAGAGGAGATGTGTTGTTTAAAGTTTTTGATATAAGCGGCAGAACAGTGAGTGAATACAGATTTCAAGGGCTGCAAAGCGGTTTATATGAAATTTCTTTTGACGGAAGTTCGCTTGCAAGCGGTGTTTATTTTTATACAATATCAGATTTTCAGAATTCTCAAACTAAAAAAATGATCTTAATTAAGTAGTAAATTGCGCTTTTTAAGCTGTTTTTAGGTTTTTTGCGATATAAACAAATTTTAGGCTTGATATAGTTGCAATAAGTGGTAATTTTTACACTCAATCAATTAACTAATTTAATAACAAACTAGTCAAAACAATGAAAAAAATCTTTTCGCTTTTGTTTGCTGTTTTGGTTTTAACATTTGTTACAAATGCGCAGGATGCCCCTCATTCAGTTGGACCGGCTCCGGTTCAAAATCTGGTGCAGGCTCCAGTTGCCGGTGATTTTGATGCATCGATCGGAAAACGCTATTTTTCACAGATCTCGTCATCACCGACCTTCCAGTTCGGAAAAGCTTTCACAGAATCATGTACCATCACAAACGTTGGTGCACCTTTCACAATAACATTCCCGGGCGGTTTGATGTACAGGAATGGTATTGTATATACATGGAACCAGTCATCACCGTTCCAGTTATGGTCAATTGATACCACAACAGGTACGCATACACTTGTATTCAACATGACAGGTGTTCCACAGACAAACTTCACTGGTATGTGCTGGGATGGAACAAACGTTTATGGTCTTTCAACCAGTATCACACAGTCACAGATCTTCACAATCAACATGACAACAGGCGCATGCACACCTATCGGAAGCGCATCAGCAGTTTGCGCAGGCGGTATTACATTACTTGGCCGTACAGGCGCACAGTACAGCTTGTTCGCATTAGATATCGTTGCTGATAACTTATACAAAGTTAACAAAACAACAGGTGTATTCACACTCGTTGGACCTCTTGGCCAGAACTTGAACTTCGGTCAGGATGGAAGTGTTGATAACAGCGATAACACATTCTACGCAATGGATTACGCAGTAGGACCTGAATTAAGAAAAGTAGATACAGCAACAGGTACATTAGGACCGGTTCTTTGCTCATACACAGCTCAGGCTACAGGTATGGCAATACTGCCTCCTTCAGGCCCCGGGCTATGTGATGTGCCCGAACTTATCTATTACAGATTTGAAAACAATCCTTCACCAACAACAACACCAAACTTTGCAAGTGCACCTGTTGGAAACAACCCTGTAACAATAACTGCAGGACATACATTGAGCAATGGCGGAATGTACGACAGCTGTTTGCTTGGCAGTTCAGCAACTACAGGTGTAATAAGCACTGGATGGTCAACAAATCTTGCAAATGGCAGCTGGACAATTGGTATGTTCTTAAAGAATCTGCCGAACCAGTCCGCACTTGGAACCGCACCATGCTATTTGTTTGGTGATGTTAGTGCAGGTTCTTTCCGCTGCTTCTGGGCGGGCGCAGGTTCAGGCGCAGGTGATACTGCTATATTACTCAGAAAGACCGGTCAGCCGGATATGAGACTGGTTTTACCAAATCCATATCAAACCAGTTATTATGTACATTTTGTCTATAATAGTGGAACAAGTACTTTGAGCGCATATAGAAATGGAGTATTTGTTACTTCTGTAACATGGACAGCGCCAGCTATTACCGGTACAGGATTTTCAGTTGCCGGTTATAATAACACGGCTAGTCCATTATTTACAGGTGCAAGAATGGATGAATTCAGGGTCTATAGCAGGGCTCTTGATCAGACAGAGATCACAGCAACATGGAATAAATCTGATTTGCCGGGATGTCTTGTAGGAGTTGAGCCGGTAAATAGCCAAGTTCCGAATGTTTACAATCTGTCACAGAATTATCCTAATCCATTCAACCCGGTAACAAATATAAAGTTCTCAATTCCATCAAGCGGAAATGTAAAACTTGTAGTATTTGACGTATTGGGCAGAGAAGTAACAACACTTGTGAATGAAGTCAGAAACGCGGGAAATTATGTTGTTGACTTTGACGCTTCAAGCTTATCAAGTGGTGTTTATTTTTATAAACTCGAATCAGGTGACTTTACACAGACAAAGAAAATGTTACTTGTAAAATAATGAAGTAATTTTGAGTTAGAAAATATTTTTTTTTGGTTTTGAAACCCGTTTAAAATTAAGCGGGTTTTTTTATTTATAGTGTGTTTACGTTACGTTATCTTATTTGTGATTTCTTGACAAAGCAGTAAGTAAGCATTATATTTGTCTGTGTTTATTTTGAGTTCATTGTGAAGAAGTGATTATTTGGAATTTTTATTTCACTAAAAGAAAGGAGGTTGCTTAATATGTCTTCACCTTTCATTTCGTTTACTCTATTTTCATTTAATAGAACCATTTTGAAATTAAATATTTTTGGAGGATTTTAACTATGAAAAAGACAATATATACATCAATACCAATCTTGTTAATAATGCTTTGTGCTTTCTCTATACAAGGTAGTATGCCAACTTCTGAGATGGAACCTTTTGTTCCAGAGTCTTGTAAAGTTAAATTATGTACGACACCATCAGTAAGTGGTCACACAATTTTAGTGAAAAATTCAAGTGGAGTCGTAGTTGCTTCATGTGTTACTCAAGCCGATGGTTGTTGTAGTGCGGAAGGTAATTTTAATTGTTTGGAGACACACTATGCATACGATTATACACTAGATTGTTACTATCCCGTTAATTTTATTCCGCGTGATGTTTCCGTTGTTTACGTAACTTCCAATTGTCCATAGTAATACCATAACCCGCTTAGAAATAAGCGGGTTTTTTTATTTACGTTTTCACATTAAATCGCAATTGATAGCGATTATGGTTAGCTAATAACCTTATTGATTTAACTCCTTTTATTACCTATTTTATGGTAGAAGAAATGTTTTAATAAAACTTCCAGGGGGTGGAATCATGAAAAAATACTTTTCTCTATTAATCATACTTACTTCTGTTACAGTCTATTCACAGATCTTTCAGCCGAACCAATGGTGCGGCAATTTTCCGGTTATGCCCGGAACAGGTACTATTTGGGGTCATGCCTCTGTTGTGCTTGGAGACACAATTTATGTAGCAGGAGGTTCATCATCAGGCGCGCCATCAACTATTTTTTACAAGTATTCGATAAGCTCAAATAACTGGACAACAGGCAGCGGAACACCTGTCGCTAAATCTGGGGGTGACCTTGTTGTTTGCAGAAATAAGATATATTACATTGGCGGCGGAAATACTGCCGTCGCAACCGGAACATCTGAAACATTTGTGTATGATGTGGCAACAGGAGTTTGGAGTGCGGTTGCTGATATCCCCACGCCTGTGACAGGCAATGTAGCAGAGTGTTACGCGGATAGTCTGATATACTGTATGCTTGGCGGCTGGAATACATATGAAACCCTGATACAGGTTTATAATGTAAATACGAATACCTGGGCACAGGCTACACAGATAAGCTCAGGCAACGGAAGAAGAAGCTTCGCGGGCGGAATACTTGGCAATAAGCTTTTTGTCTGCGCAGGATTTTCTGGGAGCTTCAGGAATGATTTCTGGATAGGCACTATAAATCCCGCAAACCCTTTACAGATAACTTGGCAGCAGAGGACAAATATATCTGTACCTACAAGCAGGCCCGGCGGTACGGCTATTATGGGCAAGTTTTATGTTATCATGGGTGAAATAAGCGGCGGAGCCGGAAATGACTCGGTGGCAATATGGGATACGACAACATCTGCGTGGACATACAGAGACGGTAAGCCTGTCAGAACAAACAATCTTTACAGCGCTATTTCAGCAAGTATAACATACTGCAATAACCGTCCGGGTGTGAAGATATGGTGTGCAGGAGGCTCGATCCAGGGGCAGACTACCAGGCCGCTTGATGTGTTCGCTGATACATGTCTTCTCAACTGCACGGGTCCTTTGACAGGCATTGAAAATAACAGCATTCCCGCTGTGTATAGATTGGCGCAAAACTACCCCAATCCGTTCAACCCGCAAACCAGGATATCATTTGAAGTACCCGGCAGCGGAAACGTAAGAATAACAGTAAGCGATCTGCTGGGAAGGGAAGTAAGCGAGTTGACCAACGAATACATGACAGCAGGATATCACCAGGTTGTGTTTGATGGCAGCAGGTTTGCAAGCGGGGTATACTTCTATAAAATGGAAGCCGGCTCATTTATTGACACAAAAAAAATGGTTTTAATTAAATAAAATCGAGGTATTTTTATTAAAAAGAAATTTTCTACACTGAATACGTGATTGTATCACTTATTCAGTGTAGTTATTTTTACTACAATAAGGGGGGACAATAGTTAATAATTTCAAATAAAGGAGAAATTCTATGAAATTCATTAGTATTCTGATAATCATCTTGTTGAGCTTTTCATCCATCCGGGCTCAGAACCAGGATTACGATGAAAATTTCATCTACGGAAGTTATTTCACCCCTGAACCCTCTCCATTCCACTTATCGGGGAACTGGTCATTACTTGCAAACTCACCAAATTCGGTATCAAGAAGCTGCTGCGCGTTTGTTGAAATAAACGGCGTGCCATACTTATACCAGTTTGGCGGCGGCAATTCAACCAATGAGCTCAAAAGGGTTGCGAGGCTGAACCTTTCAAATAATACATGGGAAAACAACTATTCAACGATGCCTTATGCCATATCATCCGGTACCGCAGTAACAATAAATGGCGGAGCGCAAATATATGTATTCGGAGGAAACTCACCCAACGGATTGGGAAAAACACTCAAGTACAATGTATATTCAAACACATGGGAAACCAAGGCGGATATGCTTACAAAGATCACTGACGCGCTTGTGGTAAAGCACAGCGAAACAAACATCTTTATTATTGGCGGCGGTGACGGGTACTTTGGACAAAATGCCCTGAAAACGAATAAAGTACAGGTATACAATACAGCTTCAAATACTTATTCATACACAACTGATTATCCTATACAGTGCGCTATGCTTGGCGGAGGGTTGTACAGGGATACAATAATCACTGCCGGCGGTTATACAACAGGCGGAGTATCGGTATCCAATTGTTACAAAGGCGTAATTAATCCTTCTAACATGAGCATAACCTGGAGCCAGATAACAAATTATCCTGCCGGACCCATCACAAGAATGGCATCTTATGTTGCTGTCAAAGGAACCGGAGTTGGCGTAATGTTCACAGGCGGCGCAATTGGAGGTTCAATAGCTACATCACAGACTCATTTCTGGAATTTCTGTACTCAGTCATGGCAGCCCGGATTACCTGATAATACACAGGCAAGGTATAATTACAAGGCTTGCGGCAGAGGGTACGATATGGTTTATACTGCCGGAGGTTATACGGCAAATACCAATTCAAACAGAACGGAATATTTAACTTTCACTCACATTGAAGGACCCTGTATGAACATGGTAGGTATAAACGGCAATAATAACACAATTCCCGAAAAATTTGAATTGAAGCAGAATTATCCAAATCCATTTAATCCGCAGACATTGATCGGATTTTCATTGCCTAAAGGTACAAATGTAAAGATAATTGTTTCGGATGTGAGCGGAAAACAGGTTAGTGAGCTTGTCAATTCATACTATGTTTCAGGCAATCACTCAGTAAATTTCAATGCGGCTGAACTTGCATCCGGAATTTACTTCTATACTATATTTACCGGTGAGTTTACCGAAACAAGGAAAATGCTGCTGGTTAAGTAAATAATTTAAATTTAACTTTTAAAAAGCCTCAAAATATTAATATTTTGAGGCTTTTTTATTTATTTAATTGTATTGTAAAATCATACAAAAAATATTATTATTCTTTAATAATAACAAAATGGAGCAGACATGAAAGTAAAAATTTTGCTTTATGGCATTTTATTAGTTTTTTTATCTACCAGTACTTTTACTCAAACATTCACAAATGTTGCACCTGCATCAGGAATAGTTTTTCAGTATAACGGAAGTTTTAATGGAGCCGGAGCCACAATTTGTGATTACAATAATGATGGCTTTGATGATGTTATCTTTCCAAGTTCATTTGGCGAGAGGATTATGATCTTTAAAAATAATAACGGAATGTTTACAGAAGTTTCATTTAACCTGGGGATACTGGACGCTGAAGAATCTAAAAATGTATTATGCGTAGATTATGATAATGACGGAGACAGGGACTTTTTCATCACGAATTTATCTGGGCAGAACAAGCTGTACCGCAATAACGGAACAACTTATGAAGATGTTTCCAATTCGTGTGGAATATTGATGAATGATTCAATTCACTCTACAGCAGCTATGATGTTTGATTTTAATAAAGATGGTTTGCTGGATCTTTATGCAGGCGTATACAGCGGTTTTGGAAATAACATCCATTATTACAATCGGTTTTATAAAAATATCGGAAATGGAAGTTTTCTGGATATCACAGATCAGGCAGGCTGCGGAAATTTCGGGAACAAAATTCTGGCAATATCAACAATCGATTATAACAATGACGGCTGGGAAGACATATACATAGCAAATGACAGACGGGTTGGAAATAACATGCTCAAGAATAACGGTAACGGCACATTTTCAGACGTGAGTATACAGACCGGAACAAATCTCACAATGGATGCAATGGGACTATCTGTGGGTGATTATGATAATGACAATGATTTTGATATATATATATCAAATGGTGAAGAAGGCAATGCATTCCTGAAAAACAATGGCAATGGTACATTTACCGATGTAGCAGCAGATTTGGGAATGAGTGTAAACAAGATATGCTGGGGGAATAATTTTATGGATTACGATAACGATGGAGATCTTGATCTTTTTATTACTGCCTCAGGAGGAAATCCATACAGAGAAAACGTTCTGTTTAAAAATAATAATAACGGTACATTTACCAGAGTAATTGGTTCAGGCATTGATAATAACTATTACTCAAGTTATGGAAACGCAATAGGGGATATTGATAATAATGGCTATCTTGATATGGCGGTTATGAATGATAACGAACCATGTTTGTTATGGAAAAGCAGCGGGGGATCAAATAAATGGATCAAAATAAAACTGCAGGGTACTTATAGTAATAGAGAAGCGGTTGGTTCATTGATATATGTATACAGAGGCAATACCAGTTTTGTAAGAAGGGTACATTGCGGACAGAGTTACTGTTCGCAGAATAGTTTTGTACAGACGATCGGCGTTGGAACAACAAACGTAATTGACTCAATCGCTGTTAAATTCCCTAGTGGTATCAGGAATTCATTAACAAACGTAAACACAAATCAAACTATCACAATTGTAGAGTCAGGTGTTATAGGTATTAATTACAATAACAGTGAAATCCCGTCAAAGTTCAAATTAGAGCAGAATTACCCTAATCCATTTAATCCTTCTACTTTGATCGAATTTTCTATCCCGGAAAATTCAAATGTCACATTGAAAATTTACGACATACTTGGTAATGAAGCAGCAACACTTGTCTCGGGTTTCAAAAATGCAGGAAATTATAGTGTAAGTCTGGACGAGAGCATTACATCTAATCTTTCCAGTGGTATCTATTATTATCAAATGAGCGCAGGAGATTTTACTGAAACCAAAAAAATGATATTGATAAAATAATTTTTACAACAATGAATAGAATATTCAAGTTTTCAATTATTGCATTTATAACAACCGTAATACTTTATGGCTGCAGCGATAGCAATGATGTAGTCACCAACTCAACAGGTTCTGTTTCACCTTTGGCATCGACCTATGATTCCAAATTTGTTATTGATTGGTTGTGGCTTTCCGGTAAGATAGTTGCAGATGAAAGCAGAGATAATCCCCCTCAGGCAGCCAGAGTATATACCTATATATGCATAAGTATGCATGAATGTCTGGTTCAAGGTATGCCTTTGAACAGATCGCTAAGCGGGCAGTTAAAAGATATGCCAGAGATGCCTGTTGCCTATCCGATATATGAATATGATTGGCCGTCAGTTTTGACAGGTGCTATGCCAATTATGTTCAGAGGATTGTTCCGGTATTTATATACGCCAACAAACAACATGATAAATAATATGGCGGCAAATCAGAAAGCCGAGAGATATGCTGTCAAGGATTCGGCAATTATTAACAGGTCAATTTTATTCGGAGAGTCTATTGCTGAAAGGATACTTGATTGGGCGAACGATGACGGATATTACAGGATAAACGGTTTGCCATATAATCCGCCTACAATTTTTGAAGACCCGGCAAACTGGGAGCCAATTAATCCTGGTGATACTGCAGTCGAGCCGTATTGGGGAACTTTGAGAACTTTTGCAGTCCAAAGTGCTTCATACAACTATTTACCTCCTTCGTATTCTTTTGATTCAACTGTGGGTTCACCATTTTACAACGATCAATTGGAGATCAAAAACATACGTGAAAATCCGACACAGGAACAAAAGGATATTGCTCTTTTTTGGAGAGATAAACAATTAACACTTCAGCCTCCTGGTCACTGGGTTGCGATATTATACCAGATCATTGCAAGAGATAATATCAAATTGGATAAAGCCGCAGAAGCATTAGCCTTTTTAGGAATTGGAATTGGCGATGCATTTATTTCGTGCTGGTATGCAAAGTATTTCAATAATTATCTTAGGCCTCAATCATTTATTCGCAGATTTATGCAGCCGGGATGGACTCCGCTGGTACCAACACCGCCTTTTCCTGATTATCCGTCCGGTCATTCTACGGGCTCCGGTACAGCGGCATATTTATTGACGAAAGTATTTGGTGAGGTTGCATTTACAGATACAACTCACTTGAGAATTGGGATGGCTCCTAGAAGTTTTAATAATTTTAGAGAAGCTGCGGTTGAATGTTCAAACTCAAGGATCTACGGTGGAATTCACTATCGGAATGCATGCGAAAATGGTGTATTGATGGGTGAGAGAATTGGTGCGGATATCTACAGCAGGGTAAAATTGAAAAAGATTCAGTAAAATAGTTTATATTGTGAATAATATAACACCCCGATAGTAACTATCGGGGTGTTTTGTTTATATATGTACTATTATGTTGCAGGTGATTTCCCTGGATTTAAGGCCTGTGAATTTTGCGCCTTGATTCTGCTCAACACAAACCACAAACCTAGTATTGCAGCATAACTTCCGCCCCGCTCAACCCACTCCCAATATCCATATGACGGATAAAATAATTCACTGAACATTTTCCATATCAGTATCGGGATAAGGAATTGCCTCATTGGCTTAATCAGGACTGCAAATGCCGCAATGATCTCAAATATTCCAACAAGATGTGCAGCTGAAGCCGGGCCTGAAATACCCAGTGAGGAATACTGATTTAATAGACTTTGTTTTTGTATTACATTCAGCCAACCATGGCCGGCGAGCAGCAGAAAAACAGTTAGTCTTAAACAAATTGCGACACGGTTCAGTTTCTCGTCATCAGCTATTACTCCGGGTTTCATTTTGGTAAACCATCCTTTCAAACTCCTGCCGCCGCCATACAACAACAACATAGCCAGCGGCACGCCATAGTTACCCGCGCGTTCAATGAATTCGGCAAAAGGTTCATGCGATAACGGGCGCAAGAGCGCGGTAAAAACTCCCCAAAAAACCAGCCATGCCGGAACTATTCTCATTGGATAAACCAGCATAAGGATTCCCATAATAATATCAAATGTACCGATAAACGGCATAAGTTTATATGCTATTGCTTCACCAATCCCAAATACCGCAAAATAATTGCACCATATCTGCTTTGTGATAATTCCAAACGCACCATGTCCGATGAAGCACATAGCAACAGCAATCCTGAAAGTATAATATAGTTTATTCTCTGTGGTAAACTGTTCCCGCATCAAGAAATATGATCAGTTATTATGGAGGTAATTCCATGCCAGGTATGCCATAAAGGCTGCGCCTTTTGGAATTAATTTTTCATCAAGGTTTAAAGTAGACGTGTGAAGTCCGGAAGTATTACCTGCCCCGATCCAGTAAAAGGAGCCGGGGCATTTTTTTAAATAGTATGCAAAATCTTCGGCGAACATAAATCGCTCACCTTTAAAAACATTTTCTTTTCCTAAAAAATCGCGGGCTGATTCCTGCGCAAATGCGGTTTCCGCTAAGGAATTTTCCAGCTCAGGATATCCCGGTGATACCCTGAATTCATAACCGGCTCCCGCAGATTGAGTTATTCCTTTTACTGTCCGTTCAATCAGTTTCAAAGTGTTCCTTCTGAGCTTTTCATTCAGCGTTCTTACCGTGCCTGAGAGTTCAACTGAGTCAGGAATTACATTGTTGATCGTGCCGCCGGAAAATTTGCCGATTGTTATAACTATGGGCTCGTAGGGATCGGTGTTCCTGGATACAATGGTCTGTAAAGCAAGAACTACCTGCGAAGCAATGACTATTGGATCAATTGCTGATTGCGGTTTAGCTCCATGCCCGGCTTTGCCTTTAATGGTAATATATGTTTCATCCTGTGATGCCATCATAACCCCGGGATAAAAGCCAACTTTGCCGGCTGGTTTGCCGGGAAAAATGTGCTGTCCGAAAACTGCGTCCACTTTTGGGTTTTTCAGTATTCCGTTTCTGATAAGTACTGATGCTCCGCCCGGATTTTTCTCTTCTGCGGGCTGGAAAATAAATTTTACTGAGCCTTTGAGTTCTTTCTTCAGTTCTTTCAGGATTAATGCAGCACCATATACCATGGCGGAATGCGCATCATGACCGCAGGCATGCATTATGCCCGGATTTTTTGAAGCAAATTTCAATCCTGTATTTTCTGTGATTGGGAGAGCGTCTATATCGGCTCTTAAAGCTACACACTTGCCTTTACTTCCTTTAAGCAGAGCATAGAGCCCGGTTTCAGTTATCCGGCTTACTTTATCAAGACCTTTCTTGCTGAGCCTGTTATAAAGCAGTTTGGTCGTTTCAAACTCATTAAAGGCGGTTTCGGGATTACTGTGAATATTCCTTCTCAGCCCGATCATCTCTTTGCTGTATTCAGCAGAGAGTTTGAGTATTTTATTTTTTATATCAGCTTTTAACATTCTTAATAATCTATTCTGAATGAGCCCCAGAAAATATTTTCCCCGTATGAAATGTTCCTGTCAACATAATCATAATTTCTGCGCTGGTATCTTATGGTGAAGTAATACTGCTTAATGGGTTCAAATTCAAGCTCCGCAATGATAATGTTCCTGTTTAACCTGATACCGCCCAGAAATTCATTCTTACGTGCAAAGTCTTCGCTGCCATCAAGAATATTTGAGCCTACATTAATGAAATTACCAAGGCTATCGGTGTAATTTTCGCCGGTACGCTGCATTTTGTATGTCACAGCAAATTTTACCCTGCTGCCGAAATTATACGCCAAACGGAAGGCATGTTCATCTGAATTCGGGTTGAGTGAGTGACCCATTGGCAGGTTCCAGTTTGAATACGAATTATTAATTTCTCTGTGAGCATATACAAAAGGGTCTACCCTGGTAAATTCATATGTCAGCGCAAGATTTGGCAGTGTAAACGCATTCTGCCAGTTAATTCCTCCCTGGAACGCGAATTTGTTATCATTACCCTTAGCAGAATCATTGCTTATAGTTTCAAAATTCAAGTCATCTATCAGCAAACTTCCCTGTATAGAGATATTTTTCGCAGGGTAAACCTGCATATCGAGTCCCAGCAACGTATTATTGGAATTTTTACCCGGAAGCTCGGTGTTCATATCTGCCGAGGTAAGGAAACTTATAGGGTTTATGAATGCGAAATTCATTGGTACATTACTATAGACAACCATTTCGTTGAACGCAAGCTTGAAGGAGTTGTTAAAAAACGGTCCAAGTTCGAGCCTGTGGAAGACAAGATATTTGGATGATAGCTGCGCTCCTGCGGAATCATTGCCAACAATACTTGAATGAAAGAATGAATATCTAATTTTTTTGTAATGAAGGTCAAGCTTCAGGAAATCGAACGGAGCGGAATTTTTGTTAGAAAGAAATAGTTTATCAATAAAGCCTGTTCCAAAACTGAGTGCTTCTCTGCCGACCGTAAGCCCAAGCCAGTCCGAAGCAGGTGCATATCTCAAATATCCTTCGTAGCTGTCAAAGGTTTTGTTCCCTTCGCTGCGGTATTTCCTAATTGAAGAGAGGAGCGGATCAACAAAGGCAGTACGCTGCGCGTCTTCGGAAGTTCCGCCAAGCCTTACGCCATTGGATAACCTGAGGTAATAACCAACGGAATTGAACAATGTACCTCTTATTCTTGTGCCCAGCTCACCAAGCAATACGTGGGGTTTTCCGGCGGAATCACCATCAAGGCCGACATATCTTACGTTAGCCAGTCCATCCCAGAAGAATGTTACGTTTGAATCAACAGAAGTCAACAGGTATTTTTGTTTCTTATTTGAAAACAACTCTCCAACTCCCTTTTTAGAAAAGAAGTTTGAAGAGTTTTTCAGGGTTCCGTACATATCATATTCAAACTCGGTGGTATAATACTCAAGCAGCTCTTTATCTGTTCTGGATAGTTTGTTCTTTTTCGCGGTGATCTCCTTCAGACAGTTAGCGGCTTCTCTGCGTGAAACAGGCCCCATTGAGGATGAATAACTATCTATTACTTTATTGGTGAACATCCTGTCAAGAAAATCATAAACAGGGTTTGAAAGAGGTACCAATTCAACCTGTGAGTAAGATACTTTAACGATACTTAAAAGCATCATCAAAGCCAAGAAGTAACCGAGCTTTTTCATTTGGTATAATTTAAAGTAGATTAATTAATTTAGCTGTTTGAATTTTTCTCTTAGTTCAAGAATAACATAGTGAAATACTATTGAATGAATGCTTTCAGCGGTACACATTTCATTCAGGGGTACATGCAGTTTGTGCTGCGCCATTTTGAATAACTTTCCGCCATCGTATGCCGTAACCCCGATAGTGATCATACCGTTCTTGTTTGCCCATTCAATAGCTTTGGTTATATTGGGGCTGTTACCTGAGCCGCTGATGGCTATCACCAGGTCACCCGGTTTTGCGTAAGTAACAAGCTGCTGCTCAAAAATTGTATCATAACCTTCATCATTTGCCTGTGCTGTCAGAAAAGGTGTATTGTCTGTTAGGCTCAAAGCTTTGAGTCTGATTTCGTGCACCGGATGGATTTTTGTGCCTTTTGCCAGGTCCTGGGCTAAATGGGACGCATTAGCTGAACTGCCGCCATTACCGATAACAAATACAAATTTGTCATTTTTGTAAGCTTCAACAAGCAATTCAATAAAATTATCAATTTCAGTTTGTTCAACTGAATCTAAAGTGTCTGCAACAAGTTTCTTATAATTCTTATAGTCCATATATATTTATTTTAATTAAATAATTACAAAAATCTGCATAAAAACATATTATCACAATGAAAATAGTTCATAAAGGTAAAATAATGTAAAATATTGATTAATTCCCTGCTTTTCTCACTACGTTCAGATTTTTCATTGTACTTTCTGCATACGCAAGGATATCTTCAATATCTGTTTGTGCCCTTAAGTACTCTGCATATTCTTTTACACTGTCTTCAGCTGTTCTCAATGGAGACCAGCCAAGTGATTTGAGCCTGGAAATATCCGAACAGGCGTTTCTGGTATCTCCAAAACGGTATTCTCCTGAAATGTTTGCTTTTATATTTTCTTTACCGAATTCTTTGGCAACAATTTCAGAAAAACCTTTTACAGTATACGCTTTCCCGCCGCCAACATTAAAAGCATTATAATCAGCACGTTCATCCTGCATTACCAGGATATTTGCATCAACAACATCATGGACGTTCACGAAATCTCGCATCATCAATCCGTCTTCATATATTGTAGGAGCTTTATCAAAAAAATAACTCAGAGAAAATATCCTGCAGGCGCCGCTGTACATATTATAAAATGACTGTCTTGATCCCTGAACAATTGAGTATCGCATAGCAACACTGGGAATGTTATAACGTTCTCCGAAATTGAGAGCCATCAGTTCCTGTGAATATTTCGAAATTGCGTATTGATTTGGCGGACATGCATAAGTCTCCGGTGTCCATATGTATTCAAGCGGTTCGCCATTTTCGTCAGTGAAATCCCACTGTCCCTTTTCAAGCTGTTCATTTGACCTGCGTTTGGGATAAACGAATTTTCCTTCTTTATCACTGTAAATGCCTTCACCATTTACAAACTGAGATGAAGCGACAATAATCTTCTTTAAGGGCAGGCTTTTGGCAACAGCAATCTCATATATCAGCGCTGTACTTACTGAATTAACATGAAAAAAAGTAGAGAAATCAGGAAGGTAATCCTGGTAAGCCGCCAAATGAAAAACGTAATCTACACCTTCAAGAGCGTTTTCTATTGTATCTCTATCTCTGACATCACCCAGTATAAATTCAGCTTCTTTCGGGATATATGCAGGCATCCCTTTTAAATGTACGGGTTTTTGCAGATTATCCAGTATCCTTACTTCATAACCTATTTTAAGCAGTCTATCAACAGTATGCGAGCCGATAAATCCTGCGCCCCCGGTAACTAAAACTTTATCCATGTTTTCAAATTTTCAGGTTTATTTTATATCGTATCTTGTCTGATCAAAAATTATCTTGCTGCCGTATTTTTCAAGAAAAAACGGAAGCTCACGGTATTGTCTCATACTTCTTCTCAAGGTATCCTGCTTGTCTCGTTCGCAATAAACCAGCAGAAAACCGCCACCGCCGGCCCCTGAGATCTTTGCCCCTAAAGCTCCTCCATCCATTGCCAGTTTATGCATTTTGTCAATTTCGCTGTTTGAAACATTTGATGCAAGCTGTTTTTTCATTTCCCAGTTAATTGCAAGGTTTTCACCAACTCTGTTAATGTCCAAAGTATTAAGACCTTCAAGAGTATCAAAAGCTAGTTCTTTGATCTTATGATGAAATTCTAATTTATTCATAACATTGTTACTTTGTTCTTCAAGGATAGAAACAGCCTTGCGGGTGGTATCAGTAAAAAATAACAATAGGTTTGAACCGAGTTTCCTCTTTGCTTCACTTACTATTTCAATTGATGTAACATCAACAGTTTCATCTTTGCAGAATCTAAAAGACTTGAGCCCGCCAAATGCGGCTATATACTGGTCCTGCTTGCCAATTGGGCGTTTCAGAATTTCAATTTCAATTTTACACGCCTCCATTGCCAGCTGTTCAGC
>JBHEKV010000101.1:0-6807 GCA_041859235.1 Ignavibacteria bacterium | reverse complement strand
AGGACACAAAAATTTTCAGCCGTGAATTTATTTGAATTCTCACACAGAAAGATCCAATTAAAATATTCAACGGAGATTATTTTGTGTCCAAAAATTTTACAGCAGCTTAATTTTTTCTATTGTATTGCCTTCAGGTAATCCTGAATTTTCAGTATTATATCATTTCCTTCGTTTTTACCAAGTTCAAGATATGATCCGCTTAGCTTGTTTTGTTTACAGAATACCTTATCATCTTTGATATAATAAGCTATAAAATACTCTTTGCCGTTATCATACCCCGAGCTTTCATAGCAGCGCAGTAAATCCTTATCAAAAAATATTTGTTCACTGTGAGAAAGGTTATCAGTTGTGGAAATTTTTATCAGTTTACCTTCATTGTAAAATGCCGTGAGGTCAATTCCGGAAGGCAGTGTCACATTCAGGCTTCGCGCATTTAAAAGGCTGTTTTCAGCAGTTCTTCTTGCTTCTTCTGATTCCGAAATTTTGTTTTCATCGCAGCTAAGCTGGCAGTAGATTCCCTGCTCGAAAGCTGCCTGTGTGATAAAAAGGAGTGTTAAAAGTGTTATGAGTTTCATTTCAGATCATTCAGTTAATAACCCCGTTTACTGCCTGAAACTAAGAAGCCTGTCAGATCATTAAATTGGGGGTAATTAACAAATACTGACAGGCTTATGTTGTTTAAAAAGCCGGGTTATTTCTTCCTGCGAATTGCAAAGAATGAAATAGCGAGGCCTGCAAAAGCCATTAATGGAAATTCCATTCCAAACAGACCGCATTTTTTACCTTCATTTTTTACTGTTGCGGTCATTTCAATATCATTTTTAAGATCAGCCAGTGTTTTTTCATAGATGATCTTCTGTCCGTCTTTTCTGCCGTTTGTTTTCAAAACTTCGGCTGGCATTTCAAATTCATAGTTCAGTTTTATATCACTTGAACCCATGTTACCTGCGTTTGAAGTATCTTTTAGCAGTGTATAATTAAAGTCCATTCCCTCTTTGCCTTCTTTCCATGATGCTTTCACTTTTTCGAATCCTTTGGCCGAGGTAATATCATTTATATTTTTAAACTTAAGATCAACTGTTACATGTTTTGTTGAATCGTCTAATTTTTCTTCAACCTTAACGCCTGTAACATCAGTGTTTGAAGATGAATAATTCTGTTTTGCTTTTGCTTCTTCAAAACTGAAACCGCCTAGATCAGAGCTTGATTTAACATTGGACATTTTGGTCCAGTAATGAACTTTCATTGTACCTGAACCATCCTGTTTTAGAGTGGTCTTCTGTTCAACATTAACACATCCTGCAAGGTAAAATGCGAATATTGCCAGAATAGCTGAAAAAATTACAAAATTGCCTCTGTAAAACGTTCTTTTTGGTCTTTCTGTGTTTGACATTTTTACTCCTTTAGAGTTTTTTTGATTTTTGAATACTTACAAAGATATGATTTAAATGAATTGTTTGAAAATCAAAATTTATGTAATTTGTTGCATGTTTTAATTATGCTTAATGGACCTCAAAAACTCCAAATATAACCCGTTTTTTGTAAATGACTACTTTTTATTTGAATACGGAGCAATACCGGAGGTTACACGTAAACTCTTCATTGAAAAAATACTTAAGCGCAGGGGCGCCGGTGACCAGAAGAATATAAGGTTACTTCAATACCTGGAAAATATTGTAAGCGAGGGTTCATTTGATGAAAAAGAGCATACATTACTGAATAAGACCCTGAGCGTAAGCGGCAGAATGCTTGATTGCCATAAAGCAAGGATCATAAAACAGCTTCGGGAATTCTATTTTGGGTGGGAAGCCATTAAGGGAGAGAGTGAAATAGAAACTATCAGAAGGAGATTTTCTGCCGGCATGCTGCGGGAGGCAAGAACTGAACTGATACATCTGGAAAAAAAGATCACTGATAAAAAAAGCTCCCGAGAACAGAATATTCAGCTTTACGAAGTGCATGAAAAGCTTTTTCTATATTACTATTTTACCCGTGACTTGCGGAGGACTAATCTTTATTTTGGCAGAGCCCGGAATTTGTGTAAAAAGATCATGAACTCCAAATCCCTTTCTTTATTCAAGCCCGAAATAAAAGCAAGATTCACAATATTAATGAGCTACAAACTGACCATGAATCGTTTTAAGCGGGGTAACCTTGAAATGGCTTTAAAACAGCTTACAGGTTTGCTTGACTCAGATAAAAACACGATACCCGCCAATCTCCGCTGCAGGATCTATCACAGATGCGGTTTATTGTTTAATATCCTTCGTGATAAGGAAAACTCGGTCAAAGCATTTCAGTCTGCAAGAGAGCTTGCCCTGAAGAATAATTTTGAAGCGGAATTCATTCTTTCTGAAAGTTTTCTAAAAATCCGAAACTTCACTGATAATAATCATCTTGCTATTGAGTACCTTGAATTTCATAAGGCAAATTTCCCTAAAATGCTGAAAGAGCGGACAGACGTTTCTCAGCTTCTTGAATTCGAACTGAATTATCTTCGGTTTCTTATTTATGCAAGCGACCCGCTTGCTGAAGAAATAACATCTGATTATTTATCAAGGCAGATCCTTTACTCGCGCAAGGCTGACGCACTTAACAGCTGGTACCTTGAGCTGAGCGATCAGCACTCAAGCAGCGTATTTGAATGGAAAAAAAGCGGCGATCGTTACTCAGTGAGTGTTGATAAGAACATTTTATCGGCGTTTACGGAAATGAACAGGATATCCGTACGAAAATTCAGTAATATTTACTCAGCTAACGTGCAGGCTATATTATACATCAATATTGCTGAACAGGAATTCTGGAAATGCACAAAAGCTGATTTTTTTCTGGCTGAGTCAAACATAAAAAGGCTTGAAAGAATAATGAGACTTTACAATATAAATATAAGCAGCAGCTGGATAGAATCAGCTAAACTTGGACTGAAAATATTTGAGTTGCTAGAAAAACAGAATGCAGAACGAGTCTATAAAAGATTCAGCAGGGCAATAACAAGATTTATCAGCAAAATAAAAAGCCGGACTCAATCTTTTAACATTGCTTCTGACCTTGCAAAACTTCTGTTTATCAGCGAATCGCTAAAGATAAAAAAACTTGATGAAGAAATTACCGGGTTTATCGGCTGGATATCAGAAGTACACCCCGATGTTCTGTTAAGCATAAATCACAGCCTCAGGTGATCAGCTCAAGTTTACTGAGTTTGCTGAGGATCAGGATTTCCGCTTTTTCCATATTGATTTCTTCAGGTACTGAAATTCCTTCACTCAATTCATGCAGTATTGATTCCTGTATTCTGCCCCTCTTGAGCGCTACTGAGTACGGCACTCTTAGAAAAGTAACCATTGTATATTTAGGAATGAAAGTATCAGGATACTTTCTGTACAAAAGTGATTCAATTTTCTTTTTCAGCTGAAACCTGGCATCAGCAACAAGATCACGCATTTCAATGAAGTTTTCCTGTGCAAGATCTGCAATTGCATCAGTATTTACTTTCCGTAAATGCTGGTACTCACTGAAGATACGGGTCCAGTCACCGGGGAATTTATCAATGCACTCATTAAGATAAGTGCAGTCCTCAAAAGCGGCATTCATTCCCTGTCCGAAAAACGGAACAATCGCGTGAGCGGAGTCACCCAGCATTGCTAGTCTCCCATCAATACACCATGGATAGCACTTAATTGTTATCAAAGTACCCTTTGGATTGCCAAAAAAATCATCAAGTAATTCAGGCATCAATTTTATTGCATCAGGAAAGTTGTTTTCAAAGAACTGTTGAACTTTTTCAGTACTGCTTAAAGCTTCAAAACTGTTTTCACCGCCAAGTGATCTATCGTAAGCAAGAAACAATGTACATGTAAAACTTCCATCCATATTGGGCAGGGCTATGAGCATAAATGAGCCGCGCGGCCAGATATGAAGGGCATTCGTTTCCATTCTGAAATGACCATTTGCATCTGGTGGAATATGAAGCTCCTTATACCCGTAGTTTTCATATTCCTGTTTAAAATCAAACCTTGGAACTTTGAGCATTTCCATCCTTATTGGTGAAGTCGCTCCATCAGTTGCAATTGTAACATCACTCTTTACGGTTTCAATGTTCCCGGTTCCTTCGTCTTTGAAGTAGATCTCATTCTTATCCATATTCATGGAGGTACAAGGTTTATTAAAATGGAATTTCACCGATGGAAACTCTTCTGCAAGATCCATAAGTTTCTTGTTTAGGTCACCGCGCGATACGGAATTGATATATTCTGTTTTATCTTTGCCGTAGGGCTGCAGAGATGTAGAGCCGTCCAGGGAATGTATCATTCTGCCGTACATAGGGATTGATATTTTTTTTATCTCATCATAAAGCCCTACTTCTTTCAGCGCATGTATGCCGCGGGTTGATAAAGCAAGATTAATTGATTTGCCCGCGCTAATTTTAGCTTTGCGCATATCTGCGCGGCGCTCGTATATATTTACGCCGTAGCCCTTTTTGGCGAGGTAGATAGAAAGTAATGAGCCGGCAAGTCCGGCGCCAACGATTGTAATATTTTGCATATTTTAAATTTTGAAAATCCATACCTGCCAGGTTTAGCAGGATTTCTAAGAATATAGTATCTTCACAAAATTCCACACATCCGTAAATGTATTGTATAACGGAACGGGCGCAATTCGTACCACATCCGGCTCGCGCCAGTCGCAAATAACGCCTGCTTCATTCAATTTTGAATGCAGCACTTTGCCGTTTTGATTAGCCCTGATCGAAAGCTGGCAGCCACGTTCATTAATTTGAGCGGGAGTAATAATTTCTATATTCCCGTCATTATTTTCATTTATAAGGTATTCAGCAAAGCCGGTCAGTATTTCGCTTTTTGCCCTTAGGGCAGTCATTCCTGCTTCGTGAAATATATCCAGCGATGCCCGCAAGGCTGCGAGCTGCAATATGGGCGGATTGCTTAACTGCCAGCTTTCAACAGTTGGTATCGGCCGGAAATCATGATCCATAAGGAACCTGGTAGCTTTATCCTGACCCCACCATCCCCAAAATTTAGGGATATTCATATCAAGCAAGTGCTTTTTGTGAACAAACGCGCCGGCAATAGCACCGGGTCCGCCGTTTAAGTATTTATACGAACACCACACGGCAAAATCACAATCCCATTTGTTTAATTCAAGCTTCAGATTGCCTGCGGCATGAGCAAGATCATAACCAACCATGCATCCTTTTTTGTGTCCGGCTGCGGTAATTTTCTCGAAATCAAAAGCCTGTCCTGTGTAATAATTTACACCTGCAAACATTATCAGCGCAATGGATTCGCCTTCTTTTTCAATTCGCTCCAGAATATCTTCAGTCCGTATTGTTAAGTCACCCTCACGAGGTTTCATTTCCAACAGGCACTCAGCGGGATCATATCCATGAAACTTTATCTGGGATTGCACTGCATAATGATCGGATGGGAACGCATTTGCTTCAATCAGAATTTTATTTCGCTCTTTTGTTGGTCTGTAAAATGACACCATCATCAAATGCAGGTTCACCGAAAGCGAGTTCATGTTAACAACTTCTTCAGGCAACGCGCCAACAAGCCCCGCTATTTGCGCTGTCAGGAATTCATGGTAAGGCAGCCAGGGGTGTTTGGCATGAATGTGTCCTTCAACACCCATTGTTTCCCAGTCATGTAATTCCTGCTCAACATATTCTCTCACCTTTTTTGGCTGAAGCCCCAGTGAATTTCCTGCGAAATAGATCACATCTTTGCCGGCGGGCGTTTTAGGGATGTGAAATTTCATCCTGTATGAATGCAGCGGATCATTTGAATCAAGCTGCATTGCGAATTCTATATTATTCTCAAATTTCATTATGTCTCGCGAATTAATTCAGCTGTTAAGTGAGTTGTAAGTTCTGTATTTCTCATAGTAGACATTTTCATTTCATATGACAGTTTGTTTCCTGAATAAAAAAAATCACGCTGAGTAATTATCATCCTGGGGTCATTTCCAAAGAGCTTTGATCTAAATACTAAATGTATTTTTTCCGCAACAAGATCAATATCATCAAGGATCATCACTTCAACCCTTCCATTATTCTGCGAATTTGAAAGCTCTAAAATTCCGGAATCGCTTTTTCTTATAAAACCGCTTTCCATATGCAGAGTTGCCCCGTTCTTAACCGGGTCAGTATATCTTGTAATCTGGCTGTAGTGAATAAGATCTCTATGCGGATCATATTCACATGTTAGAACTTCAGAATAACTCACAGGAATTATATCCGGGTATACAGCCATACCAAAGCCTATCCATTTGCCAAATAAAAAATTAAGATCTTTAACTTCCATAATTAAACTGACTATTTTGCTTTAAGCTGTTCAAGCATTTTCTTAGCATTGTCGTTCGCGGGATTCAGTTTAAGCGATTTCTCATAATTTTTAATTGCGTTCTTTGTATCTCCTGCTATCATGCATCCTTCACCCATGCTGTCATAACAGTTCGAAGACTCAGGGTACTGCTCAATATTCAGGGCAAATATCTTTACTGCTTCTTTGTTAAGCCCTACCTGCAGCAATTGATATCCCAAAATATTAAGCTGTGATTCCTTAAAGTTATATTTATCTTCATAGTCATTGTACAGTGTCCAGTAAGTATCAATAGCCTTATCAATATTTTTATCAACTATTATACTCATCAAAGTATCCACTATCGATTTTTTTGGTTTTGATACCCCAAGCAGTTCTACATCAAATATAAGTGTGGCATTTGGCGGAATTATTTCTCCCGCGCCGCGCTCTCCATATGCCAGATTTGGCGGCAGTATCAGGCGGAATT
>JBHEKV010000213.1:0-26324 GCA_041859235.1 Ignavibacteria bacterium | reverse complement strand
AAATCCCGCTCAAATGAGCGGGATTTTTATTGCCATTTAAGTAGTATAATTCAGCTACCCTTATTCCATAATTATTTTCAACCCCAAATAATATGATTTTTATCGTTATATTATGGTAAATAAATTTAGGAGATACTTATTGAAAAGCTCCGTTTTATTACTAGTTACACTCTGCCTGATATTTTCTGTAAATACTAAATCTCAATTGAAATAGTTTTTATCCTAAATTTAATATTTAATAATCTTAAATTTCCGGATCATGAAAACAAGAATACTTTTTCTGCTGACATTCTTATTCAGCACCTGCATTAGTTATACACAGTGGGTCGAGCAATCATCAGGCCATAACGTACGTCTTAACGCAGCCTCTTCCCTTAATTCGGTAATCTCTCCAATCCATGGCTGGATATGCGGCAACAACGGAATAGTAATTACGACATCAAACGGCGGAACCAACTGGATTTCCGCTTTTTCAAATATTCACCCAAATGCTAATTTGACTTCAATTCTTGGAATGAGTAATTCATATACAAGGGCAATTACAGCAGGATTGCTTTCAGGTAATACTGCTGTTGTTTATTTTACTTCAAACGGCGGAGCAAGCTGGCAAAATACGTTCATGCAGACAGGCGGAGAAATATACGGTTTTGCTGAGCTCAGCTCAATGTATGATATCTTATTGATTGGCAAACCAGTGGGCAACAGGTGGACTATTTTTCGTTCAACAAACGAAGGACGTAACTGGGATTCAGCGGGTTGTTACCTGCCGCAATCTGGTAGTGAAACAGGTTTTGTCAATTCTGTATTTGCAATTGAAGGCAAAGCCTGGTTTGGAACAAATAACTCACGGATTTATTATTTACCAAACGGACCAAATTGGTTGGTACAGTCAACTTCACCAGAACAAAATTCATCAGTAGTATGGTTCCAGTATCTGCTTACAGATCAAAGCGTTGTTGGACTTGGGTTAACTTCCGGAACATCGCTGTTAAAGTCAACCAATCTTGGGGTGAACTGGAATCCGGTTACCTCAGCAGGCTCAGGAGCTATTACAGGAATTGCCGGATCGCCAAGCTCGTTTTCTAAATCATGGTATAGCAGGGGCGATAAGATCTATACCGGAACAGAGGGCAATAACTGGATACTTGAATATACAGCACCCTCAGGTAATTATACGCATATTGCCAATAATAAAACCGGTAGCCCGAATGTTTGGGCTTTGCGCGATAACGGCGGAATTTCGAAGTATACAGGCCAGATAGGGATCCATAATATATCTAACGGTGTGCCGGATAAATTTTCACTTTCACAAAATTATCCAAACCCGTTCAACCCGTTTACAACTATTAATTTCAGTATTCCTTCTGTAGAGACGAAACGGTGGGTCGTCTTGCTTAAAGTTTACGATATACTCGGAAATGAAGTGGCAACTCTCGTCAACGGACAACTCACCCCCGGCACATATTCAGTTGATTGGGATGCATCGGATTTCCCAAGCGGCATTTATTTCTACCGGTTAACCGCAGGTGATTTTTCACAAACAAATAAAATGATACTACTGAAGTAAGTTTGATACATTGACTTGTAACAATATACATTCTTTATTACTATTGCAGCACTTTGAATAATTTCAAAAAATACTCCGCTTCAATTCTGCTCATTTTCGCGCTTTTTGCAATTAACGGGGCGGAATTCCTCCATCATCACGATCATATCAATGATAAGGACGAGTCTAAATGCGAAGCGTGTATTTTAAATCATTCATTAAATACCGCTTTAATTGAGCAGGTATTTGTATTTACTCCCCAGGTTTTAACTTTCCACTCAAATATCAATTTAGTAAAACCAATTGTTAGTGCAGATTGGTATTCATCATCTCACGGCAGAGCACCTCCCGCAGTTTCTCATATCTGATTCAAACTAACTAAATTAAATTCAATTTTCTGTTTCCCGTTATTTCGGGGAACGGCTTATCATTTATACATATATGAGAAAAACTATCAATAAATATTTATTGATGTCTGCGTCTCTGATTTGTATTCTGCTTTTTGCAGAATGTGAATCATTGATTGCGCAGACACAAATGCTTAATGCTTCGGGCATTTCAGGAACAGTCACAGACAAGAATGGAAAACCTCTTGAATTTGTGGCGGTAAGTATCGATGATCCTGGATTATCATCAACTACCGATCGCCTGGGTAGATTTAAATTTACGGGAATTCCAATAGGTCAATATATAATTTCATTCAAGCGCAGCGGCTATGCGTCATTTACTTTGGTTGTCGATCTTACATCTAAAGATACTCTGATAACAGTTTCACTCGAAGAAAGTTTGATCGAATTACCGGTAATTGATGTTACGGGGTCATTTAATTCCACAGAGATATCAAAAAGCTCATTTTCAGTTACAGAGCTTACTAGCCGCAATATTACAAAGTCACGCAGCCAGAACCTTGCTGAAACAATTCAAAATATTCCCGGCTTAAGCAATATTTCAACTGGCTCGGGGATCGGTAAACCCGTGATACGCGGTTTAACTTCACAAAGTGTGCTCATTATCCACGATGGCGTTAAACATGAATCGCAGTCCTGGGGAGATGAACACGGACCGGAGCTTAGTTTATTTGATCTTGGTAGAATTGAGATCCTTCGCGGACCTTCCAGTCTCGTATACGGAGCGGATGGAATTGGAGGAGTCATAAACGTTATCAGCAAACCGCTGGAATTCTCCCCGCGTAAGAAACCCGTATATTACGGTAATATAGTGTTGGGTGAATTTTCTGTGGATAGGCAGTATTTCAGCAATGGTACCTTCGGGATCGGCACAAAGAACTTTGGACTCAAAGGGCATCTTGGTTACAGAAAGTCAGGGAATGTTTATACCCCCGATGGAACATTAAATGTAAATACACCTGATGGCAGCAGGGAGATCAAAGGGGGAGAATTGTTCAATTCAGGCGCAAAAGAGCTTGAAGGCGGCGCTAATCTTGGGATAAACGGAAATTTCGGCACAATTAATCTTGGTTTTGAGTTGTTTAACCGTGAACTCCAGATACATGAAGATCCATTAGAGGCGCCCGGTGCAACGCCTAACCAGAAAATTCAGACCAAACAATTTTCTATTGAGAGCGATCTTCGTTTAAGCCAGAAGATGAAACTCGAAACTGTTCTTTCATATCAAATACAGTCACGTAAGGAATATGAAAGCATTGAAGATAAGGCGTCTGATATCCGGGCTCTTTATCTTGACTTTAGTTCATTTGATGGCTCCGTTAAGCTGCATCACGAACTGCGCAAAAACATTAGCGGCACAGTTGGTTTTTCGTACACTCTCCATAATAATAGTACCCTTGCGGCTGAAAAACTTATTCCGAATTACAACGCGAATACTTTGGGGATTTTCCTGATGGAAAAACTTGAACTGGGGAAATTCAATTTCTCTGCGGGTGCGAGATTCGATACAAAAAAACTGAACATCAAAACTACAGTGTTTGAAACTGATTCAGTTGGGAATCCTGTTAGAACACTCAATCCTGAACAATTATTATTCAATGCAGTTACCGGCTCATTTGGTTTTGTGTACTCGCCCAACGAAACATTTAATCTGTTTGCCAATATTGGCAGGGGATGGCGCGCCCCAAGTGAGTTTGAGCTTTTTGTGGATGGAGTGCATGAAGGTACCCAGAGATATGAACGGGGACTGAAGACAATTGATCATAACTCTGAGCCGAAGCCGGAAGAATCGGTGAATACTGACCTGGGAATTCGATTGAACTATAGATCTCTCAGCATTCAGCTATCCGCTTTCAGGAACGTTGTGAATAATTTTATTTATCCGGCAGTTACTGGTGATACTCTTGAAGGCCATCCCGTGTTCAATATAAAACAGGATAAAAGCACTTTTTACGGTTATGAATACAGTATACAGTATCAGCCTGTAAAGTGGCTGGTTGTAATTGCAGGCGGCGATTATGTTGAAACTGAAAATAACGCAACAGGTATGCCGATACCATTTACACCTCCCGTCAAAAATATTTTTGAGCTAAAGTATCAAAAACAAAATTTCGGAAAGCTGCTGAACGCTTACGTAAAATTCGGGGTGAAGTTAGTTTCACAGCAAAACGATGTTGATCTTATGGAGGCAAAAACCGACGGATATACTTTGTTAAATGCAGGAATAGGATTTGATATGCCTATTGCCGGCTCAATCGCTTCGCTTGATATATCGGTTGATAATCTTGCGGATATAAAGTATGTTGACCACCTAAGCCGCTATAAAGGCTATGCTATGAATCCCGGCAGAAGTATTAACGCGCAGCTTAGTTTACCATTTAAATTCTGATTTAATTATATAAGTATGCTCAATAAAGCCCCTTCCATTACTAAGGGAAGGGGCTGTTATTTATCCCTAAATCGCCTTGATTTTATCCAAATATAAACTTACTTTTATTTAACAATTTCCATTGAATTTAACCTAATCTATGAATAATTTTACCGGATAAAGCATTAAAAATTAACTAAATTCAGGTAAAATTGGCAAAAACAGTAGGTTCTGTTTTATTAGTTCTATTACTAACAACCCTAAGCTACGCACAACAATACGTTACGGTCACGGCTGCCCCCCAAAAGAAAGATTTTTTTCCAACTGAAAACATACGCATCAATGTAAAAGCAGATGTTCAGGGCGGGTATCACATCAACGCTAACAGCGTTAGCGACCCGGATCTCATTCCAACAACACTAACCATAGATGGCGGCAGCCTGAAAGTTGGTAAAATTTCATGGCCCGGCTCGCATAAATTTAAATTCAGCTTTTCTGAAACTGAGCTTGATGTTTATGAAGGCTCAATAACTATAGGTGTAAATTTAAAGGCGCCTAAAGATATTAAGCCCGGCAAATATGATGTTACCGGTACGCTTAATTACCAGGCATGTAATGATAGAGCTTGTTTCGCTCCCAAAGATGCGCCTTTCACGGTTACAGTTGTAATAAAGGAAGATACAGCGAAAGTAGATACATCAAAAACTGAGACGCCTGTTGATACTACTAAAAAAACTGATTCAGTAAGTAACTCGCAGAAAAAAGATACAACTTCAAAAACTCAGCTTACAGAAAATAAAAGAGATACCACGCAGCAATCAACATCACCGCAGAACACAAATCAAATAGCGGCGTATATCGAAGAAAATGGTATGTTTGTTGCACTGCTTATAATTTTTGTTTTAGGTATAGGTCTCAATTTAACGCCTTGCGTTTACCCGCTTATTCCAATTACGATCAGTTACTTTGGTGCGCAGGTTTCAAACAGCAAGGGCGGAAAGCTGTTAATGGCGCTCTTCTATGTATTGGGTATGTCGGTTACATATTCAGTGCTCGGACTTGTTGCTGCGCTTACAGGCGGTGTATTCGGCAGCCTGCTGCAATCACCATTGGTAATTGGTTTGCTGGTACTGATCTTCCTCGCACTTGCTTTAAGTATGTTCGGTTTGTATGAAATCAAGATACCGCAGTCACTTGCAAACTTCAGCGGAAAGAACCGCCAGGGGTACTTTGGTACTTTCCTGATGGGTTTAACCGTCGGTTTCATTGCCGCTCCTTGTATTGGACCATTGGTATTAAGTTTGCTTGTATATGTTGGTCAAATTGGCAGTCCGTTTTTGGGATTCATAATGTTCTTCGTGCTTTCGCTCGGACTCGGTTTGCCGTACGTATTCCTTGCAATGTTCTCAAGCTCAATTACCAAGCTCCCGCGTTCAGGTGAGTGGATGGAAGGTGTAAAGATAATTTTCGGCTTAATGATGATAGGTCTTGCGCTCTACACAGCGCAGCCGCTTATGTCAGTTGAGTTATATGAAATTATATTCCCAGTATTTCTCATACTCAGCGGTGCTTACCTGATATTGATAGACAGGAAAGCTGTGACCGCTGCTACTTATACGCGCATAAAGTACCTTATTGCAATTGCAGTTATAATCTGGGGTTCCATGAATCTCCATTTCGGCGAGCAGACACCCGTAGGTACAGGAAAGTATGAGTGGCAGATGCTGCAAACGCAGGCACAGATAGATCTTTCTGTGGGCAAGTCAACTGATAAGCCTACTGTTATAGATTTTTATGCTGACTGGTGCGCGCAGTGTAAGGAGCTTGATAAGTATACGTACGTTGACCCCAAAGTTATCGAACTTTCCAAAAAGTTTAACAATATTAAGATTGACCTCACCAAAGGTGATAAGGACATTGAAAGCAAGTTTAAGATCCAGGGTCTGCCCGTTGTGGCGTTTATTGATAAGAACGGGAAAGAAATGGAAGACCTGAGAATAACGGGATTTTTAAAGGCAGATGAGTTTGTTAAAGTTATGGAAAAGGCGCTGAGCCGTTAGTATTTAACACTGATGTTTTTGCTGTTTTTGTAAAAAATAAAACAAAATAACAATATATTAATGAGATTTTTGAAAATCGCAGTTCTGCTTTTTTTGCCGTTAACGGTCTTTTCTCAGGTGAAGTTTGAACAGGATTTCAGGCTAAAAAACAATGATAACAGGATCATCCCGCTTACCCGCAGTGTTACATCACCTGTTGAGATGAAAACTAATTTATCATTTCTGGATTCCATTACAAGTGAGAGCAAAACAACTGCAAAAACAAGAGGCTCCAAAAAATCACCGGGTCTTGCTTTTATATACGGATTGCTTCTCCCGGGTATGGGACACGTTTATGCAGATAGGTTCAATACCGGAAAGTACTTCATGATTTCTGAAGCGGCCTTGTGGCTTACCTATGCCGCTTTCAGCATATACGGCAACTGGATGCTTGATGATTCGTACAGCTATGCAACTACCCATGCAGGTATTACCGTGGGCAGCAAAGCCCGTGATGATAAATTCTTTATTGATATTGCCAATTACAGCAATGTTGATGAATATAACAACGAGAAGCTTAGATTCGGCGAGTATGACAAGCTTTACCTGCCTGAAAATGGATATTATTTCTGGTGGAATTCCGATGAAGAACGAAGGCTGTACCGCGCAGATAAGATTGCAGGCGATAGAACGCTTAATGACAGGCTGTTTGTAGTTGGCGCAGTACTGATAAACCATCTTATCAGCGGAATAAGCGCCGTGTTTGCCGCAAACGGGTATAATGATGAGCTCAAAGAAAGATCTTCCGGCGGTATCAGAATGAATGCAGGCGTAATAAAGAATTTTAATAACAGGATCGATGGTATAAAGCTCAGCATTTCCGGGAACTTTTGAGCCTGCCTTTGACCGGTAGCGAAATGAACAGTCAACAGGTCAATCTGAAGCTGCTTATAGAATACGACGGAAAGAATTATTCAGGCTGGCAAAGACAAAAAGCGCATCGCAGCATTCAGCAGACAATTGAAGAAAAATTATCAGTACTTATTCCGGGTGAAAAGATCACGCTGAATGGCGCCGGAAGAACTGATGCCGGCGTTCACGCTTATGGGCAATGCGCCAATTTCAAGACGAATAAGAGCAGTATTGAAAAAAAGGGAACCGGCAGATTTCTTGTTTCACTAAATGCGCTGCTGCCCGATGATATAGTCGTAAAACAGCTAAAAGCGGTACCGGGTGATTTTCACGCAAGGTACTCAGCAAAAAGCAGGGAGTATATTTACAGGCTGACTGAAACAAAAAGGGCTATTGAAGGCGATAAACTGCTGCTGCTGAAAACCGGTTTTGATATTAAGGCAGCAAAAAGCTTCTGCGGCCTTATAAAAGGTAACCATAGCTTCCGCTCGCTTTGCAAGAATAAAACGGATGAACATGATTTCAGAAGCATTGTGTATTCCTGCAATGTGAAGCGCAGAAAAGACGGAATAATTGAATTTACAATATCCGCGAACAGGTTCCTGCACTCAATGGTTAGGGCTCTTGTTGGAGCGATGATACAGGTAGCCGCCGGGAACTTAACAAAAGAAGAATTCATTGAAAAATTTAAAAACGGAGATGAAATAAAGATACAGTATGTACCTGCTAAAGCTTTATTTTTATCAAAAGTAACTTATTAAAACCATGAAAATCAAATTATCTGCATTACTTTTAACGGTCTTAATTTCCTCATCAATTTTTTCCCAGGGGTTCAACCCAGGAAAATTTTCCTTAAACAAAAAGGAAAGCTCAGGTAAACTGATAATTGATGACAAATTTCAGAAGGGTACAATGTATCAGCAGGTTCTGCCTTTGAAAAAAGACGGACTGCTTTCGCTTAATACCGGAAAGAACATATTCAGCGGAGCTGAAGATAACCTGCAGGTAAAAAAGAAAAAAAAATCAGTAGGGCTCGGGGTTTTACTCTCAGCTCTTGTTCCCGGTGCGGGTGAGTTCTACGGAGGAAATTACCTGAAAGCGGGAATTTTCTTCGGTGTTGAAGTACTTGCATGGGCAACCTTTGCGTATTTTGAAAGCAAAGGAAACAAGAAAGAAGAAGAATACCAGGCTTATGCTGACCAGTATTGGGATGTACGTACTTACGCGCGCTGGCTCAAAAATGAAGGATTCAGTGAGTCCGGCGGTATTGATCCCGATGAACCCAACAAAGATGTATTGCGCGAACAAATTATGGTGTGTGAACGCGCCAATTTTTCGCATACTATGCCTGAATACGGATCACAGCAGTATTATGAGCTTATTGGTAAATACCAGAACTTTCAGGCAGGATGGACAAACCTGGAACATGTTCCCACAAAAGCAGCAGGACCGTATAACTACCAAACGTACCGCGATCCGGTATTTACAAATTATGCAGCCGATAGGCAAAAAGCAAACGACTTCTTTGATTACGCAAAAATTGGACCCATAACGGCAATCGTTAATCACATTTTAAGCGCAGCCGATGCTGCATGGGTTATTTCAACCTACAACAGCAAGATCAAGGTCGAAACGGGTTTCAGGATGCAGAACAGAGTATCACCTTATACGTACCAGATAAAGCAATTCCCTACATTCAATGTTGCGGTAAGCTTTTAGTTTATAACTGAGTGTTGAAATGTGAAAAGACAGGTCAGCGGCCTGTCTTTTTTGTTTCAGCTTTTCCGTCTTCGCAGAGTTCCTGACTGCTCCGGCAGTTCCTGAAAAGGGACTCTGCGAATACAGACTATTCCGTTTCCGAATCTTCTCACGAAAGGGACTATGCGCTGAATAAAATCAGCTCACAAATACTTTATACTTTTTCAGCTTAAAATATTTTTCAGCTATTTTGATATCCTTGCTTTTGAATATACCGTACACAGTTGAACCGCTTCCGCTCATAAGCGAGTACGATGCTCCTAAACTGTACATATCATACTTTATCTTTTCAATTTCCGGATACTTCCTGAACACTACCCGTTCAAAGTCATTGATCATTAATTCAGGGCTATCAACCATGAACTTATTTATACTTCTCATTAATCTTTTTTTGGAGCGTTTTATACCAAGAGATTTAAACGCCCATGGGGTTGATATATGTATGCCCGGATTTACAAGAAGAATTTTGCCCGGCAATTTAAAGCCCGGCAGGGGAGTAAGTTTTTCACCTCTTCCCAAAGCGTAAGCAGGCTTCGCCTGCAGAAAGAAGGGGACATCACTGCCTATCTCCATAGCAAAACCCAATAGTTTGTCATGCTGAACTTGTTTCAGCATCTTCTTGCGCCGCGGTAAATTTAAAAAAGAGATAAGACCTTTTTCGTTCCTGAATTGCTTGAGTAATATTTTTATCACACTTGCAGCGTCAGAGCTTCCGCCGCCGAGACCCGCCCCGGTTGGTATATTTTTTTTGATTGAAATATCAATCCTGTATGAACCATCAATCCCGAAAGTTTCTATAAACCGCTCAGCGGTTTTGTAGCAAATGTTATTCTTCCCCGAAATATTCTCTTTTGAATCGGTTTTAACATTAATGCTGTTTTCCCCGTTTGAAACTGATACCTTCCTTATCTTAACAGTTATCTTATCATAAATCTTTATTGGATAGAAGATGGTTTCAAGGTTATGGAATCCATCGTTCCTTTTTGAAAGCACCCTGAGCCCGATATTGATCTTGGCGGGTGATTCTGCCCTATATATATACTGCCTGAATTTGCTTTTCATAATTACAAAAATATAATATTAATACAGGTTTACAATATATAAATAATGCAGTAATTGCCTCCTTTATGCCGTAAAAAACCGGCATTTCGCCCAAATTATCAAATTGAATATTGCTCAAATTTGAAGTATTTTAGCAGCCTATGAAAAAACTTATTGTATTACTTGCACTTGTGTTATGCTCATCAGCATTTTCACAGATGGTTCCGTTTACTGTGAACCTGGATACTTCCATCACAAAAACTCTTGATAGTTCACTTATCTATGTTAAGAATCCGACAAATAAGCTTATCAACGTTACATCAATAAGAACCACTTCACCGTTCTTCTTCACGCGTGTTAACACACTGAATATTGCGGCAGGTGATAGTACAGGTTTATGGGTTATCTACTCATCATACCATAATTTAACATACCGCGCATTCCTTCTGCTGGATGCGAAAGTGCCTAACGGAGGTTTGCATTATTCATTGGTATACGGACTCATAGCAACCTCAAAATATCCCGATGCGCAGTACGCGTTCACCCAGGGCTTAAGCGATGAGCCGCTGAAAGCGGCATTAAAGACATTTACAACTACAGGCGCTATTACACTTGGTTATAATACCGCACGTGACCGTATGTTTGAAACTGTTGATGACTACGGCGGCGATACGATAGAGTGTGTGTATATAGGCAGAAAAATTTACGCGACAAACAGAACTATAGCGCAGAACCAGGGTTTTAACACAGAGCATACATGGCCGCAAAGCTTCTTTAACAGCAATGATCCTATGGTAAGCGACCTGCACCATTTATTTCCAACAGATGCTGAACCTAACAACCGCAGGGCAAATTACGCTTTCGGTTTTGTTGTCTCGGGAATTACATACCAGGATGGGGGCTCTAAGCTTGGCCGTGATGTAAATAATAATATAGTTTTTGAACCCCGCGATAAGCACAAAGGTAATGCAGCGAGATCCATTTTCTATTTTGTATTAAGACACCAGAATTGGGGTACATATTTAGCCCAGTCACAGGAATCAGCTTTGAGGCAGTTCCATTTAATAGATACGGTTGACGCCCGCGAAAGGCTGCGTAATGACCGTGTAAAACAATTTCAGAATAACCGCAACCCGTTTGCCGATCATCCTGAATTTGTTGAAAGAATAGCGGCATTTTATACGACACTTAACACTCCGCCAAAAGCGAAAATTACCGCTGCTCCGTACTCAGTGAAATTTGATACTCTCGCAAACCCGGGTGATACTGTAAGCTATTTTGTTTCAATTTGCAACTACGGAAATACAAATCTGAATATCAGCTCAGTTACTTCCAATAATCCTGTTTTTACAGTAGAAAGTTTTCCTTCAACAGTAACCGCAAACCAGTTTGGATATGCAAAAATAAAATTTACCCCAACTTCTTCAAATACTCCGTACACTGGAGAGCTTACAATAAACAACAGCGATAGCACAATGAAGATCGCACTAAACGGTATGTGCGGGCAAGTTAACGGCATTACACCTGTTTCAGGAGAAATTCCCCGCTCGTATAATTTGTCGCAGAATTACCCTAATCCGTTCAATCCGGTTACCAACATAAAATTCAGCGTACCCGAGGCAGGATTTGTTAAGCTTGTAATATACGATGTTATGGGCAGGGAAGTGAATACACTGGTTTCCCAAAATCTGAAACCGGGCGTTTACCTTGCAGATTGGGACGCTTCTATGAAGACCAGCGGTGTGTATTTTTATAAAATGATAACTAACAGTTTTATAGAAACAAAACGAATGATTTTAGTAAAATAATACACTAAAATAATTTCATAAGATGTTAAGATATTTTTTGCTTTTAGTATCATCATTTATTTTGCTTTCCTGTTCAAAAGAGGAACCGCCGCTGCCGGGTGATAATGATATTGTATATGTATGCACAAGCAATTCAGCAAAAACTTATCATACTTTCCGTGATTGCGGCTCACTGAAGCAATGCTCGGCTGATGTGCTTGAGGTTTCACGTAAAAAAGCCCGGGAAAATGAAAGAATAATCTGCATGAACTGCAAAAACAGGGGAGAGAGTAAACAGAAAGATTCTGTTAAATAGATCTGACCCGCTCAGTTTGAAAGCAAAAAGGGCGGCTCTTGCGGCCGCCCGGTTCTCAGGGGGATGAGAACATGTTATTAAGCATATTTTAATGCCGGCGAAAAAATCTCTGGTTTGTGTTCGGTCTTAATTTCCGCCTTACACTTACCAATGTGATCAATCATAATTGACTGAATTTTACACTCTTTGACAAAATTAGCCATTTCTTCTGTATAATTTGAATACTTCAGGTTGTAATCGTCTGTTTCCTTTTTGTTACCGGAAATTTCATGTATTTGGCAGTATAACTTGCATATATTCATCAGTTCTCTGAGTGAGTTTCTTGCAATTGCCGGTTTTTCTGCGGCAGATAAATACTCTTTGGCTCGTTCTGTATCTCTGAATTTTATATACAATCCGGCTAAGCCTGAATTTAAACGTGCTATGTTAGCATCATCTCCAATTGATACCGCAATTTCCAGTCCTTCGTTAAAGAGATCTTTGCTTGACTTAAAATCGTTGAGCTCAAAATAAAGCTCTCCCATTTCGGATAATGTATGCGCAACAGAACTTTTATCGCTTATCTCTTTGTAATACTTCAGCGCCCTGTTATATAATTTAACAGACTCAGGGTAACATTTCATTTTTCTGAATGATTTCCCAAGGTTCGCATAGACCTGCGTTTCTGCCTGCCGATTGCCTGTTTTCTTTATACAGATCAATGCTTCGCTTAAATAAGTTATTGCATTGGTGAAATCTTCAATGTATAGATACGTTCTTCCTAAATTTGCGAGGGCAAGTCCTTCATCATTAACAGCCTTATTCAGCTGAGTATGTTTTAAAGCTTCGGTGAAGTACAGCAAAGCTTCTTCATAGTTTCCGGTTTCCAGAAATACAATTCCAAGGTTGTTGTAAAGCGCATGATGGATCTTAAGTCCCTTTGTTTTGAAAATGCTTAAGCTTTCAAGGTAGTTTCTCAATGCGGCTTTCAGGCTGCCGTTTTGCTGATATGCCAGCCCTTTGTTCATCAGAACAACAGCCTCAAAATCCAGATCTCCTATGGATTGAAGTACATAAATACACTCTTCGTAATATTCTATAGCTTTTTCAAAGTTACTCAGGTTCAGTTCTACATTTGCTATTGCATTTAGAGTTCTGCATTCACCTTTCTTGTCATTAATTCCACTGTATAGTTCTAATGCGTCATTAAAGTATGCTGAAGCATTTTCAAAATCAGATGATATCCTGCATGCTATACCCGCATTCAGATTTGCCAGTGCAAGACCTTTGGTATATCCCGCATTTTTAGCTGCCGAAATAACTTCTTTGCTCATAACAAGTGAAATTGTACTGTCACTTATTCTTGCTTTTGATGCATTGGAGTTCATTTCATCAATTTCATCAGTGCTTTTTTGGGTGATCCCGGGTTGAGCCAGTACTTTCATTTTTTGTATGTACTTGTTATGCATACCTTATTTCACCAATGTCATTTTCTTAACTGCACTGTAACTGCCTGCATCAAGCTTATAGAAATAAACGCCTGAAGGTAAGTTAGCTGCATTAAAAGTTATTGTATGCTTACCCGTTTCAAGTTTCTGGTCAGCCAAAACCGCAACTTCTCTTCCCAGAATATCGAAAATTGCGAGTTTTACGTTAACATCTTCCGCAAGCGAAAATCTTATACTTGTAGCAGGGTTGAACGGATTCGGATAGTTCTGCTCCAGCGAATATTCTGATGGGATTTCAGGATCACTGATGAGCTCAATTCCCCAGTCAAGTGATAATGTAGTGATGTACGAATCAGTCTCATTAGCACCTGCTATATTTACTCCGTAACCTGTTACAACAACGTGACCTTTTTTAGAACAATTAATATCAGTCGGGATATCCTGGGAATTGGATGATAGACTGTATCTGTTGACCTGGGATTGATTGCCGTTTGAAGTATTGTATTTTATTGTTGCAAAATCAAATGTGTTTGATGTACCCCAGCTTTTGCCTGTGACTACAAGATTATTTTCATTGGGAAGCAGTTCTATTCCAATAGCAGCATCTTCCTGGTTGCCTGTGCCGTTATAAACCGAATTCCACCGGGTTTCCCCATTGGAAGAATATTTTATTGTCAGAAAATCAGCGTCTGAATTTGCGGAAGCTGTCTGTCCTGTAACATATACTGAACCGTCACTATCAACTACTATTCCCCAGGCCCTGTCACTCTGGCTGCCTGAGCCGTTAAAAGTATTTGACCAAACCAGTGTGCCGCCTGAATTAAACCTGGCCGTGTAACAATCAGAATTATTTGCTGAATTTGTTACATATCCTGTAACATAAACATTATCGGTTACATCAACCACTATGCCCCAGGCCTTATCTTCACCTTCACCTGTTCCGCTGATCTCTTTGCTCCATACTAGATTGCCCGAAGCGCTGTATTTTAAAACTGCAATATTAGTATTCATCCCGGAACTTGAAAAATATCCTGCTACATAAATATTGCCGCTTCCGCCTACTGTTATTGCATTCCCTGCGGCATCTAGATGAAATTGACCATCAGCTGTATTTGTCCATAAAACGATTCCTGATGGACTGATCTTCCTTATAAAAATGTCAGTGTATCCGTCAGTTCCGGTAGAGTAGCCTGTTACATAGATATTATTGTAATTATCTATAGTTATAGCTGTTCCGGCATCTTCCCCGGCTGTATTACTGCCTGAAAACTGATTAACCCAAAGTAAATTGCCCTCAGAACTGTATTTCAGAACAATTGCATCATTTGCCTTTCCCTCGTAATATGCGAACCCGGTAACATATATATTACCGTTATTATCAATGCAAACATCCATTCCATTATCATTAAGACCTGCATTTCCGTCGTAAGTCCTCACCCATGCAGTATCACCTGTGGATGTATATTTTATCAGTACTATGTTATTATTGCCTGCTTCAGCGTTTACATATCCCGTAACATAACTAAAGTCATTATCATCTACAGTTACTGCCTGACCTTTTGCGTCAGAAATATTTACATCATTTCCTGTATTACCCCAGTTCGCTATCCATTGAGAGTAAACAGATACCGAAACTAAAAGAAGCAAAATTGAGAATATAAACTTTTTCATGATACTATACTTCTATTGTTAATTTCTTTTAACTTCTACTGCAAATTATGTATTATTATCTTAAAACTTTTAACTAAACCAGCCATCTTATCCTTTTTACTCTTTTAACGGTATACTTTTTTATGATTGCTGAATGTAATTAAGTATTTTCATTTAAAAGAGATATCGTTTTTTTCATGTTTCATTATTTCATTATCTAGTGTTTTTCTCCAAATCCCTTACTTTTATACGGTATTGACATTTGAAATACCTGATTTCCTGTGAAAAAATGGAACAGGCGGTTCATTTGAACCGCCTGTTCAGGGGGATTGGTTGTTAAGCCGTTTTATGCAATGCTTAGTATTTGATCTTTCTGAAGATTATAATAATAAGCCGGTTCTGATTTTACTTCTGTATCTTTTATGTGTCCAAGCATTATTGCCTGAATCTTATTGGATTCTGTCAGATTGTTCAATTTTTCAAGGTACTTAAAATGCTTATCCAGAAATAACTTGGCTTCTTTGAAGTTGCCGCTGATGCTGTAGTTTTCGCTGTATACCATACATATCTTGCTGAGATCTTTGTATGATTTAGCTGATTTTGCAAGCTTCTCTGCGGTATCAAGAAAGCCCATTGCCTTCTCGGTATCTCTGAATTTCAGGTATAACCTTGCAAGACCGGTGTTTATTCTTACTACATTCATTATGTCATTGATCTTCTGTGATACTTCAAGACCATCCATAAAGAACTGTTTACTTGTCTTGTAATCATTGAGCTCAAAGTACAGCTCGCCAAGCTCGCATAAGGTATGGTCAACAGAGCTCTTATCGCCGATTTCTTTGTAGTACTTCAATGCGCGGTTATAATATTTTATTGCTTCCGGAAAACATCTCATTTTCATGTATGCCTTGGCAAGATTAGCGAAAACCTGAGTTTCAGCCTGTCTGTTGCCGTACTTTTTCATTATGATCATTGCTTCACTTAAGTAAGTGATAGCGTTTGCGAAATCGCTCATGTAGATGTAAGTCCTGCCAATGTTGGCAAGTGTAAAGCTTTCATCCATGATGTTCTTGGAATGCTGTGTTTCCTTCAATGCTTTTGTGAAATATAATAATGATTCCTGGTAGCTTCCTGTTTCCAGGTATACAATACCAAGATTGTTATACAATGCGTAATGTATTTCTGTATTGCTGCTTTTGTATATGCTTAAGCTTTCAAGATAGTTGTTCAAAGCGGCCCTCATGTCACCGTTCAACTGGTATGAAAGGCCCCTGTTTGTAAGAACTGCTGCCTCGAAATTCATATCTCCGATTGATTGCAGCACAAATATGCACTCATCGTAGTATTCAATTGCTTTTTCGAAATTGCTTAAGCTGTAATATACGTTTGCAATTGCGTTCAGTGTTCTTGATTCGGCTTTTTTATCTTTAAGCCTTCTGTTTATATTTAAAGCTTCCTGGTAATACTCAATAGCTGCTTCAAAATTTGAGGATAGTCTGCATGAAATACCTGCGTTCAAGTAAGCTTTTGCCAGTCCCTGGCTGTAACCTGAAAGCTGTGCCAGGCTAATGGCCTCTTTGCTCAGGTTAAGTGAGAGGTTGTTGTTATCTTTTCTTGCTTCATCAGCTTGCTTGTTAAGTAAATCAACCTCTTCGAAGCTATTCCTATTGGTGTTCTCTATTTTATTTATAGATTTCATTTTTCTTATCTAGAAAATAGTTCTTAAATGGAGGTTATTTTACTAATGTCATTTTTTTGATATCCGTGAAACTTCCCGCTGTTAACCTGTAGAAGTATATCCCGGATGCCAGGTTTGAGTTAATAAAATTAATAGTGTAGCTTCCTGCAGTTAAATACTGATTGACCAGGACTGAGTTTTCCCTGCCAAGTATATCATATACAGCCAATTTTACATTATTGCCCTCTGCAAGATCAAAACTGATGGTCGTGCTTGGGTTGAACGGATTCGGATAATTCTGATGCAATGAGTAACTGACAGGTGTGTTGTTTGCAGTTGTAAGCTCACTGCTGAAATCAAGCGAAGTAGTGGACATATAAGACATATTTACGGCGTTATCTATCACAAGTTCACTGAATCCTGTGATTATAACTTTGTTTGTTGGTGATACTGCTATATCCATTGCGATATCGTATGAAGTCCCTGTGAAGCTGTAAATATTCACCTGGTTCTGCGTACCGGTTGAAGCGTTGTATCTTACAGTTGCGTAATCGTATGTATCACTGGTTCCCCAGCTCTTTCCTGTTACAACCACGCTGTTTGATCCAACCAGCCCGATAGATGATGCAACGTCTTCGCCGTTTCCTGTACCGTTATAAAATGATTTCCACAGCTCTGCGCCGTATGCTGAATATTTTATTGTTACGTAATTTACATTTGAATATGCGTCCGTGGTCTCACCTGTAATGTAAACCGCGCCGTCTGTATCTACAACTATACCCCATGCTTTATCTGTCTGGTTGCCTTCACCTGCGTATGTGGTTGACCAAACGATTGTACCTGCATAATTGATCTTGGCAGTGTAGCAATCTGCGTTACCCACTGAATTTGTGATATAACCTGTTATAAAGCAGTTATCCAGCTCATCAACAACTATGCCCCATGCTTTATCACTCTGGTTAACGTTCCCGTTAACAGGGCGCATCCATTGTTTTTCTCCCGCGTTGTTATACTTTATAACAACAATGTCTTCAGAGCTTTCGGCGCTGGTTATGTAACCTGCTACATATATGCTGCCGCTTTTGCTTACTGCTATTGATAAACCCTCTGCATCCAGACCTGTTCCGCCATCTTCAAGCTCTGATGTCCAGATAAGGCCTGCTGAACTGTATTTGTTCACAAATATATCTTTTTTCCCATCATAGTTTGTCGTATAACCTGTTACATATATAAAACCGTTCATATCAGCTGCGATAGCCAAACCCTTATCAATCAGGGGATCTGATGTTTTGGCGTATGGAAGGTTCCATAACAGATTACCTTCGGGTGAATACTTAAGAACTACAACATCAGTTGCCTTGCTGTTAAACTCTGCGAATCCGACAACATAAACATTCCCATATGCATCAACGTATATACCGGTACCTTCATCATTCCTGTTTGCGGTGCCGTTGTAGCTTCTTGCCCATAATGTGTCTCCCTGGGAGTTGTACTTTATGGTCACTATATCATTTAATGTAGCAGCTTCATAGGTATAACCTGTTACATAGCTGTTCCCGTAGGAATCTGTTGTAACAGCATTACCCTTAGCGCTGGAGAAATTCACATCACCGCCCTTATCTCCAAAATTGGATACCCACTGTGAGTGTGAAAAACTGATCGTTAAAAGAAATAATGCAGCAAATAGTAGCTTTTTCATTGTCTTATTATAATTTATTGATTAATAGTCCCTTTTGATTGTTTTATTACTTCAAAATTAGCCGTTTAAAACAAGTTTTTTGGTCACGCAGTTGGTTATGAAGAAGTATTTACTCTAATCACGGTACAGGAAATGCGTTTTCCATTTGAAATCTAAAGCTTTTTGAAATAAATAAGTTACAAATAATGTAATGAATCGGTCTAGATTTGATGTAGTGAAATCAGTTAGATTGTAGCTTTTTCACGGTATTGGAGGTACCATTAGCGAAATAATGTATTATATTTGTATAAGGGGTGTCATCCAAAGCAGAAATGTTTTTAGATTTGTTCTTTATATTTTACAGGTTTCAATTAGATCATAAAAATAATGAAAAAACCAGAACGTTGAATAGCCATAATATGATAAACAATTGGTTACAATATTGGGTATATTCAAGATAGTTTATTGTTTTTGCTGTGATATTATCAATATTTTCTATTGATTTCTTGGTTACATTTTCAGACTTCTTGTTGAAAATATTTCGTTTTATTCATATTTTTATTGATAAATTAAGGAAAATTTGGAGGTTACTATTACTGGTCTTTCTGTTGAATTGGAATCACAATTAAAGAACATCCTGCTTAAGAACAATTGTTCATTTGAAAAATACCTTTCTAAATTTCAGTACATAAAAACCAAGGATGATATCAGGGAAGAGCTTTTCCTGACCCCTGTTGTAACTGCGAAGAAGTTATGTGTTCTGTTCATAACCAGGGTCATAAACGGAAATTGGTTTGAAAGTATCAAGGATATTGAAGACCTGGTATCGTTTATTGTCCATCACTATAATTACCAGCCCAATAAATACAGGTATTTTTTACACATCTATATCAGCAATATAAAATTCGAGCAGTTTTATACAATAGATATAGATAACAGCAGTAAATTGGGAAAGATCTCGATTGAAAATCTTGAAAAGATCCTTAAAAAGTAGTTCTTCTGCCTCTTGCTGTTCCAACCGGAATCTTTCCTGCGCTTTTTCTTTGGATCAATTCAACTGATTTCATTTATCTTTTTCAGGATCCACTCTTTGTAATGCAGTATCTTTCTTGAAGATACCTCTTTGAGAAGTTTGCTTTTGCTTCCTTTATCATGGTTAATTTTCAGTTCTAACAGCTTTTCCATTATGCCGTTAAAAACTTTGAAGGATTTCCTCTGGAATTCTGTAATGCTTTTGCTGCCTGCAAGAAGAGTATTGTTCCGGGATATCTCCTCTTTGTATCTGTCAACCAATCCAAGTTCGTAAAGGCATAGTAAACTGTCAATACGCATATCAAGGTTTAAAATGCTGATATTCCTTGGACACTCATCATAGCTTTTAAGCGCTTTTGAGTAATGTCTGTTATGCATATTTATCTTGCCTAAGCTGTATTTGTTCATTGTCGCTTTGTACCCGGGGGCCAGGCTGCCTGTATAATCCGAAATAAACCTCTCTGTCCTTTTTATATCATTTTGTTTCAGTCCTGTCAGTACCATTTCCCTGAAAAGCATAGTAGGCATATACTCATTACTGGCTTTTCTGTAAGCGTCATATCGTATTATCAGCTTCAGCAGATCGTATATCTCATTGACGAACTCTGTTCGGCGGTTGTTTATCTGCGTGACCGTATATGAATAAAGAAAGCTGAAGACAGTGAATCTGGATATCTGCTCAAATTCACCAATGTTCGCCAGGAATTCCTTTTTAGCACGGAAGTAAAGTTCATCGTTTACTTTTTTTTCATAAAGCCTGTATATCTGCAGCATTACCTTCATATATGCTGAAAGCCTGTTGTCTTTAAGGCTCTTAACCAGGCCTGCAATATCGATATTTTTCATCATAGCTCCCAGTGTCTTTACTGATGTGCCCGCTATCTGGAAATTTTCTATGTTCTTAGCTGCGCAGTACATTGTCAAAAGCCGGGTCATAATATAAATGAGGAATACTTCAATGTTCTCTTCAAGCAATTCATGTGTTTCTACGAACTTCTCTCTTTCCACAAGACATTGCCCTTTCAGCATCAAAAGCTGGTCAAGCTCAAACAATTGGCGTTCACTTATTTTCTGAATATTCATCTCATTGTTTATTGTCCTGGCTATCAGCAGGTCAAATGTCTCGTACGCTTTTCTGTGCATTAAAGCTTCGCCTAAAACCCGGCTTCTCAATGTGGCATCCTGCTCAAGCTTTATGGTAAGAATGAAATTCTCCGTCATCCTGTTCAGTTCCGATAGTCTTGAAATTATTACCCTGTTGTTGTACTTCTTGCCGGGGTATAATGAAGAATACAGGAGCTCCATAGAAAGCTCCTTATCGCTGAAATCCGGGTAAAATCTTAGAAGCGTTTCAACAAGGGGGATATAGTCTCTGCTGTTAAAAAGCGAGTCAGACTGCATATACTTATGAAATCTCTTTAATTCAATTGGCTGAATTGAGGATAAAAGGTCAAAAATGCGTAATTTTTTCATAGACTTCCCGCATAAATTCCGGTTACAATAACAGGAAGAAATTACAAAAATTGCATAAAATCAAAGATATAGAAAAAAAGATATGGTTACAATGATATATAAGCTCTTTGAAAATTCTGCCTGACTCGCTATCTTTGAAGCTGCGGTAAAAAATTGAAGGAATAAAACAGCATCTATGAGTTTGCATCAAAGTATATTGAAGGAAATTTTACACAGTAAGCAGTGTTCAACAGGAAAATACCTCTCACCAATGAGATGTACCAATTCGAATAATACAGTACTTGAGTTCTTTATTACACCCATAGTTACTATGTCAAAAAAGAATGTCCTGATAATTTCAATGGTGATAAAGGGGAACTGGTATGAAGCGCTGCTGAATATTGATACGATCGTAAGGTATATCAAGTCTGTTTACGGTTTTTCTGATGAAACTTACGCTGTAATACTTCACGCTTACTTCGATGTTGTTGCGCTGGAAAAATTTTACACAGTTGATACAAAGGATAAATATGTTCTGAACCGGCTTAAGCTTCACGAGTTTGAAAATATTCTTTCGTGATTTGGTTTTTAGTGAGAGCTTTAACCTATAGCTTCTGAAATTTTGGTTTCGCTGCGCAAACTCACGCGCATATCCCCCGCTGCCGTTAAATACTATTTTTTAGTTTTGACGGCAGCACTTTTTTGTGCCCTTTAAGCTTCGTTTATTGCCGCCAGCTCATCCTCACGGTATTTATCCTGCAGCTTAACAATTCCCAGTTTTCCCATTCCAAGTATTATGTAATAAGTCAGGTCTATTTCATACCATCTTACTCCAAAATTAATTGCTGAGGCATGCTTGTGGTGATCGTTATGATACGCTTCTCCCATCAAAAGCAGGTCAACCGGCAGCAGATTGGTCGAAGTATTTTTCATCTCAAAATTCCTGTAGCCGTATTTATGGGCGAACCAGTTCACAATTGCCCCGTGAAAAGGCACCATTACTATCTGAACCGGAAGCAGCAGAAAGTACCAGTATGAAGGCGCGAAGAAAAAATATATGGCTATATAGAACACGCTCCATAATACCTTTGATGTTTTGGTAACTGTCCACCTGTCAAACCACGGCCAATCCGGAATATCCTTTACAAAACGTTTTTCAGGCTCATATGTTTTGAAGAATATATCCTGGTATATTCTGCGCGTATGCTTCATCATCGCGAATACATTTTTGAAGAACAAAGGTGAGTGCGGATCCTTTGCGGTATCAGTATACGCGTGATGCATCCTGTGCATGATTGCGTAAGCCCTCGGACTCATATACGATGAACCCTGCGCGATATACGCCAGCACATAAAATGTGCGTTCCCAGAATTTATTCATTTTAAATGCGCGGTGTGATGCGTAACGGTGATGAAAGAAGGTTTGAAAAAATAAAGCCAGGTACCAGTGAACAATGAAAAATAATATGAACATGAATTGAAATTAGTTTAATGTATGACCCGATACTTTTGATTACGGGAATATTGAAGAAAAATACAGACCTTTCGCCGGTCTTTAATTAAAAACTAAAACGCTAAGTAACTGATTTTGTTAAGCAGATTGGATGAAAATCTTAACTGGTTCTGTAAATATAACCATTATTCATACCAATAAAAACCTATAATATCAAATACCAGATATCAAATACCAAAAATCAAATATCAGATAACAATCAACTATCACCTGTCAACTTTCAATTATCAACTATCAACTATCAACTATCAACTGTAAACTATAAACTATTTGACATTCATGTTTCTTTTTCATTATCTTTGTATCACAAATTATTCAAAGCGTTCTTTTAAATATTTAAGTCACTCATAAACAAAGTGACGTTTATCAAGAAAGACTAGAGGGTCAGGCCCGATGATAGTCTTAGCAACCCGCGTTGAGCTTTTAAACCGGCAAAAAACGTGATAGGTGCTAATTCCTTCTTCAATCAAAAATTGAAGGCAGATAAACAGGTATAAAAGGTTTGCTACACGAACGCCTCTAACAGCCTGCTTTAGAGGTTTTTTTATTTTATACCATAAAAGAATATTCACACACTTCTTTCCTTCCATATCTGTATCATCATCAATCCTGATTATTAATTCACAATCAAACACTCTCGTTCATTCGTTCTCGCAGAGTTCCTGACTGCTCCCGCAGTTCTCGAAGAGGACTTTGCGAAGACAACAATTTACCTCATTCCCAAACTCCAGTTTGGGAATGCCGGAGAGCAACGTGTCATAATCAATCATTCATAAACCATAACGGGCATAACCCGAAGAAAAAGGAGAATCATCATGCAATTCGAAACAGCAGCAATACACTCAGTACCTACATGCAAGCTCACGGGGGCCGTCTCAACGCCCATTTACCAAACATCCACCTTTGAGCAGTCCGCGCCGGGCGTGCACAAGGGTTACGATTACAGCCGTACCAACAATCCAACCCGCAAGGTCTTGGAAGACCTCATCGCATCACTCGAAGGCGGCACGCACGGCTTTGCGTTCTCAAGCGGACTCGCCGCAATTGATGCCGTCATAAAACTCTTAAGCTCCGGCGATGAAGTCCTCGCCGTTGATGATATCTACGGCGGGACGTTCCGCATTTTCACGCACATCTATTCAAGGCTTGGCATCAAAATAAAATATGTTGATACCACCGATATCATAAATGTGGTTGATAACATCACGCCGCAAACAAAATTCATCTGGCTGGAAACACCAACCAATCCCACATTAAAAATAAGCGATATCGCCGAGATCGCAAAAGCTGCGCACGCCAATAATGCATTACTTGTGGTTGATAACACCTTCGCATCACCGGCACTGCAGCAGCCATTAAAACTTGGCGCGGATATCGTCATTCACAGCGCGACAAAATACCTGGCAGGGCATAGTGATGTTATCGCGGGACTCGTTGCCGTCAAATCCGCGGAGCTTGCCGAAAAAATTAAGTTCATTCAAAATTCCAGCGGAGCGATACTTGCGCCGTTTGATTCATGGCTAACTATACGGGGAATCGAAACACTCGCCATACGCGCGGCGAAGCACTCAGCCAATGCACAAAAGGTAGCTGAGTTTTTACAAACCGTTGAGCTTGTTGATGAAGTATACTACCCCGGACTCGCTTCGCACAAAAATCACGAAGTGGCTGCAAAGCAGCAAAATGGCGGATTCGGCGGAGTGGTTTCATTCACACTTAAAACCGATACCGAAGCCGCAGCAGGGAAGTTCACTCAGTTAACAGAGCTATTCAAACTTGCCGAGAGCCTCGGGGGAGTGAAGTCACTTATCTGCCACCCGGCGCAAATGACGCATAAATCCATTCCCGCTGATACACGCCGCAATGCCGGCATCAAAGATTCACTCATACGCTTAAGCGTAGGCATTGAAAATGCTGATGATCTTATCACCGATCTCAAGCAGGCATTCGGCAAACTTGATTTCATCCTCGCAAACGAGTTTGCGGCTAATAACAGCAAGGCGGTGGCGAAATGAGTAAGACTATTGTAAACCTCACCCCCAACCCCTCTCCTAAGAGGAGAGGGGAGAGAATCCCCAAGATCTTGAATGACTGGCCCTCCCTCTCCTTACAGGAGAGGGAGACGGAGGGTGAGGTGATAAGCGAAGATTCAACTTCGCACACCACCCCCCTCATTCCCCCGCCTCTTGTTCCCAAGCTTCCGTTTGGGAACGCAATATCCGGCGATGCTCCTGCTTCGCTCTGCGAAACAAAGTTTCGCGAACAAGTTACGTCCCAAGTAGAAACTTGGGACGCAGAGGATTACCTCACCCCCCAGCCCCTCTCCTATGAGGAGAGGGGAGCAATGTCCGAAAATTTTGGGGTCCAGTTCCCCCTCTCCTTTCAGGAGAGGGGGTTAGGGGGTGAGGTGATAAGCGAAGCTTCAACTTCACCGAGTGAGGTCAATAACCCCACCCTCAACATCGGACTCTTCGGCTTTGGCTGTGTGGGGCAGGGGCTCTATGATGTGCTAAATCATTCCCAGGGACTCAAAGCCTCCATCGGGAAGATTTGCGTGAAGGATAAATCCAAGCCGCGCACAATTGATATGGACTGCTTCACATTCAATAAGCACGAAGTGCTTGAAAACACCCGCCATAACCTGATCGTTGAGCTTACCAGTGATGCTGATGCAGCGCTCGAAATTATCACAGGCGCCCTGGCAAAAGGGCAGAGCGTTGTTACCGCAGGCAAAAAGGTACTCGCCGAAAACTTTGAGCTGCTCTACCGCCTGCAGCAGCAAACGGGTGCCTCGCTGCTGTATGAAGCCGCCTGCGCGGGAAGTATCCCGATCATTCGCACGCTTGAGGAGTATTACGATAACGAGCTCTTAAGCTCTGTAAAAGGAATACTTAACGGCTCGAGTAATTATATACTCAGCAAAATGGAGTTTGATAAGCTTACATACCACGATGCCCTTAAGCAAGCGCAGCTTGCGGGTTTTGCCGAGGCTGACCCCGCGCTAGATGTAAACGGCACAGACGCGAAGTACAAACTTTGCCTGCTTGCCGCGCATGCCTTTGGTATAATTGTAAAGCCTTCTTACATTTTTAATTCCGGCATACAGAATATCACGCCGTTTGATATCACTTACGCGGCGCAAAACAACTGCCGCATAAAGCTCATTGCGGGGATACAGAAAGATAATGGCGGCTACCGCGCATATGTGCTGCCAAAGTTTGTAAGCCGTGAGAGCCCTTTAAGTAATATTAATTACGAGTTCAACGGAATTGAAGTGGAGGGCTTATATAGCGATAAGCAGTTCTTTGTGGGCAAAGGCGCCGGCAGCCACCCCACAGGCTCAGCTGTACTTTCGGATATATCCGCCATCACATACGATTATAAGTACGGGTACAAGAAATTGAAGAAACGAGTTGACCTCACCCCCCAGCCCCTCTCCTGGGAGGAGAGGGGAGCAATGTCCGAGAGCTTTGGGGTTAAGTCCCAACCCGCTTTGTCATTCCTGCGCCTGCCTGCCGTAACGGCAGTTCAGGAAGGAAAGCAGGAATCTTTGACAATTGAAAATGAAGCACTGAAGCATACACTAAATATTCCGGATCCCGCTAAGCAGAAACGCGGGACTGCCTTTCCCCTCTGCGACTTGCAAGGCGTGGCAAAAAGCGCCGGAGGGGTAGGGGCTACGCCTTACTCCGTTTTAACGGAGGAAGGTGAGGTGCCAACC
>JBHEKV010000217.1:0-3565 GCA_041859235.1 Ignavibacteria bacterium | reverse complement strand
AGAAAAATAAACTCATTGGGCTTACCTTTATCCATTTGGTTAACAACCTCAAGTAATTTAGCACTAATTGGAATTTTCCTGTTCTTTCCTGTTTTAGTAGTGAACTTCTCTTTGTTTCTTATTTCAATATGATTTTCATGCAAATTAATATCATTCCATCGCAAGTTAACCAACTCACTTACCCTGCAACCTGTATATTTCCCAAACAAAACAAGATTTTTAAAACTCTTATCAGTTATTACTTCAACCAAATTATCAAATTCATTTTCAGTAAATACTTTCCTTTGTGATTCAACTTCCCTTAACTGAGTTACTTTCTTGGCAGGATTTTGATTAATCAATTCAAATCTAATAGCTAAATTAAAGCTAGCATTAATCTTTCTTAAATAGCAATTAACTGTCGTTGGTTTAACACACTTCATCCTATCATTTTTAAACATTTCTATGTCAATGGTTTTGATCTCTAAAATCTTTTTATTCTCACCAAAGAAACGGATTAAGTATTTAAAGGTAGTTTCATATAGTTGATATGTTCCATGATTATGGTTGTTTTTTACATAACTTAAGACCCATTCACGAAACTCAACCAAAGAAATGCTTTGACGAATTGGATATAGGGAAGACGAATTATTTTGTAGCTCACCTGCCTTTAGTAAAGCTGTTTCATAATCAGTAGTACGTAATGATCGTTTCTTTTTCTTACCATTAGCACCTATGTAATAGAAATAGTAAACCCCGCCCTTTAGATTTTCTTTTGAAATCATTTGATTTCCTTTCTAAAAGGTGATTCAAAGTAACTATATTATTTATGATTAAAATTAAGTCGGTAGGTTGTGCAGCTTAATATACTTGATTAAACAATACCTGATTTTTCAATCCCCCCTCAAGATGGTGCGTCTGCCAATTTCGCCATTCCCGCAATATAATAGAACTAATACTCTAAACCCTAATTGTGCACTTGAACTGCTTTGGGGCAGTTTCTGCCAATTTCACTTCTCAAATCTCCGATTTGATAAGTCGTAGGCCATTCCCACAAGGTAAAAAACTCAAAAAACTCGAATCTAATTGTGCGCTTGAACTTTTTGGGGCAGTTTCTGCCAATTTCACTTCTCAAATCTCCGATTTGATAAGTCGCAGGCCATTCCCGCAATAAAATTCAGCAAAATCTACCGTTTTTAGGCAATTTTGACTCGTGAATTACAAATTTAATAAATTTGGAATTCATTTAAAAGATACAAAATAAGTCAGCACGGCTATTACATTAAGGCAACTACTATATAGAGCAGGCTACATCAATATTGCGGTTCCTTCATTATTATTGAACAAATTAAAATACTTTTGATTATAATTGAAAATAAACAAATTCATATTTAAACGGTGAAAATTCTATTAATACTTCTTTCACTAATTTACTTTTCAAATACCGCGTTACCTCAGGATCATTCTGATCTTTGCGGCACATACATACCTTCGCAGCAATGGGAAGATGTTTTTTCGGGGTATGTGCAGCAATTCCGTAACAGCATAACTTTGCGTAATAATGGTCAATTTGTTGAATACACGATCCCGGTTATATTTCATGTTATTCACAGCGGCCAGTCCGTTGGCACATTTCCGAACATTGTCCAGCCGCAGATAAATTCTCAGATAACAGTTTTGAACCAGGATTATGCGGGTACGGGTTTTAACTATACAACGTACCCTTCAAATGCTTTTGTACAATGGGCAATTAACCAAAGCCTTCCGCAGTCGAACCTGGATTCACTGGGCAGGGTAAGAATTGCCAATATTAGCATTAAGTTCTGCCTGGCAGAAAAAGATACACTTGGCAATACTTTGCCGGAGCCCGGCATAGAGCGAATTAATCCGAATTCTCGCGGCTGGGTAAACCCCAATACTTTTACTACACCTCAAACGCTCCGTGCATACTTTGATGGTACTATAAAACCCGGCTCAATTTGGAACGTAAGAAAATACCTGAACATATGGATAAGCGATAAAAATGCAGCTGTTCCTTTCACGGGTTTTGCGACATTGCCGCCGTTAAGCACACTGCCCGGTATTACAGGCGGCGGGGAAGGCACCGAAACTACCGATGGTATATGGAGCTACACATCAGCTGTTGGCTCATCGTTTATTTTTCCGGGGGGTATTTACGCTTCACCAAATGTGAGAGGCAGAACAATAACTCATGAAGCGGGTCACTATTTAGGTTTAAGGCATATTTGGGGAGACGGCAATTGCCTAACGGATTATTGCGCAGATACTCCCCCCGCATTTACTTCTAACACAGGATTCCCTGTTTATCCTTTAAATCCGGGTACCTGCAGCAATCCGAGTAATTCACCAAACGGAGAGATGTATATGAATTACATGGATTATTCAGCAGACCCCGCCAAATATATGTTCACTTATGACCAGGCGGTAAGAATGCAGACTGCAATGCTGAACAGCCCTTTCAGGAATCAGCTGGGCACTCATGGTTTATGCGTTGCTGTATTGGGGATCAACAATGAAGGCGGTAATATTCCCGGAGGATATGAATTAATGCAGAACTACCCAAATCCGTTTAACCCGGCAACAGAAATTTCGTTCAGCATACCTGAACAAAATATGGTTTCATTAAGTATCTATAATTCAATTGGTGAGAAAATATCCGTTTTGCTGGATGAAAATATTCAGGCAGGATACCATGCGATCAAATGGAATGCTTCAAATTATCCGAGCGGAATATATTACTATTCGTTAAAAACAGATAAAGTATCTATCAGCAAAAAAATGGTGCTGCTCAAATGATCAGTTTATTTTAAATTAATTTGTATATGACTATTTCTTGACCTGATAAGCGGAAATAGTTCTTGAAATTCAGGGCTCATTAGCAGTAGACTGTTAACTTTTCCTTTTACTTTTCCATCATAATTTTTGAACAGCAAAGCCCTTGGAAGCAATAGATTTTCCTTCTCAATAACTTCAATTTCCTTTAAGTTTACAATATATTTTTTGGGTGAATTTTGTATGGTACTCTTCAATAACAATGTATCATTTTCGTAATATATTATAGAATGATATTTTTTCATCCATTTTCCGTAAGGACCGAAAAATAATACCGGTATAATAAAAAATAATGTAAAAACTATAAATAATGGATCCTTTACAAAAGCAAGTACTATGAAAGGAATTGTAAAGAGTATGAATACGATAAATAAGAATTTCACAAATCTCCCGTAAAAAGCTCCGAATATAAGTTTATCAGAGGATTTTGAGTCCAGTGAAAAATCGAATAGAATATTGTAATTCATCACAATTGAGATTTTAGTAAATTATACTCAGCAAATTTAAGAATGTTTCAATAGTGAAATTAAAAACCGCGGCTTTTATACCGCGGTATTTAATACATAACCCCCAATTTTATATCTTACTTTCAGCTGATGCCTAATTTACAGAAAGTTTTTCTCTCGACTTAGTTTCTATATATTTTTTCACTTCAGCATACATCGTTTCGGCATCAAGTCCGGCCTGATGTAATACGCTTTCAGCTGAACCGCTGCCAAGGTAATATCCTTTG
>JBHEKV010000083.1:0-23886 GCA_041859235.1 Ignavibacteria bacterium | reverse complement strand
CGCACGATGGGCTGCGCCCATCGCTAAAGTATTTTGCCCCTTCAGGGTTAAAGGCAGAGCAAATTAATTAATCGAAAAAGTTAATAATTCGTGTCATTAGTGAAATTCGTGGTTAAGTTTTTTTATATTAGCCCTTTTCCCAAACGTGTACACCTCTACGAATTAGAAATCAAAAAATAGATATTTCGCCCTTGCAGGGCTATTTTCTTGTAATGCACCAACGATGGGCTGCGCCCATCGCTAACGTATTTTGCCCCTTCAGGGCAAAAGGCAGAGGCATCTTTCCGTTCCCAAACTGGAGTTTGGGAACGAGGATTGCTGGGTCACGCCATAGATTGGAATGAGGGTTGCTGGGTAAAAACGGATGGCTTTGAAACGAGGCAAACGATGGTTCGGGTTTAGGAACAAGCGAATGGAACTGCAAATTTCCAATTAAATACAAATTACAACAGCCCTTACAGCATTGAATATCTTATCATATTTTGCTAAATTTGCTGATAAATTATGGCTGAATTACTAGAAAAAATCAAAGAAAAACTAACCGAAGCCAATGGGTTTAACGGTATAGTTTTTACACAAAATATTAATTACCCTATGATAGAAGTCCCTAAAGAAAGACTTTTGGAAGTATGCACAATACTGAGGGACGAATTTCAATTTGAACAGTTAAGGGATGTTGTAAGCGTCGACCGTTTCACCAAAAGTGAAAGGTTTGAATGCATTTACAATCTGTATTCACTTACTCACAGTACAAGGATGTTCATAAGGGTAAGGCTTGACAGCAAAAAACCCGAAGTGGATAGCCTCTATCCTGTTTGGCAATCAGCCAACTGGACAGAACGCGAAGCATGGGATATGATGGGAATTAAATTCATCGGTCACCCTGACTTGCGCAGAATGTATATGATGGAAGAGTATGAATACCATCCTTTAAGAAAAGATTACCCGCTCATGGGTCTGCCCGGGGCTGTTACATTACCAAAAAAGTAAATATAACGGCGTAATACGCCAATACAATATATGTCTTTAGATTTAACAAAAGAAGAATACATACAGGAAACCAAGGATGCGAGCCATATTTCAATGAGCCAGGAAAAGATCCTGCGCGCTTTGGAATCAGATGATGTACGCGGCCACTTTGAAGGTACCCTTGATAACCAGCTTATACTTAATATGGGTCCCCAGCACCCCGCAACACACGGTGTATTGCAGCTTGTTGTGAGCCTTGATGGTGAGTCAGTTGTCGGTACTATCCCGGTTCTGGGATATCTTCACAGGGGTTATGAAAAACTTGCTGAGAACATGACATTCCATGAGTTTATTCCCCATACCGATAGGCTTGATTATCTTTCACCGCTTGCGAATAACGTTGGATATGTACTGGCGATTGAGAAATTACTTAAGATCGAGGCAACTGAACGCGCGCAATGGATAAGGACCATGTGCTGCGAAATGGCAAGACTTGCCTCACACTTAGTGTGGATGGGCTCCATGGCAATGGATGTAGGCGCATTGACGGTGTTTTTGTGGACATTCACAGAACGTGAGAAGATATTAGATATACTTGATATATTAACGGGTGTAAGATTCACCACAAGCTATACAAGAATTGGCGGACTTGCTCTTGATATGAGCGATGAATGTAAAACTCGTTTGGTGGCGTTTTTGGATCAGTTCATACCCAAGCTTGAAAACGCGCGTAACCTGATAGAAAGAAATAAAATTTTTATCAACAGGTGCGAAGGGGTTGGATACATTTCAAAGGAAGACGCGATATCTATCGGCTTAACCGGTCCGAACCTGCGCGCAGCGGGCGTTGGAAATGATCTGAGAATTGACGACCCGTACTTGAAATACAGGGAAGTTGATTTTAACGTGCCAACTGCAACAGAAAGCGATGTACTTGCCAGGTATTATGTCAGGGTAAGGGAAATGTATGAAACCGTAAAGATATTGAGGCAGTGTATTCAGAAACTGCCTGAAGGCCCTATAAACACACCCGATGCAAAACAGGTATTGCCTGATAAGGGTGAGGTTTATTCAAAGATGGAAGAGCTTATTCATGATTTTATGATAGTGAACTTTGGCAATACCCCTGAAAAGGGCGTTGAAGCCTATCAGGCAATTGAGGCAGCTAAAGGTGAGCTTGGGTTCTACGCCATCAGCGATGGCAAAGGCTACCCGTTCAGGCTGAAGATACGCTCTCCCTCATTCACTAACTTAGGAGCACTGCCAACTATGATGAAGGGCGCGATGATCAGCGATATAGTAGCGATTATTGGCAGTATTGATCCAGTTATGGGTGAAGCTGATAAATGACCCTGATTCGCATGATTCACTTGATTTATATGATTCACAAGGTTGGTATTATTTGAAAATTCGATGTTTATTGGATACACTAATTCAAAGAATCACAGGAAAAGATTAATAATTTAGATCATTTATAATTCATTAAGTTTGTTTTAGAATAAAGCAAGAGATTCCCGCTTGCGCGGGAATACAGTATGTATATGGAAATTAAATTTACTGAAGAAAACCTGAAGAAGCTTGAAGAAGCTAAGAGCCACTACCCTACAAAAGATGCAGCATTAATGAGCGCTTTATGGCTTGCACAATACCAGTTCGGCTGGCTTTCAACCGATGTTATGAAATATGTCGGCAATCTGCTGAATATTCCCTACGAGCACGTGCTTGGTGTTGCGGAATTTTACACAATGTACAACAAAAAGCCTGTTGGCAAGCATCACCTGCAGGTATGCACAAATGTATCATGTATGCTTTGCGGCGGGTATGATGTTGTTGATTATATTTCAAACAAGCTTGATATTGGCATTGGCGAAACAACACCTGATGGCAAGTTCACGCTTATAGAGGCTGAGTGCCTTGGCAGCTGCGGTACCGCTCCAATGATGCAGATAAATGATTATTACGAAGAGAATTTAACCAAGGATAAAATAGATGCTATTCTGGATAAGCTGGCTAAAAGTTGATAGCTTTCAGTTTATAGTTTAAAGTTGATAGTTTACAGTTAGAAGCAAAAGTCAAAAGAGATTAAATAAAGAGTATAAAAAATCATATGTCAGATTTCCAGCCAATCATACTGAAAAACATTACCGATCTTCACAACATTGAAGTTTACATGAAAAACGGCGGTTATAGCGCATTTAAAAAAGCGCTAAAGCTTACCCCCGAGGCAATCATTGAAGAGGTAAAGAAATCAGGTTTAAGGGGACGCGGAGGCGCGTGCTTCCCAACCGGTATGAAATGGTCTTTTATGCCTCAGAAAACTGACAAACCGAAATATCTATGTGCCAATGGCGATGAATCAGAACCGGCAAGTTTTAAGGATAGAGAAATATTTGAAAAGAATCCCCACCAGTTTATTGAAGGAACATTGATTGCCTGCAAAGCTATGGGAATAAAAACTGCGTATGTTTACATACGCGGTGAGTATTATCCGTGGATAGTAATGCTTCAGAAAGCTATTGATGATGCGTATGCAAAGGGTCTTATAGGCAAAAATATCCTTGGCAGCGATTTTTCAACCGAAATATATATTCACCGCGGTGCCGGTGCATATATTTGCGGCGAAGAAACTGCATTATTGAATTCTATTGAAGGAAAACGCGGTATGCCAAGGTTTAAGCCGCCATTTCCTGCTAATTTTGGATTATGGGGCTGTCCTACTACAATCAATAATATTGAAACGCTTGCAAATATTCCGCCTATTATCGAAAACGGCGGCGAATGGTTCAGCAAAATTGGTGAGCCAAAACATGCGGGCTCACTATTATACGGGTTAAGCGGCCATATAAATAAACCCGGAATATATGAATTACCTTCTGGGACTCTGCTTACTGACCTTATTTACAAATATGGCGGAGGCGTAAAGGATAATAAAGCAATAAAAATGATAATTCCGGGCGGCTCTTCAATGCCTCCTCTTACCGCAGATGAAATTGAAGGTCTGCAGATGGATAACGAACATTTGAAGTCAGTTAATTCATATATAGGGACTGGCGGTATTGTGGTTATGAATGAAGATACCGATGTTGTAAAAGTAATTAAGAGAATTACCAAGTTCTATTATCATGAGTCATGCGGGCAGTGTACGCCCTGCCGAGAAGGCTGCGGCTGGATGCTGAGGATACTTGACAGAATAGATAAAGGTATGGGTCGTAACGAAGATATAGAGTTATTACGTGATGTTGCTAATAATATTGAAGGTAATACCATTTGCGCATTCGGTGATGCGGCAGCTTGGCCGGTAAAATGGGCAATTAAGAAGTTTATGCCTGACTTTGAGAAAAAAGTAAAAGAAAGTGTTGAACTTCCTATAGCGAATAAGGTTCACTCTTTAAGGTTAACTGTTCAAGAGTAGGTTTTTTTAGCGTTTTTCGAGCAAAATTCGCCCTTGCGAATTTTCTAACGTAATTCGGGTATTGTTTTTTCAAACTAATTCGTAAATATTGCGATTAATCTTCATATTTATCGTAGTTAACTGATTAGTATTAACAATTATTAAAATATATTAACTTTAGGTTCAAAACTTAAACTAAAACAAACGGAGTCAACAACAATGGATCAAACTTCTGCTAATGTAAAAACGGCACAAAACACCGGATCATCGCAGCTTTTCGGCAGCAACTTTAAAAAGGATAATCTGGACAAGAGGGTTCAGGAACTTCTTAAGCAGTCTACCGAATATCATGAGTTAAAACAGTATGTAATCAATAGAGGCATTAACAAAATTCAGGCAGAAGGCGTAGCCGGAAGATTTGCTCCCGCAATTCCTTCGGTAATTGCACTTCTGCTTTCAGTATTTATTGATGTTGCCAATGTACCGTTTCTCGGCAAGATCGCGCAGACACTTGCAAATACTGTGTTTCCGGGCAGTGTTACACTGAACAAAGGCGTTGAACCTGTTTCATTATGGTGGATGCCTTTTATAGTTTATGCACTGTTTATTTTACTTGCAGAATTATCCTACAGGAAACTGATGAAAGAAGTTTCCCAGAAAGGCTGTTCGCAGGAGATCATTGAAAGGATCACGAACCGCTATTCGACAATTGTTGATGGTGTTGGTACAGCTTTACCGCTTCTTGGTGCAGCTATTCTTCTTATTTCGATCAAAGAAGGTCCTATCGTATTCCTCGGATTTTCGGTTCCGTTTGAAATCAAATCAATTGTAATACTTGCAGTAGCTAAACTGTTTGAGACTGTATTTGATGCACAGGGGCTTAAATTCGCTGAATTACGTGAAGAACTGAACGATCTTGAAAAAGAATATTTCACGGAACGTGAAGACATTCACCAGAGAGCTATTTTGCAGCAGCTGCATGATGGTTTCAAGGGCGCAAGCTCAGCAACCGGACCCGGCTACGAAAAGTTCTCAAAAGAAGAAGCAGCAGAAATATCAAGTTCACTCAAGAAAGCAGCGGAATTCGGCGAAAACATCTCAAAGAATGTTGTTATCATGAAGAATGCTATTGCTGAGATGAGCAAAACCAATGTTCACGATTCTGAGCTCTTAAGAGAGCTGCAGAATACCAGCCAGTCATTAACAACAGCACTTGCTGCAGCGTCACAGACCGCAGAGTACTCGCAGGCAATGAAGAGCAATCTGGAAGCTATGCGTAATCTTATGAAGGAAATGGATAACATTAAGTATCCTGATGACAAACTTCTGAAAGAGCTGCAGATAACTTCACACATGTTAACAGAAACCGTAAATTCATTTAAGGATGCCCAGGCTATCAAAGGCTTAGATAACCTTGCATATTTAGCAGGAAAAAGAGCTCAATAATTATTGAAAGTCCAGGAGAACTAACTTAAATGAAAAAACAGAAAGACGTAAAATTTATAATCTACCAGGCATTATACATCTTTGTTGTGTGTGTAATTGCCATCAAGGGCGCGAACCTTGATCTTACCCAGGTGGTAGAAGATGACGGAAAACCGAAGGTTTTCCTCTCGCCGGACTCTTTGCAGAAGCTCTACGAGATCATCAAACAATCCATTATTGTTGATACAAATCTATATGTAATAATCAAAAAATCAGATCTGGAAAAAATGGATGACAAGATAAAACAGCTTGTCGTAAATCCGATGAACGTCCAGATATCGTCATCACCGGTAAATACGTTTACCACCAACCAGATAGAACAGCCAAAGATCGAAGAAAAACCCGAAGAGAAAAAAGACCCGGGTGAAATGCAGGAGATCAGGATCGGCAATATTCAGCTTACGCAGTACACAAATAATACGCTTAACAATCCGTATGACACTCCTTTAGAGGTTGAAGGAATCACATCAATACCTCCAAAGAGTTCAAAGACCTTCCAGACGGGCGGCCAGAGCACAGTAACTATCAAAGTAGGTAACTCTACCAAGACCGTTGAGCTTAAACCGAACGAAAAACCGAAGATCAACATGCAGAGAGTCGCATCAATGGGAGAAGATACCCGTGTATCACAGCTGCAGAGCAGCACATGTTACAGGGTAACAATATCGGATGACTTCCCCGGACAGCTTGATGTAAAATTCAACGGACCGGTAACTGTTAAAACCGTTGGAGCCGGCGTATACGATATTACAATGAACGCATTTGGTTCTAAATCAGCTTTTGATAACTTCACAGACGGCAAAGATTCGCCTTACTCCGTCGGTTTCACTGTGTCAGTATCTGATAACATTGCAGGACACAAGATCACCGGTCAGAACAGTTTCATATTCGGTGAATGGTAAGAAATGAAAAAGATAGAAATAATTAACATAAATCAAATCACCACAAAAATGAAAAACAGAGCTAATTTCAGTATCTTGGTATTGCTGGCGATGATACTTTGTTCGCTTGCGATACAAACAAGGGAATCTTTCGCTCAGCAGGAAGACCCCAATAACCCAAGGACCTGGAAGTATTTCAAGATCCTTGCCAGGGCGGAAGATGATAGTATTTTTATCATCGCCCAGGATGATATGGGTATTGATCCGAAACTTGAATCATACACCATAGTTGTAAACATAACAGACCCCAACACACAGAACCAGTTTGTAGTATTGGGCGATGAAGCTGACCCTTCTGCATCAAGATATGCATGGTCTCAGCTTTCCAAAAGGGTTCAGGATGGACTTATTAACTGGTCTAACACGAACAAAGAAAACCTGAACCAGAAGAAGCTTGATTATGCATCAGTATTTTTAGATGTTATCAGACAGATCAAAATTAAAGAGTTCGTTGCGCCTCCCAAAAGGGAAAGAGTTATCAGGAACACGACTGCATACATCAATCCGTACTTCACGGTATTCGGCTGGGAAGCGCTTGGTATACCAGTAAAAAGGTCAATCGGTTTCACATTCGGTATGGGAAGTAAATATTCCGGTCCGTTCGAGAGTGATGAAGTTGCAGCAGGTTTCAATATGCTTGGCGTGAACATTTCGTATGTCACAAGAATAAGAGAGCTTAATACACATGATCTTGGTTCTGACAGTGTAGAAAATAAGCCATGGAAGCAGTATAACGCAATATTTATGCCTCCCAGAGGTATAAAACTTACATACACAATTCCTTTAGGTAACTTCTTAGAGGTTGGTGTATACAGTGAAATTAAAGAAACCGGTGTTGAGCCGGGCGGTGGTCCGCCGCTTTATACCTTCATTAACCAGAAGGACAGCACTGTAATGCCTAACAATATAGTTACAGGTTCAAACCTGATCGCGGAGTTCCGTTATCCGTTCAGAATGTTCGGATCAACAAGAACACAGGTATACGCAGCGTACTACATGAATGAAATGAATATTGGTCTTTTTACACGTGAATCAAGACTTGTGGGATCAGTATTTGATTTCAGGGTAAACGCGACATTAAAAAAGATAAGAAACTTCCAGCTGCTGGTTGAGATCATGGTATCCAATATAGCAGAAGGATTCGCATTAAACTCATTCGCAATAGGACCATCTATCAGGCTTTCAAAACTTGATACCGGTAAGTTTGGCTTGCTTTCAGCATTCGTGAACTTCCGCTTCAAACTGGGTGACTTCTTCGACGAAAGAGAAAAGAAATAATTTAAATAGCTCTGTTTAAATTGAAATACTCATAAATAATAAATTAAATATTCTGCTATTTGAAATATAATAGCAGAATATTTATTATTCGATGAGACTAAAGGGGCAATTTTAAGAAAGAATGAATATGAAAACGGAACAAATATATACACACCCGGAGAGTATAAAGAGGAATTGACCAAAGATGAAGATCTGAAAGCGGAAAGACAGCAGGACCTTGATGAATTGACTTACATCATATCACATGATCTGCAGGAACCGCTGAGGATGATAACAAGTTACGTGCAGCTGCTTAACAAAAGATACGGAGATAAACTTGATGAAAATGCACGAGATTATATCAGGTACGCTGTAGATGGCTCGAACAGGCTGAAGCAAATGATGGATGATCTTTTAACATACTCCAGAATCGGCAAACCGGCAATTTTACGGGAAGAAATAGATCCCGGCCAGGTTATCGAAAAGGTTAAGTCTCTTCTCAGGTCAAAATATCCTGATACAGAGGACACAATTGAGTTTACTGCCCAAAGGCAGATCACTATCAACGCAGATAGAGTGCTTTTAACCAAGCTGCTTTATAACCTGGTTGATAATTCACTGAAATTCAATCACAGTGAGCGTCCAAAAATTAGCATCCTGACTGATGAAGATGAACACAACTGGAAGATCTCGGTTAGTGATAATGGAGTTGGTATAGATAAGGACTACCACGGCAAGATATTCGGAATTTTCCAGAAGCTGCATAATCATGCTGATTACCCGGGTTCGGGTATAGGGCTAGCGATCTGTGAGAAGATAGTAAACAGGCATAATGGTACAATCAGTATCGATTCAGAACTGGAAAAGGGTTCAACTTTCCATGTTACAATTAAAAAAGAAAGATAAAGCATAATTTGATAAAGATCTTATTAATAGAGGATAACCCGGGTGATGCCCGGCTGATAAAAGAATACCTCTCGGATCTGAAGAATATTGAATATACTCTTCAAATTGCTGACAGGCTGCATGCCGGCCTGGATATTCTTGAAAATGAGTTCATAGATGTTGTTCTGCTTGATCTAAAGCTTCCAGATAGCGAAGGCTTGAACGGTGTTGAACAGATATTCAGCGTGATTCCAAATATTCCTATCATTATAATGACAGGTTTGAATGATGAAACTACCGCTATAAACGCCGTGAAAATGGGAGCGCAGGATTATCTGGTAAAAGACAGGGTTGAAAGTGAACTTCTGTTAAGATCGATACGCTACGCAATAGAAAGAAAACGCGCCGAAGAGGATCACCAGAAGCTTCTGGAACAGAGAATAAGGGCACTTTCTATTATTGAAGCGCAGGAAAACGAAAGAAGAAGAATATCAAGGGAGCTTCATGACGGATTAGGGCAGCTTCTAAGCGCAGCCAAGCTGAATTTCGGTATGATTGATTTTATGAACAGCGCAAACAAAGAAAGAACAACTGAAATTGTAAAACAGGTTGATTCAATAATCAGCAAAGCAATAGTTGAAGCAAGAAGAATTGCACACGATCTGAGACCGACAACTCTGGATGATTTTGGATTGATACCTGCCTTAAGGATACTTTGCCAGGAATTTTCCAAGATTACCGGCATAAAAGTTAAGTTCCAGGTCTCCCCCACTCTTGAGCGCATCGATCCAAAAGTTGAAATAGCAATTTACAGGATCATACAGGAGTCTTTTAATAATATAAGCAAGTACGCCGAAGCAACAGATGTATCACTTGATCTTTACCGCAGCGATACCCAGGTATTTGTTAGGGTGAAAGATAACGGAAAAGGCTTTGATACTGAAAATATTACAAAATCCAAGAAAGCAGGCGGCGGGTTCGGTCTGCTGAACATGAAGGAAAGAGCAGAACTGGTGGGAGGAAAGGTTGAGATCATATCCAGCCCGGGACACGGTACTGAACTTCTTCTTGAAATAAATTTAGATTTCTTTAGAAACAATAACCATAATTAAGCAAATTAGATTATAATGAAAACTACTAAAATTTTAATAGTTGATGATCACGAAGTTGTAAGGGATGGATTGAGGAATATCCTTACAAGCCTTGATAATATCTCTATAGCAGGTGAAGCCGGTAACGGAGAAGATGCGGTTAAGATGTATTCATCTTTGAAACCTGACCTCGTAATTATGGATATTTCCATGCCGGGTATGAACGGTATCGAAGCAACCAGGGTCATAAAAGAAAAAGACCCGGATGCAAGGATACTGATCCTGACGATGCATGATAACCAGGAATATTTGAACCAGATAATACGTTCAGGAGCAAAAGGATTTATCCTGAAAAATACCGATAAAGAGGAACTTCTTGACGCTGTTAAAACAGTAGCCTCGGGTGATAATTTCTTCAGCAAAGATATTTCGAAGCTTATAATTGATAATTACATAAGAACTGCAAAAGAAACAGAAAAGAATGACGGTTACAAAGAAGTGCCCTTGACGAAGCGTGAAATTGAAATTCTGAAACTGATCGCGTCCGGTTATTCTAACCAGGAAATTGCCAATATTCTTTATATCAGCTATAATACCGTTGATACTCACAGGAAGAATATAATGCACAAGCTTTCGATAAAAAACACTGCAGGTTTGGTAAGATACGCGATCGAAAAAGGTTTGATTTCATTAAATTAAATAAAGAGAATTCAGATAAAGAAAGGGCAAAACAAAATGAATGCTCAAGTACCCATAGTAAGAGTATTAATAGCGGATAATAATCCCGATTTTCTAAGCGCGCTTGCGCAGTATGTACGTTCTATCCCCGGTGTTGAGCTGGTCGGAGAAGCGGTTGACGGAGAAGACGCGATCAAAAAAGCAGAAGCGACTTATCCCGACCTGATAATACTTGATATTATTATGCCAAAGAAGTCAGGCATTGAAGCATTAAGCGCCATTAAAGATAAGTTCCCCGATGTAACGGTGGTAATGATATCCATTAATGAAGGCCAGTCATACCGTAAGCTTGCTGAAGTTTACCGTGTGGATAAGTATATCGGTAAAAACTCTGATGATATACATAAGGAGTTACTGGAAATAATACAGGCTACCCAGCAGAAGCTGGCAGCAAAAAACAGCTAAATAAAGTTCTTAATCATTAAAAAATGGATAATAAAACAGTGAAGATTCTTCTTTGCGATGATAACGATAATTTCAGGCAGCTATTAACACAATATATTAAAGTAATGCCCGGAGTTGAAGTAGTTGGTGAGGCCATTGACGGCGTAGATGTGATCGATAAAACCGAGGCGCTTGATCCTGATCTTGTCCTGATGGACCTTAGCATGCCAAATCAATCCGGACTTGATGCGACAAAAACCATAAAGGAAAGATGGCCGGAGAAGTCAGTGATAATTCTCACGCTATACGAAGACAGTGTTTACAAAGAGCTTGCTGATGAATTCAATGCAGACGGATTCATAGCAAAAAGTTCGATCAAGGCTCAATTGCCCTCGTTGATACAGGAAAAAGTAAAGAATACCGCACACTGAAGAAAAAAAGTTTAATATGATAACCGATTTCTGTAGAAAAATAGAAATCGGTTTTTTATTTTACAGTAAATCAGGATATTAAATGCTTCATAAAATTCAGGAGAAAACAAATGAGAAAATTCTTGCATTACCCCACAGATTTCGGCGCTCCGCCGCCGCCACCGCCGCCAAGTATGTCATCGCCTCCTCCTCCCCCGCCGCCATCGGCAGGAAATATGAATACGGGCGGAAGCGCAGGGACTAACGCAATTATTGCGCTGGTTGCCGGTATTTTATCTTATGTATTCTGTCCGTTTATTCTTGGAATAGTTGCATGGATAATGGGTAAAGGTGAGCTTGGGAAAATTGACCGCGGAGAGTCTTCTGAAGCAGGCAGAACACTCGCAAAGATAGGTATGTGGCTGGGTATTGTTAACGTCATACTCTCAGTGCTATTCGGGCTCGTATATGTTCTTATTATAGTACTTGCAATTGCTACAAGCAATTAATAACAGATAAAACAAAGACAGGGGCAGCTCCAGGCAGGCTGCCCTGTTTATTGTACACAGAAATGAAATGATACTAAAGATCAAAAGAATAGATGAGAGGCTTACTAATCCCCTGCCGGCGTATGCTACCGAACATGCATCGGGGCTGGATATAACTTCTTCTTCGGAGGAAGACATAATTATTCACCCTATGAACACTGAACTTATCCCGACAAATCTGATACTTGAAATACCGTTTGGGTACGAAGCGCAGATAAGACCAAGAAGCGGTCTGGCGCTGAAACACAACATCGGTATTCTAAATTCTCCCGGTACAATTGATGCCGACTACAGGGGCGAGTTGAAGATATTGCTTACGAACTTTGGAAAAGTCCCATTCACTGTTAAATTTGGCGAGAGAATTGCACAGATGGTAATTTGCGCTGTAGTACATGCTAAGGTAGAGACTGCAGAAATGCTGAGTGAAACCATCAGAGACTCCGGCGGGTTTGGTCATACAGGGAAATAACAAGGAACTCATACACTAAGATAGAACCAATTGAGCGATATAAACACAAATACGTACAAAATACACGAGATCGTCATTTCCGTGGCGGCGCTCGTATTGTTCGGAGTTCTATTCACAGTTACGGAATTGTTTCACAACCCTTTCATTGTATTCGGGGTTATATTGTTTGTCCTGATTCCGTTCAGGAAAAGCAAGCTTATTAAGATCATCATTTCTTTATCATCGATCATTTTTGCCCTTTGGTTTCTGCATTCAATATCAAATCTGCTTGCTCCTTTTCTTGCAGCGCTTGTCATATCATATGCGCTTAATCCCTTGGTAGAAAAGATGACACGCGGAAAGATCACCCGGACTATTGCCAGCGCAATAATACTTGTGGCCTTTCTGATAATTTCTGCGCTTGCAATAATTCTGCTCGCGCCGCCAATAGCAGCACAGTTTTCAGAGCTGATAAAGTCTCTTCCGGGCGCATTAAACGACCTGCAGACATGGATAAACGTAATACTTATACCAAAGCTCAACTCGCTGGGCATTCCAACTGCTGATATTCAGACAAAACTCTCGAAAGAACTTCCGGAAAAGCTTGAAAACCTCCTGAATACCCTACTAAGCGGGCTATCCGGGCTGTTTGCGGGAATATCTGTTGTTCTTACACAGGTTGTTAACCTTATACTTATCCCCTTCCTTACTTTCTATATCATGAAAGATTTTGATAACCTGAAGAACCTGATAAAAGACCTTTTCCCGCAGAAGAGCAGGGCTAAGGCGACTGAATATTATCAGAAAATTGATGACCTGCTGGGAAGTTTTATAAGAGGACAGTTGATCGTATCTGTGATACACGGCATAATAGTTTACATTTTTCTTTCTATACTTGGAGTCAAATTCGCGGTATTCCTCGGAGCACTTGGTATTGTTCTCAATATAATTCCATATTTTGGTTTACTGGTTGAAATTACTCTTGCTGTAATAGTATCGCTATTCAGCGGTGACCCCGGATTCCAGATACCGCTTGTAATTCTGCTATACCTGGCTCAGAACCTGCTTGAAACTTCATTTATTATACCGAAAATAGTTGGAAACAGAATTGGGCTGCATCCTGCCCTTCTGATACTTTCACTATTTGTGTTTTCATATTTCTTCGGATTCATAGGGATGCTTATTGCACTGCCAACAATGTCAATCATCATCATGTTCTTTAAGGAATGGATGGCATCAAGGGAAGAAAAAGCGTGATTTGACTGTTATAACCCCTGCAATACTTTATTAGCTGCCGTGTTTATGTTCCTGAACAGGTAACCATTTGGTTCGGATTCAAGCTTCCGCTTCAGTTCACTTCTGGCTGTTTCAGGGTCAAGCTTTATTCTGTTTTCAAACTCCGGTTTATTGAACATTGCATCGTACGGGTCTATTACTTTGTATTCATACTTCGAAATAAGTTCTGCGAATTTGGGAATATCCTTTACAAACAGCATTGATTTATCATCCCAAAAAAGCAGTTTCCATTTTTTGCTGTTACTGAAATAATTGGTAACCAGTGTTTTCAGTTCATTTGGCCTTCTTATCAGGTCCGGATCAAGATACACGGCGTAATCCACTCCCCTTTCTTCAAGTTTCTTTTCAAAACCAGGCTGCATTACCATTATTGAGTTATACTCGCTGTGAATTTCGTCATTCAGATTCCTGCTATCAATAAAATTCTTCTCACCCGGAAAATTCCACACAAGATATCCACCTGTACCAAAATGATTGAAAGGCGTACCCGATATATTATGTTCCTTCATGAAATCAAAAAGCTGAACCGGAATGAAATCCGAATTTATACCCCAGCCTGAGACCCTGTAATACTGTATTTTCTGGTATATCTCATTATTAGGTATCAGGAAGGTTATGTATATGATAAAAGTTCCCAGTGCACCCTTCAGAACATTACCGTAATAGATCTTCCTGAATCCAGCAGATCTTATGTTAGATAAGACATAAGATATACTGATAATTATGAACGCAGACATAATTATCTCATAATCTATAGTAAATCTTATGGCTCTTACTGAATAGATCAGGAAAGAAACAAACATCAAAGCAAACAGAAGATCCTTCTTTCTGTACGCGTAATAAAGGACGATGATACCTGAAAAAATGAATATCTTGTAAAGCGTAATAATAAAGCCGAAATCAAGTTTTGAAGAGAACGGGCTCTGCCATTCATTCACACTTTCCAGCATCTTCATTTTTGTATGGCTGTAAGCATACATATAAGTGCTCAGTCCGTGAGGGTTTACCAGCAGCATCAGCGCAGATAAAGCTGAAATGATCCATAGATTCCTCAGCTCTGTTTTGTCCAGAGCCTTAACTTCCGAAGAAGTGAAGGATGAAGGTTTGAAATATATAATTGTTTCCGTCAAAGTAAATACAAACAGAATGAGCCCTCCTGCCAGAACACCCATATGCGAATTAGCCCAAAGCAAAAAGATGACCGGGATAAGATATAATCTGCGTCCGTATTTTTTTTTATCTATGTATTTGTACGATAAGAGAATGTACAGAAGCAAAACAAAAAAAATGTATGTAAGAATGTGCGGCCTTGGTGAGAACCTATCCATTATAGCAACAAGCAGAACAGAAAGAGCGAAAACAGAAAGAAATGCATTCACCCTGAACTTTCTAAGCAGCAGGTAAAGCAAAAGAAATATGAAACAGAAAGCCAAAGACCTGAAAAGCAAGATCGCATTATATCCGCCAATATTGTAAAGTCCGTAGGTCAGTATATCCCAGCCCCACTCAAACGGTATCCATTCATGTCCTGAAGTAATATGTCCGAAAACATCTTTATCAGGAACAACCTTATTTTCAACTATGTACCTTCCTGTAGCCAGATGCCAGAAAAGGTCATCATCACCTGATATCTGGTAAGAAACTGCCATGAAAACAAAGACCAGGAATACACCTAACAGTCCGTATGTAACATATTTATTTTCTTCAGGCAGAGATTCATCCTTATTTTTTGATCTCTGTACTTCTTTGTTTTTTGCTTTTGCCAATTATCGAAAATTTACAATTATTAATTTCCTTTAAATACAGGTTTCCTCTTTTTAAGGAAAGAGTTAACGCCTTCCCTGTAATCATTTGAAGTGCCCGCAATATCCTGCATTCGGGCTTCTTCCTCAAGGATATGCTCCAGCGATGCTGAAAATGAATTATTCAGCAGGTTTTTTATCATACCAAGCGACGAAGTGGGCATATTTGCGTATTTCTTTGAGTACCTGGCAAGAGCAGCATTCAGCACTGCAGGTGTTTGTACGCAAACATTCACCAATCCAAGTCTCTTAGCTTCCATACCTGTGATACGTTCTGCAGTAGAACACATCTGAAATGCTTTTGTGAGTCCAACAATACGGGGTAAAGTAAATGATGAACCGGAGTCAGGAATAAGGCCAACATTTATGAATACTTCAATAAGCTGAGCTGATTCAACTGCAATCCTGAAATCACAAGCCAGTGCCAGTGAGAGCCCCGCACCGGCGGCAACTCCGTTAATTCCGCAAATTACAGGTTTCGGGAGGCTCATGATCTGCCTGATCAAAGGATTATATTTGGTTTCTATGGCTTCTTTAAATGTCTTCTTTTCGGATTCAAAATCCTTTAGATCCTGCCCCGAACAAAAACCTTTGCCTGCGCCGGTCAGCACGACACACCTTACATCATCGCTTAAAGCTTCTTTGAATGCTTCCTGCAACCCGAATAACATTTCTGAATTAAACGCATTGAGGGAATCTGGTCTGTTAAGGGTGATTTTCATTATGCCGCCGTTTTTTTCTTTTAATATTGAGCTCATTTTATATATGGTTTAATAATAATTATATACAAATTTGTATGAATACAGCAGCTTGCCCGAAGGATCAAAATACTCCTCCAGGATCCTGTTGCCCGCCTTATCGAATTTTATCAATATATCAGAACCGGTTGAAAGTTCACCTATCGTTTCTATTTTCTTTATCCTGATATTATTGTTTTCATATGTATATTTTCTGCTGATATATGAATCTCTGCCAGTGATCTCGTAGGAAGACTCCGGTTTACCATCCGCTGTATATGTAAATGTCTCGGTTTTTACCTCCCCCGATGTCGAATTTGTTCTTTTCTCAAGTATCCTGTAATCCTTATCGTACGTGTAATTGTATTTTGTTTCCAATGGTTTATTCTCACCCTGGATACACCTGTTTTTTGATATTACCTTCACAAGATTATTATAGCTGTCATAATCGTAAGTATCAATTATTTTGCAGTCGTAAATAACATCCTTCTGTGTTGTTTCAATCAGCCTTGATAGATCATCGTATTCATACTCATATTTCTGGACCAGTTTGTTATTAACAAAAACCTCTTCATCAGTGATATTATAAAACTCATCATATTTAAGGTAGTATTTTTTCGGGGATGCATAGGATGAATCAACTTTTTCGGTGAGAAGCTTAAAATTATTGTATACATAAGAATAATTTCTCGTGATAAATTCACCTTTTTTTTCCGCTGATGTATCGATCTTTGATATCTCCTTCAGAATGTAGCCATCCTGGTCATAAAAAGAAACTCTCAGGGTATCTTCCCGGCCGCCTGATAACAGTACTTCTGTACTGATACTTATTTTTGACTGTTTGATCAGTTTCGCGTTATCATTGATCTTCAGGTAAGTTTTCACAGACCTCGGATACTCTGCCTGCGAGAAACACAGATCTCCACTGAAAAAAAGGACGCAAAACATTAAAAAAGCCCGGTACGTCGCCTGCTTAATTATCATCAAAATTTCTTTGGAAACTGCAATCTAATAACAAAAATCCAAAAAAAATATGAATAATCTAAACATTTATTAATTCATTAAAATGTGCTAACTTTGGCTTATGCAGACACCTAAAGTAATAAAAAAACCGTATATAAAACTCCGTAAACTTTTCAGGCCAAAGAAGAAAGCGGCAGGTCTTCCTCCGGGCACCGCAATATATACCGGCGATGTTCCCAAAGGCGAGAAAGTATTTGTCAACCTTATTGATTACAAGGGGCACCTGGTGAGTGAAAAAGAGATAACTGATCCCAAAGAATGCTCGCTATATACAAAACAAGATACTATTAGCTGGATAGATGTTGAAGGTATCCATGACGTTTCGCTGGTACAAAGCATAACGGATTCAATTTCGATACATCCTTTGGTTGTCGAAGATATACTGAACGTAGAGCAGCGCGCAAAAATGGAAGAGTATGACGGCTATATTTATCTAGTGCTTAAAATGTTCCACCTGGGTAAAACAGATGAAATAATACCTGAACAGGTAAGCATTATACTTGCTAAGAATTATGTTGTTACTTTCCAGGAAGGTGTTGAAGGAGATACTTTTCAGGAGATCCGCAACAGGATAAGGAACAACAAGGGAATAATCAACAATATGACATCCGATTATCTTGTGTACTCTATCATTGATTCGATAATTGATTCGTACTTTACGATACTTGAAGTTTTTGGCGACCGTATAGAACGGCTGGAAGAAGAACTTGTTAATAACCCCCAGAAGAGAACACTTACAGAAATATACCGGATAAAACGGGAGATGCTGTATATCAGGAAATCAATCTGGCCTCTAAGAGAGGCTATCAGCAGGCTTGAACGCGGAGAATCAGAGCTTGTTTCAAGGAATACTCATTTATATTTAAGGGATGTATATGATCACACAATAAATGTGCTGGATACTATAGAAACATACCGTGATATGCTTTCAGGTATGATAGATATTTACCTTTCAAGCATCAGTAACAGACTTAATGAAACAATGAAATACCTCGCACTGATATCAACCATATTCATACCTATGACATTTATTGCCAGCATTTACGGCATGAATTTTGAACTGATGCCTGAACTTAAATGGGCGCAGGGTTACTGGTTCGCATTAAGTTTAATGGCGGCCATTGGCATAGGTTTCTACATATATTTCAAAAAGAAAAAATGGGTGTGAAATGAAGTATAGCATTGATCCCGATATTCGAAAAGCTGAAACGCTGCCTGCAGAATTCTACCGAAGCGATGAAGTATATGAAGAGCTTAAGAGAAAAGTTTTCGCAAAATGCTGGCATTTGGTCTGCGACAGTGATGCTGTAAAGATTCCTGGTACCGTTTATCCTTTTACATTGCTTGAAGGCTTTTTGAACGAACCTCTTCTCTTGACCCGTGACCGTGATGATAATGTTCACTGCCTATCAAACGTATGCACACACCGGGGAAACATACTTGTTGAAGGCGCCGATATTGTACAAAATATGCGATGCCGTTACCACGGACGCAGGTTTGAGCTTGACGGCACATTCAGGTCAATGCCTGAGTGCGAAGATGCCCTGAATTTCCCGAGAAAAGAAGACAATCTATCAAAAGTACCTTTTGAGTTCTGGCATAAGTTCATTTTTGCTTCAATTGACCCCAAAAGGCCTCACAATGCCTTTTTTAAACCCATTACAGAGCGCTTGGAGGGTGTTAAACTTGGTGAGATGACCTATGAACCCACCCGCAGCAGGGATTACCTTGTGAAGAGCAATTGGGCGCTTTATGTAGAAAATTACCTGGAAGGATTCCACATTCCATATGTTCATAGCGGCTTGAACGAAGTTATTGATTATGGCGCTTACACAGATGAGTTGTATGAATTCTGCAATCTCCAGCTTGGCATAGCAAAGCCCGGTGAAGAGTGTTTCACTCTCAGCGAAATATCTCCCGATTACGGAAATGAAATTGCCGCATATTACTGGTGGGTGTTTCCAAACTTAATGCTTAATTATTATCCTTGGGGACTTTCAATCAACATTGTCCGTCCTCTTGCAAAAGATCTGACCAAGGTATCGTTTTTGACTTATGTCAGTGATCATACAAAACTTGATAAAGGGGCAGGTTCCGGGTTAGACCGGGTTGAGCGTGAAGATGAAGCCATAGTTGAGATGGTACAGAAAGGAATGCAATCAAGTTTCTATTCACGAGGCAGATACTCACCTAAACGCGAACGGGGCATTCATCACTTTCACAAACTGCTCACGGAGTTTTTGAACAATGAGTAAATTCCAAAATGTTGTTTTGTTCGGTGCATCTCAGGGCATAGGTAAAGCCTTAGCACTCGAATTTGCCGGTGAGGGTTCATCTCTTGCACTGCTTTCAAGAAATGAGAAAGAGATTGAATCACTTACAACAGAGATCAACTCAAAAGGCGGTAAATGTTTTTCAAAGAAATGTGATGTTACCCTGCCTGAAGATGTCAGAAAAGGTCTAACATATGCAGCCAATTCACTTGGAAGTATAGATCTTGTGATCATCAATTCAGGTGTTGGGGGACCCAACTGGATGCAGAATTTCTCAAGTGAGCAATTCAAGCAGATATTTGCTGTTAATACTTTCGGCATTGCACACGTACTTGAATTCGTAATTCCGATAATGAAAAAACAGGGATACGGTACTATTGCAGGTATTACTTCGCTTGCAGATGTCCGCGGTTATGGCGGGTCATCAAGCTATTCCGCAAGTAAAGCGGCAGGCTCAATTCTGCTGGAAGCCGCGCGTGTTGAACTGAAGAAGGATAATATCAGGGTTATAACCGTTAGGCCGGGTTTTGTGAAAACAGCTATGACAGATAAAAATGAGTTCAAAATGCCATTATTAATGCAGCCTGATAAGGCTGCGAAGATAATCAGGAAAGGTATTGAAGCAGGCAGAAGTATTGTGCAGTTCCCCATTCCAATTGTTATGGCTACAAGGCTGATAAAGTTTCTGCCTAATTGGATCTATGATTGGGGTATGAATTTGGCGAGACCGAAGAAATGAACAATGTTCAATAAGCCAGTGTTTTACCCCCAGCAATAACTTCATTGCCGTGAATGCCTGTGACTTTTTCGGCAATACCAACTGCAGTGCCGTCAAGTTCAGCATCTGTTATCTCAGCTTTTTCACTTACAAGTGCGTTACGAACAATTGAATTTTTCACAACTGCTCCATCCGCAATTGTAGCATTAGGTCCGATAGTCGAATTTTCTACAATACATCCTTCGCCAATATAAACAGGTTCAATGTATGTACAGCTTTCATAAGGATAGTCCTGGTCAAAATTCCAGTCACGGCTTAAAATATATGAATTTGTGCTGATAAGCGTTTCCGGCTTACCGCAATCAAACCAGTTCTCAATTTCAAACGGAACCATTTTTTCACCGTCATCCACCATTTTCATAAGCGCATCAGTGAGCTGGTACTCATTTTTTGTGCGGATATCATTATTCATTAGGTGCTCGATCGCGCTGAATAACTTCGCTCCGTTCTTAATGAAGTACAAACCCGCTATTGCGCTTTTGCTTTCTGTAACTCCGGGAGCTGGTTTTTCTATCATGCGGGTTATGAATCCATCCTTCGCTTCAACTATTCCAAAACGCTGAGTATCATCAACATCTTTTACTCCTATTGCAGAATATTCCCCTGAAATAAAACGGTTAAGGTCGAATTCAAAGATCGTATCACCCAGAATGATTATGACAGGCTCATCTGCAACATGTCCGTTGGCATGGTATACGGCATGCCCAAGTCCCAGCATTTCCTTTTGTTCAACATATTCAAACTTAACACCGGAATCTTTATACTCCCTGTTAACGAACTCGATTATCTTATCACCTAAATAACCGATTATCAGAATTACTGTATCAATTCTGCCGTTTTTTACAATTTCATCAATGAGGTGGAAAAGCATGGGTCTGCCTGCCACATTTACAAGTACTTTGGGTACAATGTCAGTCAGCGGCTGAAGCCGCGTTCCGATACCCGCTACGGGAATAATTGCTTTCAAATAAACTCCTGTAATAGATTACAAATATTTCTGGATTATACCGGGCAAAGCCTCTAATGCTTCTTTTATCTTTGAAACATCCTTGCCACCTGCGGTTGCAAGGTGCGCCTTGCCGCCTCCCCCGCCGCCCAGAATTTTAGCAGCATCACCGGCAATTTTGCCGGCGGAAAGTTTTTTTGTCTTAACCAGATCATCACTCACTACTGCACACAAACCTATTTTTCCATCGATTACTGAATACAACAATCCTACTGCTGAACCCATCTTTTCACGAAGTTTATCACCCAGTTCTTTTAGTTCATCGGTATTATCCACAGTAAATTCGCCGGTAACAAACCTGATGCCGTTTACATCTTTTGCGGAGCTTATCAGTTCATCAATTGAGCCTGCGGCGCTCTGTACTTTCTGCTTAGCAAGCTGTTTTTCCAGCTGCCGTTTTTCTTCCTGGTACTTTTCCTTGAGTTCAAGCAGCGAAGCTAATGTTGAATCATGATATTTAATAAGTGATGCAAGCATTTCTGTATTCCTGAAATCAGTACCATCAAAATCTTTTTTAAACTCAGAAATTGCCAGATTGAAATTATTGCCATATTTTTCAGGAAGTTCTGATGCTAATTTTTCAATTTCTGCTGTTCTTTCATTGATATGCTCAATGATACCTTCACCGGTTTTAGCAAAGATTCTGCGTGTGCCGGCGGAAATACTTTCCTCTTTTATTATCTTGAAAAGACCGATATCTGAAGTATCCTTTACATGTGTGCCGCCACAAAACTCAACGCTGAATTTATCATCAATAAATACTACCCTAACCATCTCACCATACTTCTCCCCGAAGAATTTCTTTACATTAGGTATAGAATTGGCTTTTTCAATCGGCATCTCTTCTGAATATACCGTTATGCCTTCTTTTACTTTGTCATTTACGATCTGCTCAATATCAATTATTTCCTGCGGCTTAAGTTTATGGAAATGCGGAAAGTCAAACCTCAGCAATTTATCATCAAGGTAAGAACCCATTTGCTTAACATGTGAACCCAGCACTCTGCGCAGGGCTTCATGCATAATGTGCGTAGCAGAATGATTTCGCTGAATAGAAAGCCTGCGGGGTAAATTCACCCTTGCCTCCGCTTTTACGGGAACAGTCGTGATATCCGTTTTGAGGATTTCAATAATATTTTTGTTAACAACATTGAAAATATCAACTTCCTTATTTCCTATCAGGATCTTTCCCTCATCATTAACCTGTCCGCCTGATGCTTTATAAAACGGGTTATTTTTCAACAGGATACCTGTACAATAATCAAACTTATCCTGGTATGCTACAATTTCGGTTTCAACAGACCCATTTTCGTGATAAGGATCATACTGCAGCCCTTCGGATAGTTTCAATAGGCTGTCATACTCTTCCTGCTCAATTGTATCAAGGACTTTATCAATTCTTGAAAGTTCACGGGCCGCTTTCATATTTCTGTTGAAATCATCCATATTAACTGCAAACCCTGATTCCCGTGCCATAAGCTGGGTAAGATCAACAGGGAAACCATAAGTATCATGCAGTTTGAATGCCACATCTCCGCTGAAAGTGGTTTCGCCTGCAGATTTCATTCTCTCTACTTCTTCGTTAAACAAAGCCAGGCCCTTATCAAGAGTAACATTAAAACTTTCTTCTTCACCTTTTATCACTTCTTTAATGAACTCACGCTTTTCAACTATTTCAGGGAAAACATGACCCATTGTATCAACAACAGTATCAACTAATTTATAAATAAACGGAGTTCGCATATCCAGATTCCTGCCGTAGCGCGCAGCGCGCCTGAGTACGCGGCGGAGTACATATCCCCTACCCTCGTTGCTTGGAATAGCGCCATCACCTATTGCAAATGTAAGTGTGCGCACATGGTCAGCAATTACATTCATCGGCGCTTCAAACTTTCCGGAATACTCTTTGCCAGTAATGTTGATAAGCTCATTTACCAATGGCAGGAATACATCAGTAAGGTAATTGGATGATTTATTTTGCAATACCCTTACCATACGCTCAAAGCCCATGCCCGTATCAACGTGCTTTTGCGGCAGGTCGTGCAGCTTACCGGTATTATCTCGGTTGTACTGAATGAACACGAGGTTCCATATTTCCATTACATCGGGGTTATCGGCGTTTACATCGCTGCCCTTGCATCCGTTTGGAGTGAAATCGTAATGTATTTCACTGCAGGGACCGCAGGGACCGGTATCGCCCATTTCCCAGAAATTATCTTTCTTGTTGCCAAGTAGAATGCGATCTTCCGCAATTACTTTTTTCCATTCTTGGTAGGCTTCATCGTCTTTCGGTATATTTTCCGCTTCGTTGCCTTCAAAAATGGTGACATACAAACGGTCTTTATCCAGTTTCAATACTTCGGTCAGAAACTCCCAGCTCCAGGCAATAGCTTCTTTCTTGAAATAATCGCCAAAACTCCAGTT
>JBHEKV010000237.1:0-4048 GCA_041859235.1 Ignavibacteria bacterium | reverse complement strand
AAATTCAAGTTCATCTGGGAAGAAGGCGGCCTTGAAAAAACCGATACATTTTCTACTCCATTAAGGTATTACTTCAGGTATGAGCTTGAAAATCTGGTTGGGCGTACAAAATTTACGATTGAAAATATTTACGGCAGTTTTAACCGTGATGAATTAAGCAATAAATCAAGTGATCAGATATTGATTTTGAAAAAATAAACGAAATGACAGCAGCATAGACATTCCTGTTTGTGCTGTATATTTAAAAAGCTGAAGTTTAATAAATGAAAATTGAATTAAAAGAAGTAACCGCGGAAAATCTGAGAAAAATTGCTGCGCTGAAAGTAAAACCCGGCCAGGAGGATTTTGTTGCGCCTAATGCATTATCGGTAGCGCAGTCAAAATTCTATCCATCATGGGTATGCCTGGCGGCATACGCCGGCGAAGAACCGGTTGGTTTTGTTATGTACGGTATTGATGAAGATGATAGTAGTCTCTGGATAATCAGAATGATGATCGATGAAAGATTCCAGGGAAACGGTTATGGCAGGGAAATATTGCAGGCAGTAGTTGAACATATAAAAAGCCGGAATTATACGAAGGAAATATTTTTAAGCTTTGTTCCCGGTAATGATACGGCTAAAAAGCTTTATGAATCATTTGGATTCGAAGATACAGGCAGATTTGAAGAGGGTGAATTTGTTTATAAATTAGAATTGTAATTTTTGGGTAACATAACAGAAATTAAGATAGAAACGATCAAGCTGAATGAACTTTCAGCCGAAGAGTGGCAAAAGTATTTCCGGATGATACAGGATATCCGCAGGAAATATTACCCTGAAATTTTCAATCCGGATCAAACCGCCGCGGAAATGAGCAAAGAATGGTTCAAATATTATGAAGCATACAAGGGTAAATCATTTGAGCAGCACGCAATCTTCTGTGATGACGTTCCCGTTGGGTGGGTTGGATACACATTGGATAACTGCCTGGCAAGTTTCAACTTTGAAGCTGACTCTGATGCGATAAGCCATGATCTGTTGAAAATAATGCTTGGCAAAGCATATGAATACATGACAAAACATGATCTTAAGGTTATTAATCATTGGACCTTTGAAAACAGGAAAATTACGGCGCTAAAAGGTATTAATGCCGAAATACATGAAGAGATGATAAACACAAGAGTTAACAGAAGTGATATGGATACAGATTTATATAACAGTATAATTTCTTCCGGCGATATCACGGGCTATAGACTGATGTTTTATGAAGAGTTGCCCGAAGATCTTTATGATAACTTTACAGTGTTAATGTACGATATTCTTGATGATTACAGAAACTTAAATCCGGTTAAGCAGAACAGAAAACGTATGGAAAAAGAGGACTGGAAGTTGAGGGATAACTCAGAAAAACTTTCCGGAGCTAAGATGCAGATGTATATGCTTTTAACCCCCGAAAATGAAATTGCCGCGTACTGCTCACTGTATGTTGATAAGAATAACAAAGAAACCATAAGGCATAGCGGCGGGTTCACTGCCGTAGCCAGGACTCACAGGGGCAAAGGTTTCGCAAAATATTTGAAGACAAAAATGTATCTAAAACTGCTGGAAGAAAATCCTGATTTTACAAACATTGAAACTGATACAATGCCATGGAACACTCACATGTACAGGATAAATGAAGAATTCGGATTTAAACCCTTTAAGTATGGCTGTGAATTTAAATTAACAAGTGATTTTATTAAAAACTACTTAAATTTGTAATATTGATAAACACTAATACACTAAAAAATTACGGGTGGAATGATTTTTTTGAAGCATATTTCTCAGAATATGCTTCAAATGGATTGCATGCCGCCAGGGTTGCTGTTGAACACAGGAATTATTACGAGCTTTATTCTGAGTTTGGTGAGCTTACCGCGGAAAAATCAGGTAAGCTGTTTTACAGCACTGATGATTCCAATTTACTGCCTGCGGTAGGCGACTGGGTTGTTTTTAAACACATACCCTCAGAAAACAAGGCTTTTATTACAGAAGTACTGCCTCGTAAAACGAAATTTTCCAGGAAAAAGGCAGGCTCAACCACAGAAGAGCAAATTGTAGCCGCTAATGTTGATACTGTGTTCATAATCAGTTCGTTGAACCAGGATCTCAACATGCGGCGTATGGAGCGTTATATGGCTTTGGCTTGGGATAACAATGTTAAGCCCGTGATACTTCTCAGCAAAGCTGATCTGTGCGAAGATGTATTCGCTAAACTGGTTGAAGTACAGCAGCGTTTCCAGGGCATTGATGTTCATATTGTAAGCGCTTTGCAGAAAGCGGGAATTGATGGATTGCTGAAATACTTCGAAGGTAACCAGACCATTGCGGTCATAGGTTCATCTGGTGTGGGAAAATCAACCTTAATTAACAGTATGCTTGACTGGGAAAAGATGGAAGTAAGCGAAATTGGATTGTACAAAGATAAAGGCAGGCATACAACAACTCACCGTGAGCTTACACTTGTGCCGGGCGGGGGACTCATAATAGACACTCCCGGTATGCGGGAAATTCAGATGTGGGAAGGCGGCGAGGGTTTAAGCGAACTCTTCGAAGATATCGAAAAGCTGGTTGTTGAGTGCAAGTTTTCGGATTGTAAGCATGAATCCGAGCCCGGCTGCGCCGTAAAAAAAGCAATCGAAAAAGGTGAGCTTGATGAGGCAAGACTAAAAAGCTATAAAAAACTGCTGAATGAAGTAAGCTACTTTGAGCGTAAACAGGATAAAAAAGCACAGCTTGAAGAAAAGAAAAAATGGAAGAAGATCTCTCAGCTTGGTAAACAGATAAGTATGGAAAAGAGGAAGTGAACTTCGCTGTATCACCCTGAACTCCTGACTAACTCAGGCAGTTATTTCAGGGTCGGCTGCATGACACTTTTCGGTGGCGTCGGGTCTCGCGACCCGACGCAAAAACTTCTAATTCGTTCTCTTAGATCTATCCTGATGACCATCATCATACAATCCATTCACTTCAATTGCATTCCCAAGAGCATCCTTTACGAACTTAAGCCTGAAATACTCGAGATCTTTGAACATGAACGTATCTTCTGACATTGGTATCATTGCGTATTTCTGTCTTCCTTTGCGCTGGTAATAAAGCCTGCCTGCTTCATATGTGATAGTCCTGTCGTCATATGTACCTGCATAGTTCTTCAATGTGTTTTCATCTACTGCAGGAGCATTTAATACGGCATTTAATGATTCAACCATCCACCTGTATGTATTAACCTGCTGCTCATCTTTAGACTTCTCAGCAAGCTTTTGTAATGCCAGTATCTGTGCCTGCTCCAGGGCAAGCTCTGATTTAATGTTCACATCGGGAGCTACACCAACGCCTTCCCAATTGGTTTTGGTTATCGGACTTATCGCTCTTCCGGTTGGTACAAATATCGCAAAACCACTGTTTATTGCTTTTACTCCGCCGGGATGAGCACCGCCGCCGGTTGTTTCACCAACAATTGTTGCACGTTTAAGGTTTTTCAGGTTATACGAAAACTCTTCTGCACCTGAAAATGTAAATTTGCTTGTCAGCACGTAAACCGGTACATCAGGCATTCTTTTACCGTCAATTTTGCGCAGTGTCCAATATTCCTTGGTCTCATCTGTGGGTCTGTAATACAGATCGTTTAAGTGAACCGGTGTTTCAGTAAATAAATAGCTGCAAATTAACTGAACACCGGCGGGGTCACCGCCGCCATTTAAGCGAAGGTCAAATATTATGGCATCGGTGTTTTCAAGAAACTTCATAACTGAAGCAACTGTCTCTTTTGAGTAATCAGGTGAAGCGAAATTCCTGAAATCGACGTAACCAATATTGCCCGGCAGTCTTTCAACCTTTTTAAAACCGTAGTTTTCCTTCTTCATCATTTCATTCCAGTGTTTCTCATCATCCTGGTCCCTGCCGTTTTTTTCCTGTTCCATTAGCCGCTTCGCGTCTTCAGGTGAGAATCTTACCCTAATGTGTTTATCTTTGCTGACTGACTGCAGGTCTGCAGTTAGAGTTTCGGCAAATTTCATAGGGTCATCAAT
>JBHEKV010000202.1:0-20984 GCA_041859235.1 Ignavibacteria bacterium | reverse complement strand
TTTACCTTTGCGCCATTGGTACCATTGCCGTTTGTATGAATACCGTTTCCGTTTGAATTTGCTTGTTTCATTTTTACTCCGCTATTAAACCCTTACAGGTTTTATTTTTGATTATCTATTATCAGTATATAGACCCTTCACTTAGCTCAGGGTGTTAAAAAACCGTTTACCTTATTTCTTTCTTCCTTTAACGCAGGAATCAGATACAGGATAAACGGTTTTATTCTGTTTTCCTACGCCGGCATTACCCGGATCAGGTTTCAGTCACATTTTTTACAATGTGACAAGGGTTTGATCTCAGCCTCCCTATTGGAAAGCACCCCTGTTACTGCTTCAAATATAGCTAAATTGTTTATTTAATAAAAAGCAATTTTGAGAATTACTTTCCAGACTACTTCAGGGTGTAAAAATCTTCTTTTTCGTGGTTGTGAAGCCTGATGATATCGGCTCTTACAAGGTTAACCAATATCCGGCTTGCCCGGCGGTTGGAAAGATTAAGGAATTCGCGGAATTCTTTGAGGGTAACTCTATCGTGGGAGTGCAGATATTCTATCAGGGCTTTTTCCTTATCACCCAGATTTATTATTTGCGGCGGTGCATCCTGCCTGAGTTTTTTTAGAACTTTAATAGTTTCTTTCGATGCCTGTACGGATCTATCTTTGACTCTTATATAGACCTTGGTTTCATCATCATCTGTCTTCCCGTTTTCAATAAGTCTATGAGGCTTTTGAAAGCTCTCGGGAATGTTCACTATTATAACATCTTTCCTGTAGATGTGCATAATATCGACTGAGTAGATTAGCTCAGGTTCACAAAAAAATCTTGCTGCAAGATCAATGTATTCTATCTCCCCTTTTTCGCTTTCAACTCCAACCACCGATTTATCATCATCAATACCAAACAATATGCGCCCGCCGTGAGTGTTTGCGAATGCCAGCATTTCTTTTGCTATCTTTTCGGGCTCGGTAAACTTACGTTTGAATTCGACATTCTGATTCTCTCCGCCTTCTATAAGCTCGTTAAGTTCATATAAAGATAATCTTGTATTTTTTACAATATTCATTGTTAGGATTCGGTGGACTGAACTTATTTGGTAATACCGGAAAGCGTATTTTTTCTGCTGTCAAGGTAGCTTTGAAGCATCAGAGATGCGGAAATAATATCAATATTCCCTTTTTGCTGTCTTTTCTTTCTTTTCATTCCGGATTCAAGCATAGAATCGCCAGCCATTTTGGAAGTAAAACGTTCATCCCAGCGTATTATTGTGATATTATTAAAAGGGGGTTTTGAAAGCGATTTCTTTAAATCTGTTTCAAATCTCTCAACAGCAATTGTCTGTTCAGATCTTTCACCTTTAAGCGTAAGCGGGTAACCTATAACTATCTGCGTAATATGTTCATCCGAAATGAATTTTTTGATCCTTTCAAAAACATCTTTGTTGTTCAGAATGATCTCCCTGCCGAATGCTATTGAGGAAGATTCATCTGATACGGCAATTCCAATTCTGACTGCTCCGTGATCTATTCCCATTATTTTAGCCATAGCTATCTGCAATTACATAATTTGAGAGAACAAATATACTTAAGCAAAACGACAAAATGCATTTTATTTTTTACGCCAATACAATAAAAAGTTCAAACTACAAAAGCTTTTTTAAAAAAACTCTTGTAGTTTGAAAATTCACCCGTCACTATGTATAATAATCAGGCTAAAGGTTTTTTAAGGAATTCCTTAAGTAATTTGCCCGGTTTAAAGTGCATTTTTTTCCTTGCGGGAACGTACACAAATTCACCGGTTTTAAGATTGCGCGCTTTAGGTTTTGGCTTGGTTGTCTTAACTTCAAAAACGCCAAAATCACGGATCTCGATCCTGAGATCAGGACTAGCTGTCATAAGCAGTTCCCTGATGCTGTCGAACAAAGCGTCAACGGCAGCCTTTTCAGAAATTTTTCTGCCTTCAAACTTTTTAGCCAGCTTAATTTCGATATCCTTCTTGGTTAGTGTTCTCACGCGAATCTTCTTTTCCGTTGTTGATTCCATATCCCTCTCCAATTAATGTTTAAAAATTATTTATTTTGAATAAATCTTTGTAAATATGATAATAACGATAAAATTGCCAGCACTATAGAACTAAATAGCAAAACAGTATATAAAAGTTCCGTAATTTCATTATGATAGGTAAGGTAATTCCCAAATTGTCCCAATTTAGCGCCATTTGCAAATATTGCAAAAAAAATCGTCCCGCCAATTGTAAAAACAGTTATCTTACCAAGCCAATTTGATTGTAATACAGTGTTCTTTTTATAGTTTAAATATAGCCCTCCAAGCAGTATCAGCGCATCACGTGAAATAGTGATAATTACATACCACGTAGGAATTATTCCCTTGAGAAGTAGGATAATTACCAGACTGATCACTGTTAATTTGTCCGCGAGCGGGTCAATAATTTTTCCCAGTTCAGATATCTCATTTCTGCTCCTGGCGAAATAACCGTCAAGCAGATCGCTTACCCAAATCAAAATGATCAAAAAACATGTCATCAAATAGTTATCACCAAGCAGAAAGTAAATACATACGGCAAGGAGCAGAAACCTTGACATACTCAGCATGTTCGAAATATAAAAATACTCTTTCTTCAAGTCAGGAACATCTAATGTAAATATTATGCCGTTGGAAGTTAAGCATAACAGCTGGTGGAATTATTAATTGAGAAATAACATTATTGATCATACCCGTAAGATGGATTACTATATATAATATATACATTTACATTACAAATATACAAAACAATTTATTTAAAAATTATTCATTTTTTTAGCTTTTTTATTAAGATACTCATAGTTATTTTACTTAATTACCCAAAAATTATTCAAAAAATGTTAAAATTCTTAACAATTATAACTTATATAATGTTAATACCAACCGCTGAGCTTAGCACACAAACTGCCAAAATTGATTTTGAAGAATTTGATCTTTCCAACGGTTTACACGTAATACTTCACAAAGATAATTCCAATCCGATCGTAAGCGTTGATATCTGGTATCATGTTGGCGCAAAGGATGAAGACCCCGGAAGAACAGGATTCGCGCATTTGTTTGAACACATGATGTTCCAGGGTTCAGGAAATGTAAAGAAGACTGAACATTTTAATTATATACAAAATGCCGGCGGGACTCTGAACGGCACAACCAACCAGGACAGGACAAATTATTTTGAAACTGCCCCCAGCAATCAGCTTGAGTTATTATTATGGCTTGAATCAGACCGTATGTCAACATTGCAGGTAACCCAGGAAAACTTTGATAACCAGCGTGAAGTTGTTAAAGAAGAGAAGCGTCAGAGATACGATAACGTTCCGTACGGTTCAAGATGGGGCGAGATGATGAAAAGATTATTCAAAGGGCAAACCTATGAATGGATACCAATAGGTTCAATGGAGGACCTCAACAGCGCTGACCTGAATTACGCACAGGAGTTCTACAGGAAATATTACTCACCCGATAATGCTGTTCTTGTAATTTCAGGTGATATAGAATATGATAACGCCCGACGACTCGCCGAAAAATACTTCGGAGATCTTAAACCGGCTAATACGAAAAAGAAAAAATACACAGAAATTATTTATAACCAGGGCGAAGTAAAGGATATTATTTATGACAATGTACAGCTGCCGGCTGTATACATCGGCTACAAAATTCCCGGAACGACCAGTAAAGACATCCAGGAACTTGAAATTCTTTCAATGATAATGGGAGACGGCAGAAGCTCAAGGCTTTACAGTGATATTGTATATGATAAGAAGTCAGCTAAGTCAGCTGGTTCATTCATCTGGGATAATGAAATTGGGGGTATGTTCATTATTACCGCCACTGCATTTAAGAATACAAATGCTGATTCATTAATTGCCGATATTACCCGTATTGCGGATAGCTTTGGAACAGCGCCGGTAACAGATAAAGAGCTTGAAAAAGCCAAGAATTCCATTGAAAATGACTATATCAGCAGTATGCAGACAATTATGGGCAAGGCAGATGCACTGGCATCTTACTGGACTTTCCATAAAAACACGGGTCTTGTAAATACAATGGTCGATGAATACCTGGCTGTCACAAAAGAAGATATAATGAAAGCAGCAAAAAAGTATCTAACTAAAGATAACAGGGTGGTTTTGACTTATCTGCCTAAGAACGGAAAAGTAAATTAATAAGCATTGAAGACAGTTGAACAAAATGATAAGGGCTGGCACAAACTTAATTTGGGGAAAGATATTATAACAAACAAAGTTCAGTTTACAGAGCATCTTCTTTCAAACGGACTGAGAGTAGTATTAACTCAGGATAAGACCATACCTTCAGCTGCAATAAATCTTTGTTACCATGTGGGTTCAAAGAATGAAGATAAAGATAAGCGCGGGTACGCGCATTTGTTTGAACATCTTATGTTTGAAGGCTCGAAGAACATTGCACCGGGAGACTACGACAGGCTCTCACTGCAAAAAGGCTGCGAAAACAACGCATATACTACAGAAGATAAAACCAATTATTACCTGCTTGTTCCCGCAAATGAGCTGGAGTTCGGGCTTTGGCTTGAATCAGACAGGATGCTTGAATTTTCGGTCACCGAAGAAAGCCTTAAGATACAAAAAGGGGTTGTTATAGAAGAGAAGAAACAGGTTTTCGATAACAGGCCGTACGGCAGCGTTAGTCTTAAATTAGCACCTCTTCTTTATGGAAATAACAGCTACGGGTGGGATACCATAGGAGACGTGAAAGACCTTAAGAAAGCGACAATTGAAGATATCAGAGATTTTTATGAGAAATTTTATGTGCCCAACAATGCAGTGCTGACAATTGCCGGTGACTTTGAAACAGAAAGTACCCTGATGCTCATAGAAAAATATTTCGGAAACATACCGGCCGGCAGTAAAGGAGATCGTGAGCTTAGTAAAGAAGCGGAGTTCGCAGACAATCCGCTAAAGGAAGAAATTATCAGGATAATCTACGATGACGTTCAACTTCCGGGAATATTCGGAGCGTATAAGATCCCGAAGGAAAATTCAGATGAATATTTTGCGTTTGATATTTTAACAGATATTCTTTCAACCGGCGACAGCTCAAGGCTTTACAATGAGCTGGTTTACAAAAAGCAGCTGGTTTCTGATGTAGGCTGCTGGGTTGAAGGAAGAGAATACTCAAGCCTGCTGCAGTTTTACGCAATATTGATGCCTGATGTTACAATAGAAGAAGTTCAGCATGAAATTGACAAGATCTTCAGCGATGCTTCAAATGGCCTAATTACACAAAGAGAGCTGGATAAGATCAAGAACAGGATTGAAACCAGGCATGCATACAGAGTACAGACTAATCTCGCAAAAGCGGATATGCTTTCTCATTATAAAACGTTCTATAATGACCCGGGTATGATAAACACTAATATTGACAGATACAACTCTGTTACGCTTGAAGATATTCACTATGCCGCGGAAAAATATTTAAAGAACGCAGGAAGGGTTATTCTCAATTATATTCCAAAACCCGGAAATGCGGAGACGGAAACTGACTAGAGCAGAGCACAAAGAATGGAACACAAACTAAAAATAACTTTTTATTTACTTTTAATTATATTTATGGCAAACAATATAAAAGCTCAGGATGACGTATTGGACAGAACCAAGCCCCCGAAACCGGGACCGCCGAAAGACGTGCAGTTCCCTGATTATTTTGATACTACCCTGCCAAGCGGAATCAATGTACTGGTTATTGAAAACAATAAAATACCCGCAGTATCAGTAAGAATGGTATTTAAGGATGCCGGTTCTTTTTACGATGGAGATAAATTCGGACTCGCTTCTATTACTGCTGAAATGCTGACTAAAGGCACAATAAATCGCTCAGCAACAGAAATTGCAGAAGAAATTGATTTTGTCGGAGGCAGCATAAATGCAGGCAGTGACTGGGACGGAAGTTACATATCACTTTCAGTGCTTAAAAAGCATCTGAATACGGGAATTGATATTTTAAGTGATGTCGCGCAGAATCCGGTTTTTGCCGAGGATGAACTTGCAAGGGTTAAGGAGCAGAGACTCTCGTCAATACTTCAGAGCAAAGATGATGCAGGGCATTTAAGCGATAAGAAATTTAACAAAATTGTTTATGGCGAGCTTCCCTATTCAAATCCCGCTGAAGGCACTGAAGTAACAGTGAAAAATATCACAAATGAAGACCTTAAGGAATTCTACAAAATGAACTATTACTCCGGTAACCTGATAATAGCATTTGTTGGCAATATTACAAAAGAAGAAGCTCTTAAAATTACTGAAGAAAAATTCAGCAATTTGCCAAAGGACGGAATGAACAGGGTAAATTCATTTAAGTATAGCGAAACAACCGGAATTAAGAATGTGTATGTAATTAATAAACCCGGTGCGGTTCAATCCAATTTGAGGGTCGGACATCTGGGAATTTCAAGGAACAATCCGGACTATATTGCAGTAACAATAATGAATACAATTTTGGGCGGGTATTTTGGCTCAAGAATTAACTATAATCTCCGCGAAAAGCATGGTTTTACTTATGGTGCGCGGAGTTACTTCAATCCGCATCTTTATTCCGGCGATTTTTCGGTCGATACTGACGTAAGAAATGAAGTAACTGATACATCCGTTTCATTGATCCTGGAAGAGCTTAAACGCATTATTACAGAAGAAGTAACAGATGAAGAACTTGAAACGGTTAAGAATTACATGACGGGTGTCTTCCCGCTGCAGCTTGAAACAGCGAACGCTGTTGCATCACGTGTTATCAACCTGAAACTATATAATCTGCCTAAGGATTATTACAGTAAATACATCAGCGCTATTAATGCTTTAACAAAGCAGGATATACTTGATGCAGCAAAGAAATATATTCACCCTGAAAACATCACAATAGTAGTATCAGGTGATGCCGGCGCGGTGAAAGATAAGCTTGCAAAGTTTGGAGAAGTACTTGTTTTTGATGCGGATGGAAATCAGATCAAATAACCATGGTCAATGAACAATGAGCAATAATTGATCAATGTATAGAGGAAGATAATCTCTAAAAAATCAAATTTGGATTTTACCGAAAATAAATTTTAAATGGAAGAAAATAAAACTGTTACAAAAAAGCCTCCCGTAAGCACAAACGGAAATTCAGCTATGAATGACGTTGAGATGGTGAAATATCTCAACAGCAAATATACAGAACTGAAAAAAGAAGTAGCAAAGGTCATTGTTGGACAGGATGCAGTTATTGACCAGATAATAATCGCTATCTTAAGCCGCGGACATTGCCTGCTTGTGGGCGTACCCGGACTTGCGAAAACCCTTTTGGTAAAAACGCTTGCTGATGTGCTTGAACTAAAATTTTCAAGGGTGCAGTTTACCCCTGACCTTATGCCAAGTGATATTGTGGGCACTGAGATATTGGAAGATGACCGTTCATCCGGCTCAAAACGATTTAAGTTCATACACGGACCGGTTTTCGCTAACATGGTTTTGGCAGATGAAATAAACCGTACACCGCCAAAGACCCAATCAGCCCTGCTTGAAGCGATGCAGGAGCATAAAGTAACAGCGGCAGGCAACACTTATACATTGGATGAACCATTCTTTGTACTTGCTACACAGAATCCAATTGAGCATGAAGGAACCTATCCTCTGCCTGAGGCGCAGCTTGACAGGTTTATGTTCAATATCTGGCTTGACTATCCGACCGTTAGCGAAGAAATGGATATTATCAAATATACCACAAGCATGTACGCGCCTAAGCTGAATATTGTACTTAAGAAAGATGAGATAATAATGCTTCAGGATCTGGTTAAACGCGTACCGGTTGCTGATAATGTAATTGACTATACTGTGAATCTTGTGAACAGAACCAGACCCGCAGGAGCAAACACACAGAAGTATATTAAGGACTGGCTTGAATGGGGCGCTGGACCAAGGGCATCGCAGTACCTTATATTAGGTGCCAAAACAAATGCTATACTCAGCGGCAGATTCTCACCTGAAATTGATGATGTGAAGAAGGTTGCAAAGCCGGTTTTAAGGCACAGACTCATTACAAACTTCAACGCCGAAGCAGATGGCATTAAGACTACTGATATTATTGAGAAGTTAATCAATGAATAGTTGGTAGTTGACAGTTGACAGTTTATAGTTTTATAGTTGATAATTTTAGAAATAACTAACCTTTCTGGTCTAATGACCGGAAAGGTTTTAACATAAAGAGGGGATTTTTTCATGAAGATAATATCTTTTTTTTTATTTTCCGCGCTTTCCAGCGGTCCCGTACTTATGATTTGCGGGATGACTTTTGCCTTTTCACTTCTGGGTTGTTCTGGTACAAAAATTACAAAAAACACAAAAGACCTTAAAACCTCAAAGTACTTCCGTGTACTTGCTGATGCAGATGATGACCCGATATTCGTGAAGCTGCAGGATGACCTTGGAATTGACCCTAAAATGGAACGATACACTGTAATTGTTGATGTACGGGATAACAATACTGCAATGCAGTATGTATTGTTTGGCGATGAATACAATCCAACCCGCTTTAACTGGACTCAGTTAAGCGAACAGGTCCGCACCGGATTACTGAACTGGACTGGAAGTAATAAAGAAAGATTGGATTAGTGAATTTTTTGTTGTTGGTGAAAAACACTAACAACGGGTATTAAAAAGGTGAGGTTGGATCAACAAGCTTCACTCGTTCCCAAACTCCGGTTTGGGAACACTGATTATTCTTCATAAAAAAAACGTCCCATATGGACGTCTTTATGAATAAAACTATCTTTAACTTCATTATTCTACTTAACTTCCAGCCACTTTTCATAAATCTTCTTCTGCAAAGCGGTTGGAGATTGGGTAAGCTCAATTTTATAATTTGAGAGCTTTATTTCGTCCATGCTTAGTTTCGCTTCAGTCAGCCTGTTATTCCTGAAAACTGTCAAAGTAATTTTATCTCCGATCTTCAGCTCTTTTATTCTCTTTTCCGCATCCTCGTAGCTTAAACGGCTGCCATCTACAGCAATTATCTCATCACCGCTTTGCAGACCTGCTTTTTCAGCGGATGAACCGGCGATAACTTCTTCAACTACAATTTTATTTTCATTTTTCGAGCACTTGAGTCCGACAATTGGTGTAATAACTGAATCGCTGTGCGTCAGCACGAGTCCCGCATAACCCAGATACTTTTCCCATTCAATTGGCTTTACGCCGTAAACGTAATCATCAAAGAACTGCTTAAGTGATTTTCCGGCGAATCTTTCGCAGGCTTTGCGGAAATCATCATTGGTGTAACCTTTTACATCCAAAGGGAATTTTTTGAACATATAGCGGAATACATCGTCGAGTGAATATTCATTTTTGGATGAATTGCGAATTTCCATATCCAGCACAATGCATACATGTGAGCCTTTGGTGTAGTAATCAGATTCCGAGTTATACGAATTTGCCGAGCGTTTCCAGAATTTTACCCATGCCTCAAAACTTGATTGAGCTACTGGCTGAATTTTATTGCCTGGCCTGCGCCGTTCATCATCAACACCGTTTGATATTTCCTTGTAGAAATTCTCCACGCTCATTTGCCCTGTTCGCACAAGCATAAGTCCGTCATAATAACTTGTGCCGCCTTCGGCTATCCACAGCTCAGATGTATAGTTTTCTTTTGTCCAGTCATACGGCGTTAAACCTGCAGGTTTAAGTTGTTTCACATTCCATGTATGGAAAAATTCATGTGAAATGAGCCGCAGAAATGATTCATACCCCGCTTCGGAATCAAATGCCTGGGGTTTTACCCCAACTACTGTGGAATTAATATGCTCGGTACCTCCGCCGCTTTGCGGCGTGCAGTGCACTATAAAAGTGTAATGCTTATACGGCACACTTCCCCAAAAGTCAAAGTTCTTTTCTATAATAGTGGTAAAATCTTTGATCAGTCTTTCTTTATTGTAATTCGCATCCCCCTGAAAACTGATGGTGTGTTTTATTCCCCTTACATCAAAGCTGAAATCTTTTTGTGTACCTATTTCAAGCGGGCAATCAGCAAAGTAATCATAATTGGGCGCATAAAAAGTATTTGGCTCATCGTTATAGTTATCCATACCTGTTGTTACGTGCCAGTTATCATAAGGAATAACCTTCAGTGTTAAGGGTTTATTGTAAAACTTTGGCGCAAACATAAATACGGCAAGATTATTTACGAATGCGTGGTCAGCCTCAAGTCCCCTTGTACGTGAAAGAAAATCATTAGCGAATACTTTATAATTTACAATTACAGAGCTTCCGCTTCTTTCGATAAGCCAGGTTGATTTATCGGTCATTACCCATTTCAGTGATTTTCCTTTTTCGTTTACGGCAGTGAATTCCTGCACACCGCCAGAAAAATCAAATATAAAATATCTCCCAGAGCGCCATGCAGGCATTTTGAGCTCTATATTTTTTTGAGAAACAGAAATATTTTTTAACTCTATCTTAACATGAAAAAAGTGTGATGAAGGTTCAGGCATAGAAAGAGTGTACTCAACCGGAATGTTCTTGCCGGGTAAAACTGATCTTGATTTCGTCATTTGTGTAATTGATCCTAGAATTAAAATTATAAGAACTAGCTTCATTGAAAACAAAAATCGTTATAAAATTATTGAAATTTAATTTACAAAATTATCCCTTTTTATGTTCATCCGGGACTTGTATTCATGGGATGACTTGAAGTCATCCGATGAATTGTACTTCGTAATCTATACAAATATTTCCATATTAAATATTATCAAAATTTGACATATTTGGTTAAATAAAGATTACAAAACATGAGCGAAAGAATTGTAAAGTGTATCAAGTTAGGAGTTGAGCTTCCGGGTTTGGCCTCTCCCCCTTTGCCAAATGAACTTGGACAGCGTATATTTGAGAATGTCTCAAAGCAGGCCTGGCAGGAATTTCTGGAACATTTTAAAATGGTGATCAATGAATACAGGCTTGATCTCACCAGTCCGATGGCAGACCAGGTGTTTGAGCAAAAGGCAGATGAATACTTTTTTTCGGATAATTACAGAATGCCGGAAGGATATGTGCCGGAAAAACCGTAGAAAATCACGTTTTTTCGTTAGATTTTTTTGATATTTATGCTTGATTTATGAACATTTATAATTATATTAGGAACAAGTAGGGGATAAATTTAAACATTAACAGCATGAAAAAGAATTTACTGTTTTTCTTTGCGCTACTATTTACTATAACCATAAGCGTAGCTGCGCAGCCATCATCACCAATACTGGTTGAACCACCCAAGGATGTTGATGTCGTTATCACGCCGGTCATTCTTGATTGGGCTGATGTACCGGGAGCTGATTGCTACAGGGTTGAAGTATATACTGATACTACAAGTCCTGATAAATTTGAAGGGACCTGTAATGCACCTACCTCTCATTTTGAGATACCTCTTGAAAATACTGAAGTAAACACCAGATATTACTGGAGAGTTTTTGCCTGTTCCAACCAGGGATGGAGCGAGCCTTCAGGATATTTCAATTTTAAAACACAGGCACCAGATGCTATTGGTACGATTGGAAATTTATCCAACGGCGTTATAGATCTTATTGCGGATGAGAAGATATCGCAGGTTCAGGGTAACCAGCTGATTCACAGGCTTGATAAAGCCGAAACAAGGCTTAGCAACAACAACGAATTTCTGGCATTGGTTGAAATGGTTCTGTTCAAAGTCAGGGTCACTATACTTCGTTTTTCTAACCAGATAGATATAACAACAGCCGCAGAGCTTAATTACAGCGCTGACGGTGTAATTGATCTTATTGTAGATGAAGAATCAAGGCCGGTTAACACCCCAAAAGTGGATGATTACCTTGTTCCGAAAAATTTTGAGCTGACCCAGAATTATCCAAATCCGTTTAATCCGACCACTACTATAGAATTTTCAATTCCCGGGGAAGCAAATGTTTCGCTGAAAATATACGATGTATTGGGCAAAGAAGTGGCAACACTTGTTAATGAGCAAAGAGCCGCAGGTACTTACATTCTTAACTGGAACGCTTCCAATTTCAGCAGCGGATTGTACTTCTACAGACTCACAGCAGGTGAATTTACCGAAACAAAGAAAATGTTCCTGGTGAAGTAAAATCACTGAAAACACAGTTTACTTTTAAAAAGAAGAGTGTTATTTTGATATAACACTCTTTTTTTGTTTTAAAAGATGCGTTAAAACAGAACGAAAAGTAAAGCAAAAATTCAGATCATTTGGATCTAAGCAATTTAAATATTACAAATGAGAGCACAGCCGAACCGTTGGGTTCGGGAGAAGTGCATACCGAATATCACGCAGTTCTGCTTGAGCTCAAAAGAATGGACAAGACCGACCTTCACGTCTTCCTGAAAAAAGTACTTGATGTTGTAGCCAATGCTCTCAATATAGAGCGTGTTTCAATTTGGTTCTTTAACGAGGACAGAACATCTATTTATTGCGACTATCTTTATCTGAAAAAATACGGCGAATTTGCCAATGAAACGACATTAAGAGTTGAAGAATATCCCGAATATTTCAGAGCCATAGAAACCAGACTATACATTGCCGCTGATGACGCACAATTTGATCCTCTAACATGTGAACTTACTGAGAGCTATCTGAAACCAAGGGGAATTCACTCAATGATGGATATTCCCATATATTACGACGGCGAAATTATCGGGATAATATGCCATGAAGAGCAGGATAAAAAAAGGAACTGGAAGCGTGATGAAATTGATTTTACTACTGCAATATCCACTCTTGTATCAACTTCCATCGAAATTGATTTCAGCAAGAACAAAGAGCGTGATTTCCATGAAAGCCAGCGATTCCTTTCAACACTTATCAGCAATCTCCCGGGTTATGTGTACAGGGTAAACAAAGAAGGCGACCAATGGTCTATTCAGTATATCAGCGAGGGGGTTTACGATCTGACAGGACACAAACCTGATGAACTGATAAGGAATAAGGTTTTGTATTACGCTATGATGGTGAACGAGTCTGACAAAGCGCTCGGGAGGGAGATCATTTCAAAAGCTCTGGCAAACAAGAAACCATACCAGATAAGCTACAGGATAAGTACCGCCGACGGAAGAATAAAATGGGTTTGGGAACAGGGCCGCGGAGTTTACAACGAAAACGATGAACTTGAAGCAACTGAGGGATTTGTTACCGATATTACCGAAAAGAAGCTGTTTGAAGAAGAGATATTAAAAAAGAACAATGAGCTCTCGGCTATCTATCATTTTGGCAGAACTTTAAGCAGGCTCGCTGAACCTGCAGTTTTGCTGGAGGATATTGGAAATATGCTTGTAAAGCTGTTTACAAGAGAGAACATATATCTTGCACTCTATGACGAAACTGCTAACATGATATCTTATCCGTTCTATTACACTGTTAATGAAAGGAAAGAAATTGAAAGCCGCCCCTTTGGCAGCAGATTTACGGAGTTTATTATAAAAACAAAAAAAGGTATCATCCTTAATGAAAATGTGCCTGCAACCTTAAAGCTGATGGGTATTGAGCATGATGAACACGAAGCCAGATCACTTATTGCCATTCCGATGATAGCAGGCGAAAAAGTCCTTGGCGTAATTACTATCCAGGATTACAGCTATGAAAATTCATTTACGCAGGGGCAGCTTGAGCTTCTTACAACCATTGGGGCGCAGGCGGCAATTGCGCTTGAAAATTCCTATTTGTATTCGGAAGTTACCAAATCTCTGAAAGAAAAAGAACTGCTGCTTCAGGAAGTGCATCACAGGGTTAAAAATAATCTGCAGGTTATGTCAAGCCTTATAAAGCTTCAATCAAGATACATTAAAGATGAAAAGATGCTTGAGATACTGAAAGAAACCGGCGGCAGGATACAATCAATGGCGATTGTTCACACAAAGATATATAACTCAAAGGATTATGAATTCATTCATTTCGGCGAGTACGCAAGGAATCTCATCGAGAATTTCCAGACTACTTACGGTTACAAACTGCGTAACGTAAGATTTGATATAGATATCGGCGACCTGAAACTGAATATTGATACAGCCATTCCTTGCGGACTAATTATCAATGAGCTGGTTTCAAATGCCGTAAAATACGCCTTTCCGGATGGAAGAGCAGGAACAATAACCGTTGCGGTAAAACATTATAAAGATAATTTCTACAAGCTCATAGTAAGTGATAATGGAACAGGAGTTCCAGAAGGTATCGATATCAGGAAATCTGATACACTAGGGATACAGCTTGTAACATTATTAAGCAGGCAGCTGAACGGAAGCATTGATGTGGTTACTGCCCCCGTGAGCGGTACCGAGTTTGTCATCACTTTTGAAGAAGCAGTCTATAAGGCCAGGAGATAACTCTCAATCACTCCCCGATTATTTTGACCAGTACCCTTTTGTTCCTCTTCCCGTCAAACTCTCCGTAAAAAACCTGTTCCCATGGACCGAAATCAAGATTTCCGCCGGTAATTGCTGCCACCACTTCCCTGCCCATTACGGATCTTTTCAAATGAGCGTCAGCATTATCTTCACCGGTATTGTTGTGACTGTATTGTGAATGCGGTTTTTCAGGAGCAAGCTTTTCAAGCCATTTTTCAAAATCACTGTGCAAACCCCGTTCATCATCATTAATAAATACACTCGCAGTTATATGCATCGCGTTGCAAAGAAGAATTCCCTCTTTAATTCCGCTTTACTTAAGACACTCTTCAATTTGCGGAGTTATATTTAAATAGGCTCTTCTTGCCTTAGTATTGAACCATAATTCTTTCCTGTATGATTTCATTTTCTTTTTTTACCTTATTAAAATTGAGCTTTAATAGAAAATAATGATCAATTTGACATATTAGAATGTATAAATCTGCCTCGAAAATCAAATCCAGCCGGCTGATGAGATGTTTGACTTTTAATAGCAGGGGTTCATTTCTGTTTCTGTTTAACAAAATTTAGGGTAAATTAATTCCCTTTTTCGCTAAAAATCAGCATTTTTTATGACTTTTAATCTTGCTATTTTTGTATAGAATAAATTAAACAATGAAATGAAAACCAGATTAGTAGTATTGGGAACAGGTTTCGGCGCTTTCAGCGCGCTAAAAGAACTAGACAGTGACCTATATGATATAAAGATAGTCAGTCCCCGCAATCACTTTCTTTTTACTTGCCTGCTGCCAAGCACAACAGTAGGTACAATTGAATTCAGGAGTATAATTGAACCTATCCGCAACATTAAAAATGCAGCATACATTCAGGCATATTGCAGCAGTATTGATGAAACACAAAATAAACTGCAGTGTATAGATGCCGACACCAATAAGGAATTTACATTAAGCTATGATATTCTCATCATTTCTGTTGGTGAGGTAACAAATACTTATAACATTGAAGGGGTTGATAAGTACTCTTACTTCCTGAGGGAAGTTGCTGACGCAAGAAGAATAAGGATAAAAGTGATTGACTGTTTTGAAAATGCGTCGCTTCCGGGAATAACCGAAGAAGAAAAGAAAAGTTATTTAAGTTTTGTGGTTTGCGGCGGCGGACCCACGGGGGTTGAATTCGCAGCGGAACTGCACGATTTTATAGAAGAAGACGTGCGGAAAAAGTACCCCGGCCTGGAAAACGATATAGAAGTAATACTGATAGAGGCCGGTAAGACTCTGCTGAATTCATTTGATGAGAAACTGAGTGAGTATACCATGAAGATATTCAAAAGACAGAAGATAAATGTAAGGACAAATTCATACATAACCAAAGTTACAGAAAAGGAAATTTTCGTTAACGACGGGAGTCATTTCAATTACGGTTTACTTGTCTGGGCAGCGGGAAATACCGCGACAGAACTTATCCGCTCTTCAACTCTGCAAAAAAACAAAAAGAATAAACTTGTTATTGATCATTATCTGAAGGTCAGCGGTTCACAAAATATTTATGCCATTGGCGATTGTACAGAAATTCCCGATGAACCATTCCCGGTAACTGCCCAAACTGCGCAAAGACAGGGTAAGTATCTCGGTAAATCATTGAATAAGCTTGCAAAAGGAAAAGAGATAAAGCCGTTTAAGTACAAAGATCTTGGAATGCTTGCCTACATTGGTTCACATAAAGCATTAGCCAACACCAGCCAGTATAAAGGAAGCGGATTTGCCACATGGATATTCTGGCGGAGTGTTTACATTACAAAGCTGGTAAGCCTAAAGAACAAGATTCTTGTTCTTTTCGATTGGTTCAAAACATTTGTGTTCGGCAGGGATGTAAGTAATTTTTAAGAAAAACTACGGTAAAAGTCTCAGATCGCTTTGATCATCATTATCATCAAGTGAACGGTCAACGATCCTGGGATCAATTGATTTTGAAGCCTTTGCTCCCATTGTTTTGAGATTCTCCGCCCGGTTAATTATATTTCCCCTGCCTTCAGAGAGTTTCTTCATAGCACTTTCATAACTTTCATTCGCCCTCTTCATTCTGGTACCTACTTCGATCAGGTCATCTACAAATGCGGAAAGTTTGTCATATAGCTCCCCTCCTTTTTTAGCTATTTCAAGGGCGTTCCTGTTCTGCTTTTCCTGCTTCCATATGCTTGAAATAGTACGCAAAGTTGCAAGCAATGTCGAAGGGCTTACAATTACTATGTTCTTTTCAAAAGCGTCATAAAACAATGCCGCGTCATTTTGCACTGCAAGCGCGAACGCGGGTTCAATTGGAATGAACATCAGCACGAAATCGAGGCTTTGAAGGCCGTACAGGTTCTGATAATCTTTTGGGCTAAGTCCCTTGATATGCCTTCTGATTGAATTGATATGCTCGCTAAGCGATCTTTCTTTTAAAACTTTATCATCTTCAGAACAATATGCTTCATAAGCCGTAAGAGAAACCTTAGAATCAATTACCATACTTTTGTTATCCGGCATGTTAACAATTACGTCCGGCCGCAAATTCGCTCCGTCATCTGATTTTATTGTTTCCTGAATTACAAATTCACGCCCTTTTACCAGTCCGGATTTTTCGAGGATGCTCTCAAGAATATACTCGCCCCAGTTACCCTGTGTTTTGGTATCACCTTTTAAGGCTTTTGTAAGATTATTAGCTTCTTCAGACATTTGTTTGTTGAGCTCGTGGAGGTATTTAAGCTGCTCAGCCAGCGCTGCGCGCTCTTTTGTTTCGGAAATATACACATCATTCACTTTCTTCTCAAAATCTGCAATTCGTTCCTTTAAAGGAGTTAAGATCGTATCAAGATTCTCTTTATTCTGCTCAGTGAATTTCCTGCTTTTATCTTCCAGTATTTTACCGGCAAGATTCTCGAATTCTTTAGCGAATTTTGCCTGCAATTCTTCAAGCTCACCCTTTTGTTCAGCAAGCCGTTTTTCAAGATTAACGTAATTTGCTTTTGAAGCTGATAGTTCATTCCCAAGGGATATTACTTTTCCTCTTTCATGCTCAGTTTCTGCTTTAGCATCGTTTATTTGTTTATCTTTTTCAGCCAATACCTTATCTTTCTCTTCGATCCTGGAAGATAAACCGGACTGCTTGCTTTTTGCAATAAAGAAACCCAGCAATGCTCCAACAATTACACCAGCTATAAGTAATATTATTTCCATTTATGAATTATTTTCTGTTCTTCTCTCTTGCATCTTCAAGATACTTGCTCATCGTTTCTTTTAAAGAAGGATCGATGTTCAAGCCCTTCTCAATATTCATTATCGCGGCATCATAGTCACCCTTATACAAATAAGCTATTCCCATCCTGCATAATGCTTCCGCTGAAAACTGGTCAAGCTGAAGCGCCTTTTCAAAATCGGCGATTGCTTCATCATAGCGGCTCATTTCGCGGAATATTGCGCCGCGGGTGTTGTAAACATCAACGCGGTTCGGACCCAGCTCAACCGCTTTGTTTAGATCATCCAGCGCCCCTGTTGTATCACCGTTAAACAATCTCATTGAACCGCGATTCTTATACGAATCAACATTCTCAGGCTGTATCTTAATAGCATTATCCAAAAACCCAAGCGCTTCTGAGGTTTTGCCTTCACCATAATAAATTACAGCAATGGAATTCATAGATACTACATCTTTCGGATTCAGCTCAAGCGCTTTATTGTAGCTTTTCAGCGCTTCGTCACCATTCTGCATATAAATATATGCCGTTCCCCTGCCGCTGTATGCCTTATAGTTTTTGGGATCAATTGAAATAGCCTTTTCAAAATCGCTGAGTGCATCCTTGATCTTCTTCAAAAAAATGAAAGTATTGCCGCGGGAAATATACCCTTTTGCGCTATCGGGATTATATTCAATATACTTGGTAAAGCTGAAATGCGCATCGGCAAACCTGCCCTGAGCGAAGTATTCTTCACCCTGTGTAAAAAGGCCTTCAGCATCCTGCGCTGCTGTCAATCCCGTAATGAACAAACTTAACAATAAATACTTCGCTATGCGTATCATATCATGATATTTTTTTAAGAAGACTTAGCCTTTACCATCTCGCTTACAGTTCTGCCGTCATAAAGACCGTTATATTTCTCCTTGAAGTAAGGCATGATCTCTTTCATTGTCTTACCATCTGCCAGCAATGATGTGACTATCTCATCGATCTTCTCTCTGCTTAGCTGTGCGGGCAAGTAAGCCTCAAGTATCTTCTTCTCTTCGTTCAGTTTGGCTTTGGCATCTTCACTAACATCAAAGGAAAGTGTTTCATCAGCGTTCTTCATAAACTTACGGATGATCTTCAGCTCATCATCTTCGGTCATTTCGCTGCCGTTTTTTGACTGTGTAAAAATTTCGGCATATAGCGTGGAAAGCAGGTTTGCCTTTACAGTTTCTTTTGCAAGCTTTGCCTGCTGCATATCCCGGCGGATTGTTTCAATTAGCATTTGTACAGTTTTTATTTGTAAAATGCAAAATTATGAACATTTTTGCAAAATTGAAGTGCCTAAATTTTAGATATTTAACTATCTGTAAGAACAATTCTTTAAATTGTGTATTATATTTGTATATATCGAAAGGAGATTTTCTTATGAAAAAAATAACTCTTTTTGGCTTATCTGCATTCATCCTTCTTATATCCTGTGTAAATATATCTTATTCAAACGGCGTAAGTATAGTTAATGCGGCAACAGGCATTTACCTTAAACTTACACAAAGTAACGTTTCAGTAAATTGCGAGAGCCAGGTATCGGTAGTTACCGGGACACAATATTTCCTGAACAATCTCGGGACAGATCAAAATATCAAATATGCTTTTCCGCTGCCTGAAGGCGCAAGCGCTATAGGACTTAGATGGAAAATAAACGGTACCTGGTATATAGCCCAGATCAATCCGAATTCCCAGGATACCGGTTTACCCGGCGGTAATATGAACGCAAATCTTAGAACCCATTTAGGTTCTACCCCGCTTTTTTTTACGATCCCACAAACTGTGAAAAAAGACTCCGTGCTTATCATAGAATTGAAGTATGTAAAATTGCTTCCATATTCTTTCGGGAATGTTAATTTTACTTTTCCAAATGATTATCATCTCATTCAGTCAGCGATACTGAACAGCCAGGTTCTTGATTTTACTTTAAGTTCGCCAAGGACAATTGACAGCATCCGGCTTCTAAGCACTCATCCTGTAACAGAGTTTTCAAATAACGGAAACACCGCACACATAAGAAGTGAATTGTTTGAAGTTGCAGCGAACCAGAACTACAGCCTGAAATATTCACTGAATCTTAACCAATTGGGTCTATATAGTTACAGCACAAAGATACCTCAAAATCAGCTTCCCGATTCACTCGGAGGATTTTTTACGTTTATTGCGGAACCTGACCCGGGCTCTATACAGGTAATTAAGAAGACGTTTACGCTGATTGTGGACCGTTCAGGCAGCATGAGCGGAAACAAGATAATTCAGGCAAGAGATGCTTCAAGATTCATTGTGAATAATCTAAATGAAGGTGATAAATTTAATATTGTGGATTTTTCAGATTACGCATACGCTTTTCGGAATTCACATGTAAACTATACCAATCAATCAAAAGACTCTGCGGTAGCTTACATAAACGGTTTTCAGGCAAGCGGGATGACAAATATATCAGGCGCGTTCAGTTTGGCAGTTCCGCAGTTTTCAGCATCAAATGACAGCTCTGCTAACATTATTATATTCTTTACAGATGGCCAGCCTACTGCAGGTATTACTAATATAACTCAATTGCTTGCTCACATAAAAAACCTGATAATCAGCACTGAAACCAATATTTTCTTGTATTGTTTCGGTATCGGCACAGATGTTAATATTCAGCTTTTAACATTGATGGGCTCACAGAATAACGGACTGGCTGAATTTTTGGGCAATGATGAGCTGTACAGCAGAATAACTGATTTCTATCTGAGGATCAGAAATCCGGTTCTGCTTTCACCTACTATTGCATTTTCACCCGCTAATGTAATTGAAGAATATCCATCTCCATTGCCAAACCTGTATAAAGGACAGCAAATGATTGTTTCAGGAAGATATCTGCAGGCGGGACAGGTTACCGTTACATTGAGCGGTTATGCTTTTAATCATCCTGTATCGTATCAATACAGTTTCAACAGAGTAGACTCTGCTGATTCCAGATACCAGTTTTTGACAAAGATCTGGGCAAAACAGAAAATTGAATATCTTCTTGTTTTGTACTATGCCCTGGATCCAACTGATCCTGCGGCAATAGCACTAAAGAACCAGATCATTCAATTGAGTATTGCATACGGAGTACTTTCGCCATTCACCAGTTATGGCTCTATAACCGGTACACCGGAAGCAAATAATGAGATCTCAGTTTCCGCTGAAGCATACTCTCTTGGAGGCAATTACCCAAATCCGTTTAATCCTTCAACAACGATCAAACTGAAGGTTAACAGGAATATATTTGATAAAGGATATATTAGGATATTCAATGCCTTGGGACAATTAGTGAAAATTATTGAATTCAAT